>NZ_JAPEOX010000001.1:3962963-4267806 GCF_026340675.1 Streptomyces sp. NBC_01264
TGTAGGCGCCGAGCAGCAGCCGCGGGTGGCCGGCCCCGGCCGTACCGATGACCAGCAGGGCGGCGAGCTGGACCACGGGGACGCCGATGTTGCCGCCGCCCGCGTTGAGGCCGAGCGCCCAGCCCTTCTTGCGGAGCGGGAAGAAGGCGTTGATGTTCGTCATCGACGAGGCGAAGTTGCCGCCGCCGACCCCGGTCAGCGCGGCGACCAGCAGGAAGGTGTCGTACGAGGTCCCGGGCTCCATCACGATCCAGGCGGCGACCGTCGGCGCCAGCAGCAGCAGGGCGCTGACCACCGTCCAGTTGCGGCCGCCGAAGCGGGCCACGGCGAAGGTGTAGGGCACCCGGACCAGGGCGCCCACGCAGGTGGCGGTGGCGATGAGGAAGAACTTCCCGGCGGGGTCGATCCCGTACTTCGGGCCCATGAAGAGCACCATCACGGACCACAGGGACCAGATCGAGAACCCGATGTGCTCCGAGAGCACCGAGTAGATCAGGTTGCGGCGGGCCGTCTTCTCGCCCGTCTCCCGCCAGAAGGTCTCGTCCTCCGGGTCCCACCGCTCGATCCAGCGGCCACCCTTGCGCGGTGCGGTCGTACTGGTCATCACACGCCTCCACAGCTGCTGCGATCACGTCGCGCTCGTCGGCCTTGTCGGGGCTCATCGCGTCTCGTCCGTGGTGACGACCGTAGGAAGGGCTCGTTTCGGCCCCGGTCCCCGCCGGATGACCGGCGGGAAACCTTGCACTCACCCGTCGCCCGGGGCTGGTGTGAGCGCGGGCAGCCAACTGTCCGGGGGCACCTCCAGCCAGCCGCGCCCGGCCCCGAGCTCCGCGGCGGCGCGGCGCAGCGCGTCGAGCCCGGGATGGCTCGATCCCTTCCGCCACACCATGGAGAGCGGCGACAGCGGCACCGGGGCGGTCAGCGGCCGCTTGACGCAGCCGGGCATGTCGAGGAAGTCCACGGTGGCCAGGACCGGGTTGCCGGTCTTGACCATGACCCGGCGGAACTCGTCCTTGCCCACCGCCACCGGCGCGGGCGGCGCGGCCGCGATGCCCCGGCCGGCGAACAGCTCGCGCGCCAGCCCGGTCCACTCCCGGGTCCGCGGGTTCCCGGCCCCGGTGTACACCGTCTCGCCGCGCAGCGCGTCCAGCGGTACGGCGTCCAGCGCGGCCAGCGCGTGCCCCTCGGGCAGCAGCACGGCGAGCGGCTCGTACCGTACGGGCGCATGCGCGAGGCGGGCCCGCAGCGCCGGGTCGAGGCCGTCGGCGTACCCGAAGGAGACGTCGAGGCGGCCCGCGGCGATCTCGGCGGCGGCGTGGGTCAGCCCGGACTCGAAGCGGGCCATCAGCTCGCAGTCGGGGGCCAGTTCGCGGGCCCGGTCCAGGACGCTGCGGGCGGTCCCGGGGCCATCGGTGTTGAGGTCGACGAGCAGCGGCCGGGGCCCCGCTCCGGCGGTGAACGCCGAGGCCAGCTCCTCGTGCGCCCGCAGCACGCCCCGGGCCAGGGGCAGCAGCCGCTCCCCGTCCGGGGTCAGCTCGACGGCGCGGGTGGTGCGTACGAACAGGGGCGCGCCCAGGGTCTGTTCCAGCCGGCGCACGTCCCGGCTGAGGGCCTGCTGGGCCACGTAGAGGCGGGCTGCGGCCCGGGTGAAGTGCAGTTCCTCGGCCACGGCGAGGAAGGCGCGCAGCAGGCGGGGTTCCACGTCTCGGGGCGTCATCTGCGGAGACTAGACCACATTGACAGCACAGAGCGGTGAATCACCCCCGAACAGGTGTTGGACCGCTGACGGCCCCCGGCCCGAGCCTTGATCCATGCCCACCACCACCCCGCCGTCCGCTGCCGCTGCCCCGGGCCCTGCCCCTGCCCGTGTCCCTGCCCCCGGCACCGGCACCGCCCGCCGCGCCGCCCCGGCCGCGAGCGGCCCGCCGCTCATGGCCGTCTCCGGCAGCACGCTGGTGCTCGCCGCCGCCCCGGCGCGGCAGGGGCATCCGGGCCGCGCGGCGCGGCCGGCCCGCGCCCCGGGCCCGTACCGCCGGCTCTTCGCGCTCCCCGGCACCCGCGGGTTCACCACCGGGAACCTCATCGCCCGGCTCCCCATGGGCATGTTCGGCGTCAGCGCCGTCATGATGATCGCCGGGCAGCGCGGCTCCTACGCCCTGGCCGGCGCCGTCGTGGCGGCCGGCCTGACCGCCACCGCCCTCGTGGCGCCCTGGACGGCCCGGCTGGTGGACCGGTACGGGCAGGCCAGGGTCGCCGTGCCCGCCACCCTGATCGCGGTCCTCGGCTCGCTCTCCCTGATCGCGTGTGTCCGCGGCGGCGCCCCCGCGTGGACCCTCTTCGCCTCCTACGCCGCCACCGCGACCACCCCCAACATCGGCGGGATGTCCCGTGCCCGCTGGACGCACCTGTTGCGGGACGACCAGGCCGCCCGGCACACCGCGATGTCCTTCGAGCAGGCCGCCGACGAACTGGCGTACATGCTCGGGCCGGTGGCCGCCGCGTTCCTGTGCACCGCCGCCTTCCCGGAGGCGGGCACCCTCGCCGGGGCCGTCCTGCTCCTCACCGGGATGCTGGTCTTCACGGCGCACCGCGCCACCGAGCCGCCGCCGGCGCCCGCGGTCCGGGGGCCGTCCCCGCTCCGCGCCCTGGGCGGACTGCTGCCGCTCTTCCTCGCCCTCGGGGCGATGTTCGGCTCCATGGAGATCACCTCGATCGCCCACCTCGGCGCCCACGGGCTCGGCGGGCTCTCGGGCCCGGTCCTCGCCCTCCAGGCGGCCGGCTCCTGCGCGGCCGGCCTGCTCTACGGCACCCTGCGCCCGCGCACGCTCCCCGTCTGCCTCGGCGCCCTGGCCCTCGCCATGTTCCTGCCCCTGGCGGCGGCGGCCACCAGCTCCCTCCTCGCCCTGGGCCCGGCCCTCCTGCTGGCCGGCATGGCCACGGCCCCGGTCATGGTCACCGCGATGTCCCGGATCCACGCCGTCACCCCGCCGGGCCGCCTCAACGAGGGCATGACCCTCGCCGTCACCGCCCTCTTCGCGGGCATCGCGGCAGGCTCCGCGACGGCCGGCGCCGCGATCGACCACTGGGGCCCGACCACCCCGTACGCCCTCCCGGCGGGTGCGGCGCTGCTGGCGCTCCTCCTGGGCGGGGTCGCCGTGCCTGGGACGACTTCCTCTTCTGGCTCGCATGGGACCGGAAGATGGCCCGCAGGATCAGTCGCCTGATCGGCGAAATCCAGCGCGACCCGTTCGGCGGGATCGGTAAACCCGAACCCTTGCAGGGCGAGCTGTCGGTATACGGGTCCCGCCGGATCGACGACGAACACCGGCTCGTCTACCGGGCCGACGAGAAGGAAATGAAGATCCTGAAGGCCCGCTACCACTACTGACGGGCACGACAAAGGCCCCGCAGCCTGATGGCCGCGGGGCCTTTACCCAACATGGGGGTTGTGGAGATGGCGGGAATCGAACCCGCGTCCAACGGTGCAGAAGTAGGGCTTCTCCGAGCGCATTCCGCTGCGCTTTTCTCGGCCCCGGAGATCACACGGACAAGTCTCCGACGGGCTCAGTCACTGTTTGATTTCCCTCTATCCCCCGTGACCGGAGTTAGAGGTTTAGATCCCTAATTGACGCCAGGATCCGGACCGGGACCACTTCCGGGCTGACGCTCCTCACAGAGGCTTCAGCTCACTGTTATTAGGCAGCGAGGGTGAAGCGGGAGTTATCGCTCTTGGAGTTGGCGATTATTGTTTGCGACATATGGTTAACGAGATCATTGCCGCTTTCTCGGCTCGCTTCCCCTACATCGACATCCGCTGTCGAAACCGATCATCCCCATGTTTCACGCTGTTCAGTTATGAGATCCAGCAGGCGCTCTCCATGCGTCCCGCCCGACCGGCGCCACCCGCAAGCGCGTGGTGCTGACGCCATGGTACGCGAAGTGGACCACTGCGTGCCAGAAGATTAAAGCTGGCCGCGTTCCTTGCGCTTCACGGCCGAGATCACCCGGTTCGTCTCGCGCGTGTCCTGCTTCTCGCGCAGCGCCTGCCGCTTGTCGTACTCCTTCTTGCCCTTCGCCAGCGCGATCTCGATCTTCGCCCGGCCGTCCTTGAAGTAGAGGGCGAGCGGCACGATCGTGTTGCCGGTCTCCCCCGTCTTCGAGTCCAGCTTGTCGATCTCCTCGCGGTGCAGGAGGAGCTTGCGCTTGCGCCGCGCGCTGTGGTTGGTCCAGGTTCCCTGGCTGTACTCCGGCACGTGCACGTTGTAGAGCCAGGCCTCGCCGCTCTCCACCGACACGAAGCCGTCCACCAGCGAGGCACGGCCCTGACGCAGGGACTTGACCTCGGTACCCGTGAGCACGAGGCCGCACTCGTAGGTGTCGATGATCGTGTAGTCGTGCCGCGCCTTCTTGTTCTGGGCGATCAGCTTGCGCCCTGTTTCCTTAGCCATAGTGCGGTCATTTTCGCACTACGGACCCACCCCGATGCCACTCAATACCGTGCGGGCCCGTTCCTCGACCCGGTCCGCCGCCGCCAGGTCCGGGGTGATGCCCGTGCCGTCCAGACTGCGGCCCGCCGGAGTGCGGTACGTCCCCACCGTCAGCTCCGCCACCGATCCGTCCGGCAGCTCCGTGGGCATCTGCACCGTGCCCTTGCCGAAGGTGCGGGTGCCGACCGCCACCGCGCGGCCCCGGTCCTGGAGGGCTCCGGTGACCAGTTCGGCCGCGCTCATCGTGCCGCCGTCCACCAGCGTCACCAGCGGCCGGGCCGTGTCGCCGCCCGGGGTCGCGTAGAGGGCGCGCTGGGCGCCGCGCACGTCGTACGTCGCCACCAGCCCGCCGTCCAGGAAGGCGGAGGCGGCCGTCACGGCCTCGGTGACCAGGCCTCCGGTGTTGCCGCGCAGGTCGAGCATGACCCCGCCGCCGGCCGGGGCGGCGCGCACCGCGGTACGGACCCGCTCGCCGGACCCCCGGGTGAAGGAGGCGACCTTGATGACCGTGATCCCGCCGGGCAGTTCCCGTACCGTCACGGGCTCGCTGCGCAGCTCCTCGCGCCGCACGGTCTGCGTGAGGTCGGTCCCGCCGCGGGTCAGCTTCAGCTCCACGGGGGTGCCGGCCTCGCCGCGCAGCAGCGCCACCACCTCGGCCACCTTGAGCCCGGTCACGCCCTGCCCGTCGATGCTGAGCAGCCGGTCCCCGGCGCGCATCCCGGCCCGCGCCGCGGGACTCCCGGGCTGGACCCGGTCGATCTCGATGCGGCCGTCGCGCAGCCGCCCGGCCCACAGGCCGACGCCCGTCCAGCGGCCGTCCAGGTCGTCGGCGAAGGCCTCGTACTCGCCCTGGTCGTACACCGCGGCCCAGCGGTCCCCGCTGCGGCTGACCACGTCCTGGGCCGCCGACTTCGCGGACTTGCCCTCGGCGACGGCCTCGGCGGCCGCGCGGGCCACCGCGTCCCGGTCGGCGGTGGCCGCCTCCCGGGGCGGCTGCGGGTGCGGCCCCGGCGCGGGAGGATCCGTACGGGCCACCAGCAGGGTGGACCCGGCCTCCCCGTCGGCGAAGTCCCAGCTCCCGGTACACGCGCCGGCGCCCACGGCGGCGAGGAAGACCAACGTCAAAACGGCCCCGCGACGCACGTCGCGGGGCCGGAGACGGAGAGCGGTCAGTCCCGGCATGGCGCCGAGTGTACGACAAGCCGCGTGACGGCAAGGAGCGTTGAGCAGACCGCACGAGGGCGCTCACCACCACCCAGCCAGAGGATGCGCACCCCTTCCCGCGGCACGAATGGTCGGCCGCTCGTTCGGGTGGGGAATCTGCGTACCGGGGAGAGAAGCAGGCCGGGCTCCCTGGGTTGACGTCATGGCGGCAATCGCAGAAGGCGGGGAGGCCGGACACGCCCGGTACACCTATCGACTGCGCGTGTCGTCCACGGCCCGCACAGCCCTGCTGTCCGAAGGGGACCGGTGCCGGTGGGTGTGGAACCAATGTGTCGCCACGTCCCGCGCGGCGCACAGGGCCGAAGAGAAGTGTGGACCTGCCGGTCTCGACAGGATGCTGACCGGCTACCAGCGGATGATGGCCCGCCGGAAGCCCAGGCTCGGACAGGCTGCCTCGAAGGGCTACCGCAAGGTCAAGCACCAGGCCGCGAAGGCTCACAAGAAGATCGTCCGGCAGCGTCAGGACACGGCTCGCAAGTGGGCCAAGCGCGTCGTGACGGACTTCGATCAATTGGCGGTGGAGGACTTCCGGCCGAAGTTCCTCGCGAGGTCCAACATGGCCCGCAAGGCCGCGGACGCGGCGATCTCGGCCACCAAGCGCGAGTTGATCAACATGGCGCGCAAGCGCGGCCGCGACCTACGGCTCGTGCATCCCGCGCACACCACCACGGACTGCGGACGATGCGGAGCGAGAACCAAGCACGCACTGCCGCTCTCGGAACGTACCTACACGTGCACCGCGTGCGGAGCCGTGTCCCCCAGGGACAAGAACTCCGCACGCGTGATGCTCGTCCGGGCTGGTCTCATCCCGGCTACCGCTGATCGCGTGAGACCTGGCGGGCCGCCGGCCCGCCAGGCAGCGTGAGGTAGGAATCCCCTTCGTCGCCGAAGGGGAGGACGTCAAACCTTCAGGTACTTGCGCAACGCGATGAAGGCGGCCAGGGAGGGCATCAGGACGCCGATGACCAGGACGAGCGGCAGCTTGGTCAGGACCGAGTCCCAGCCGATGAAGTTGATGAGCTCCATCTTGTCGCGCAGCGCGGCCCCGTGGTCGATCACGAAGTACTGGCCCGCGCCGAGCATCCCGCAGGCGAGCAGCGCGCCGATGAGGCCGGCGAAGGCCGCCTCCATGATGAACGGCACCTGGATGTAGAAGCTGGAGGCGCCCACCAGGCGCATGATCCCGGTTTCGCGCCGACGGCTGAAGGCCGAGACGCGCACCGTGTTGACGATCAGCAGCAACGCCACGATCAGCATGATCAGCATGATGCCGAGGGCGGCCCAGTTGAGGTAGCCGAGGAGTCTGAAGAGGTTGTCCAGCACGGTGCGCTGGTCCTCCACCGACTGGACCCCGTCGCGCCCGGAGAAGGAGGTCGTGATGACCTTGTACTTCTCCGGCTGTTTGAGCTTCACCCGGAAGGATTCGGGCATCTGGTCCGGGGTGATGGACGCGGCCAGGGCGGTGTGCCCGAACTGCTCCTTGTAGTGCTTGAAGGCCTCGTCGGAGGACTCGTAGGTGACGGCCTCCACGAGGTCCATGCCCTTGAGCTCGGTCTCCAGGGCCTGCTTCTGCTCCGGAGTCACCGCGCCCTTGGAGCAGGCGGCCCCGTTGGTGGACTCGGCGTCGCTCTTGTTGCAGAGGTAGATGGAGACGTTGACCTTGTCGTACCAGTACCCCTTCATCTTGCTCACCTGGTCGCGCATGAGCAGGGAACCGCCGAACAGGGCCAGCGACAGGGACACGGAGATGATGACCGCGAAGGTCATGGTCAGGTTACGGCGGAGACCGACCCCGATCTCCGACATGACGAACTGGGCGCGCATCGCGTCTCAGGAGCCTTTCAGTGCTGGTAGCCGTAGACGCCGCGCGACTGGTCGCGGACGAGACGGCCCTGCTCGAGTTCGATGACGCGCTTGCGCATCTGGTCGACGATCTGCTGGTCGTGGGTCGCCATGATCACGGTGGTGCCGGTCCGGTTGATCCGGTCCAGCAGCTTCATGATGCCGACGGAGGTCTGGGGGTCCAGGTTGCCGGTGGGCTCGTCCGCGATCAGCAGCGCCGGCCGGTTGACGAAGGCGCGGGCGATGGCCACGCGCTGCTGCTCACCACCGGAGAGCTCGCCGGGCATCCGGTCCTCCTTGCCGCCGAGGCCGACGAGTTCGAGGACCTGGGGAACGGCCTTCTTGATCTCGCCGCGCGGTCTGCCGATGACCTCCTGGGCGAAGGCCACGTTGTCGGCCACCGACTTGTTGGGCAGCAGGCGGAAGTCCTGGAATACGGTCCCCAGCTGGCGCCGCATCTGCGGAACCTTCCAGTTGGAGAGCTTGGCGAGGTCCTTGCCCAGGACGTGCACCTGGCCGTGGCTCGCCCGCTCCTCGCGCAGGATGAGCCGCATGAAGGTGGACTTGCCGGAGCCGGAGGAGCCGACCAGGAAGACGAACTCGCCCTTCGCGATGTCCAGGGAGACATCTCTGAGTGCGGGGCGGCTCTGCTTCGGGTAGGACTTGGAGACGTTGTCGAATCGGATCACGGGTGCACCACGGTCGCCGGGAGTAGGTGTGCGTGACCATACGCGAACAGGCGCGAGGTGTGGACCCGGCGTCCGGAGTTGCCCGATATATCCCCTGGTCCGGGAGGTGCGCGACCGCGATTGCACGGAGGGGCCGCGCCGAATGTCATCGAAGCTGGCACAGTGGGAGGGGGAACGGACCGGTTCCCGCGACCGTTGTAACCGAGGGGACGAAAGGAGGAGCGCATGACATATGACCGGCTCGTGTGCGCGAACTGCGCCGGACCTGTCAGCCAAGGCCGCTGCCGGGTGTGCCGGGCGAACCGGGAGCGCCTCCAGCAGGAGGGCCCCTTCTCCGGCGGTATCAACCCGATGGCGCTCATCGCGCTGCTGGTGATCCTCGTGGCCGCGCTGGCACTGGTGGCTCAGCAGACGGCGTAGCTTCCTCAGCCGCCACGTCCCGATCAGACGCAGAAGACGCAGGAACGGAAGGGCCCGGACGCCTCCACGGCGTCCGGGCCCTTCTGTGATGTCTGACTACGCGACTACGCGACTACGCGGTCTGCTCCTGCTGCTTGCGCCAGCGGATCCCGGCCTCCAGGAAGCCGTCGATCTCGCCGTCGAGCACCGCCTGCGGGTTGCCGACCTCGAACTCCGTACGGAGGTCCTTGACCATCTGGTACGGGTGCAGGACGTAGGACCGCATCTGGTTGCCCCAGGAGCTTCCGCCGTCCTTGAGGGCGTCCATCTTGTCCTTCTCCTCCTGGCGGCGCCGCTCGAGCAGCTTGGCCTGGAGGACGTTCATCGCGCTCGCCTTGTTCTGGATCTGCGAGCGCTCGTTCTGGCACGAGACCACGATGCCGGTCGGCAGGTGCGTGATGCGGACCGCGGAGTCGGTCGTGTTGACGCCCTGGCCGCCGGGGCCCGAGGCGCGGTACACGTCCACGCGCAGCTCGCCCTCGTCGATCTCGACGTGGTCGCTGGACTCGACGACCGGCAGCACCTCGACGCCCGCGAAGGAGGTCTGGCGGCGGCCCTGGTTGTCGAAGGGCGAGATCCGGACGAGCCGGTGGGTGCCCTGCTCGACGGAGAGGGTTCCGTAGGCGTACGGGGCCTTGACCACGAAGGTGGTCGACTTGATGCCGGCCTCTTCCGCGTACGAGGTCTCGTAGATCTCGGTCGCGTAGCCGTGGCGCTCGGCCCAGCGCAGGTACATGCGCTGCAGGCGCTCGGCGAAGTCAGAGGCGTCCACGCCGCCGGCCTCGGCACGGATGTTGACCAGCGCCTCGCGCTCGGCGTACTCGCCGGAGAGCAGGGTGCGGACCTCCATCTCGTCCAGCGCCTTGCGTACGGAGACCAGCTCGGTCTCCGCCTCGGCGAGGGTGTCCGCGTCGTCCATCTCCTGGGCGAGGTCGAACAGCACCGCCAGGTCGTCGATGCGCCCGCGCAGGTTCTCGGTCTTGCGGACCTCCGCCTGGAGGTGCGAAAGCTTGCTCGTGATCTTCTGGGCGGCCTCCGGGTCGTCCCACAGGGACGGCGCGGCGGCCTGCTCCTCGAGCACGGCGATATCTGCCCTCAGCTTGTCGAGGTCCAGGACGGCCTCGATCGACCCCATGGTCGAGGAGAGGGACTTCAGCTCTTCGGAAACATCGACGACTGCCACGGGTCCAGCGTAGCCGGTCCCCGGGGGGCGCTCTCCGGGCAGGCCGGATCCCCCGTACTGAGGACGGGTCGCACGGGCGTACGCTCACGATATGACCGCCCTCCCCGTCACGCGCCGTCTCGTGAAGCGCCGCCATGTGGACCACATGCGTGTCACGACGACGAGCTGTCTGCCGCCGGACCATCCCCAAGCCTGATCCACCCCGATCCGACTTGGTCCTGTACGCGGCCCCGCGGCCCCGGCGCCAACCCTGCCGGCGGCCCTCCCCCGCCGCGGCCCCCGCCACCCCTGGGGACAGGACCCCGTGACATCCGAAACGGAGCCGTCATGCCGTCCGCGCACCCTTCTTCCCCCGATTCATCCTCTGCCCTGCCCTCCCTTCCGGTCCTGGACCTCTCCCAGGCCGATGATCCGGCGCTGCGCGATTCCTTCCGGAAGGAACTGCACGCAGCCGCCCGGGACAGTGGCTTCCTGCACCTCACCGGGCACGGGATCACCGCCGCCGAGAGCGCCCGCATCCTGGCGCTGACCAGGGAGTTCTTCGCCCTTCCGGAGGCGGACCGGCTGGCCGTGAGCAATCTCAACTCCCCGCACTTCCGGGGGTACACCCGCATCGGGCACGAGCTGACGGGCGGCGCCTCCGACTGGCGCGACCAGCTCGACGTGGGCGCGGAGCGGCCGGCGCGGGACGTGGGACCGGACGACCCGGCGTACCTGTGGCTGGAGGGCCCCAACCAGTGGCCCGCGGCGCTTCCGGAACTGCGGGACGTGGTGCTGGAGTGGCAGTCCCGGCTGGCGGCGGTGGCCCACCGGCTGCTCCAGGAGCTGCTCGCCTCGATCGGCGCCCCGGCGGACTTCTTCGACGCGGCCTTCGCGGACCGCCCCCACCTGCACACGAAGCTGATCCGCTACCCGGGATCCGCCCCGACGGGCACCGACCAGGGGGTCGGGGCCCACAAGGACTACGGCTTCCTCACCTTGCTCCTCCAGGACTCGGTGGGCGGGCTCCAGGTGGTCCGGGACGGGGCCTTCCTGGACGTCCCCCCGCTGCCCGGGGCCTTCGTGGTCAACCTGGGCGAGCTGCTGGAGATCGCTACGGAGGGGTACCTGACGGCGACGGACCACCGCGTGGCTAGCCCGGCGGGGGGTGTGGAGCGGTTCTCGGTGCCGTTCTTCTACAACCCGCGCCTGGACGCCGTCATCGAGACGGTCCCGGGCGATTACCTGGACTCGGCGCCGGGGATAGCGCACGACGCGTCCAACCCGCTGCACGCGGAGTACGGCCGCAACGAGCTGAAGGGCTGGGTCCGCGCGCACCCGGCGGTGGCGCGGCGCTGGCACCCGGAACTGACCGGGGCGTAGCCTCCGCAGCCGCGCCCCGGAGCCCCGCGGGGCCGTAGCCGGGGAGCCCTGCGGGGCCGTAGCCCCGGAGCCCTGCGGAGCCGTAACCCTGGAGCCCGCGGGGCAGTAGCCGGGGAGCCCTGAGGGGCGAGGTCCCCTACCCGCCCTTCCACCGCTCCCCGGGGGCTTCGCCCCGGACCCGTTGCCGGGTGCGGCGCCGTTCCCGGGGGCCAGCCCCCGGACCCCCGCTCCTCAAACGCCGGAGGGGCTGATTGTGCCCGGCCGGAGCTGGATTGCCCGCAGGGCAATGCCAGCCCCGCCGACGTTTGAGGCACGGGGTCTGGGGCGGAGCCCCAGGAGGGGTCCGGGCGCAGCCCGGGGAACGGGCGAAGGGCGGGTAGGGGACCCGGCCCCGCAGGGCCCGCCCGGCCCGCGCGCGCCCCGCTACGGGGACGTGGAGCCCGACTGCTTGTCGTTCTGGGGCGGCGCCGAATCGGAGGAGACGGCCAGCCAGCTGCCGACTCCGACCGCCGCGGCCAGCGCGACCGCGGCAGCGGACAGCGCGAGCCGCCGCTTGCGGACGGTCTCCGCCCGGTGCCGCGCGGACCCCGGCCGGTACCCGCCGGCAGGACGCGGAACCCGGGCCGTGCCCAGCGCACCCCCCGCCAGCTCGTCCGGCCCCGGCACCCGCATCGAGGTGTGGGTGTCCCGGTTGGAATCCGTGGAGGACCCGGGGACCAGCGGCACCACACCCCGCCGCCGCACCGGATCCCCGGCGGCAGCGGCAGAGGCGGCGGCAGAGGCCTCCGCCTCCGTGAACTCCGCCTGCTCCGGCTCGTCCGGTTCGTCCACGTCCAGCGGCGGCATCCCCGCGAGCAGCGGCAGCAGGTCCCGTAGCCGCAGGGAGAGCTCCGAGGCCCGCAGCCGCGAGGCGGGGGCCTTCGCCAGGCACTGGACCATCAGCTGCCACAGCTCGTCGGGGATCCCCGGCAGCGGGACGACGGTCTCCGTCACATGGCGCCGCAGCACCGCCCCGGGATGCCCGCCGCCGAACGGTGTGAACCCGGCGAGCAGTTCGTACAGCACGGTGGCCAGGGCGTAGATGTCCACCGCCGCACGCGGCGGCAGGCCTTCGACGATCTCCGGCGCCAGGTAGTCGGGCGTGCCGATGATCCGGGTGGTCGGGGCCGAGGCCCGGCCGCCGGTGGCCCGCCGGGGGGAGTCGATGAGCTTGGCCACGCCGAAGTCCGTGAGCAGCGCCGGGTGCGCGCCGCCCGGGCCGAGCGGGCCCTGCATGTCGAGCAGGACGTTCTCCGGCTTCACGTCCCGGTGCACGACCCCGGCCGCGTGCGCCGCGGCGAGCGCGTCGGCGACGTCCGCGACGATGGCGACGGCCGCCTCGGGGGCGAGCCGTCGCTCGCGGTCGAGGCGCGTGCGCAGGTCCGTACCGCGGACGAGGTCCATGACGAGGGCGAGGTCGTTGCCGTCCACGACGAGGTCGCGGACGCAGACGACGTGCGGGTGCTCCAGGCCCAGGAGCGCGCTGCGCTCCTGGACGAACCGTCCGACGAGTTCCTGGTCGGACGCGAGGTCCTCGCGCAGCAGTTTGACGGCGACGGGGCCGTCAGGCCCCTCGCCCAGCCACACCGTGCCCGCGCTGCCGCGTCCCAGGATCTGGTGCGCGGTGTACCGGCTGCCGATCTTCCGTGCCACGACTGCTCCCTCAGCGGCTGGCGTACGCACCAAAGCTACGCGGCCGGATGGGGGTTGGAGTCCACGGATCGCGGCGACCTTCACTTCTGCGGGCGAAATCACGTCCCGGAAGTCGACAAATCCACGAAGTCACCGGTATGGAGCCCGGTTCGGGCGGTTTACGCAGGTACAGCGCGCCCAGCGGGCGCGGAGGAGTCAGGGGCTCGTACCGCCGCCCGTGGCATCGCCGATCGCGGTGACCCAGTCCACGGCGTCCGAACCCCAGGTCCACACCTGGTCCCACCAGCCGCGGCCGGTGCCGACCCACTCCTGGAGCGGGGTCAACTCCCAGACCAGCCAGCCCGCGACGAAGAACACCAGGATCATCACCAGGCAGCCCTTGAGGCATCCCAGCCCGGGGATCTTCACCGGGTTCGCGCTGCGGCGAGGCTCGCGGGGCTCCCGCTGCGGCGGCTGCTGACGCGGCGGCGGGCCCTGCGGTGGCTGCTGCTGCGGCTGCTGGGGCTGGCGGTACTGGGGCTGCTGCGGCTGCTGGTACTGCTGGGGCTGCTGCGGCTGATAGTGCTGCGGCGGGGGCTGCGGCGCGTACTGCTGGGGCTGGTACTGCTGAGGCTGCTGGTACTGCTGCGGCGGCGGGGCCTGCCGGTACGGCTGCTGCTGCGGAGGCTGCTGCGGTCGCTGCGGCTGCTGCGGGGGCCGCTGCGGCTGCTGGTACTGCTGCCGCGGCGGCGGGCCCTGGCGCTGCGGCCGGCGGCGCAGCGGGTCCTCGCTCGGGTCCAGGTAGTGCATCTGCGTCTGCTCGTTGCGGTCGCGGGCCGCCTGCATCTGCGACTGCCACGGGTGCGGCTGGTCCGGCCGCTGCACGGGCGGCATCACGGAGGTCGGGTCGGCGCCGGGCGCACCCGTGCTCGGGAGCACGGACGTGGCGTCGGCCCCGCCGACCGGCGGCATCACGCTGGTCATGGCGTTGGGGTCGTAGGCCCCCATCGGGGAGGCCCCGGCCGCGCCGGGCAGCATCTGCGTCGCGTCCGCGGCGCCCGGGGTCTCGGGCACGGGCGCGGGCGAGGGGTCGGGCGCGAGGAGCGCGCCGACGCCGAGGGCGGCCTCGACCTCGGCGGCCGTGGAGTGCACGCCGATGCCGGAGGCGACCACGCGCAGGCCGCGCGCCAGGGTCTGCGCGCTCGGGCGCTCGCCCGGCTCCTTGCGCATGCAGCGCTCGATGACCGTCCACAGGGGCTCGGGCACGTTCGGCGGGCGCTGCGGATCCTCGCTGAGGTGGCGGTGCAGGACCTCCAGCGCGGTGCCCCCGGCGAAGGGGGGCCGGCCGGTGAGGAGCTCGTAGAGCAGGATGCCGGCGCCGTAGATGTCGACGGCGGAGGTCTGCGGGCGGCCCTCGGCGGACTCGGGGGCGACGTAGGCCGGGGTGCCGACGAACTCGTGCGTGCGCGTCAGGCCCGGGGAGTCCGCCAGTCGCGCGATGCCGAAGTCGGTGAGCATCGGCTTCATCTGGCCGTCGCGCTCGTCGACCAGGACGTTGGCGGGCTTCAGGTCGCGGTGGACCACGCCGTCGGCGTGGCTCGCGGCGAGCGCGTCCGCGATCTGGGCGGTGAGCAGGCTGGCGGCGACCGGCGAGAAGGGGCCGTTCTCGCGCAGGTACTTGTGCAGGTCCGGGCCGTCGATGAGGTCCATGACGAGGGCGAGGAGGTCGCCCTCGACCACGAGGTCGCGGGTGCGGACGATGTTGGGGTGCGTCAGGCGCAGCAGGACCGAGCGCTCGCGCAGGAAGCGCATGACGATGTCCGGGTCCTGGGCCAGCTCCTCCTTGAGGACCTTGATGGCCACGGTCTCGCCGGGGTGGCCGGCCACGGCCGCCTCCGCACCGGCCGCCTCACGCTGGCGGGCGCGCCAGACGGTGCCCGTGGCGCCGCGCCCGAGCGGCTCCTCGAGCAGGTACTTGCTGCCGACTGGCCGCACGTCACGCGCTCCCTGCTGTCGTCGATTCCGGCGAGTGGTCCGCGCGTGTTCCACGCGTGATCCAGGCCTGATCTGCGAAATGGTTTTCCGGCCCACTCTAGGGCTTGTCCCGAGGGAAGACGCGGGGTGAGGGAGGTTGGTTGCCGCACATATGCACGAAGGGTGATGTTTGCGGCGTATGCCGGGGGCGATTTTCCCTGCCATCCTGTCGATATCCGATCGGCGCGCTTGCAGGTCCGGTGCCGGTCCGCGACCGATCAAGATCACTTGGCGGTGGGCGGCGGGCGTGTCGAAGACGACAGGTGCGAGGATGCACCCGTACGGAACGGCCGGGACGGGAGCCCCGCCTTCCGGGCAGACCTGACCGGACGACGCGTCCGTGCCGGGTGGGGGCGGGCGGACGGGCAGCGCGTGCGAACGGCACGGGTGATCCGTCCCGCAGGTCCCTGCCGGGCGCACGCACCGCGCACCGCGCAGAAGGGACCGCTGACGGCGATGCAGATCCGGCTGACCGTCCTCGGGTCGGGGTCGCGCAGCGGCCACCAGACCGCCACCGCGACCGCCTCCGGCGGGGGTACCGGCGCAGGAGGCGCCCCTGCGAGCTGTGACGTGCTCGTCACCGCGCCCGCCGGAACCGCCCTGTCCGCGGTGGCCTCCGGGCTCGCGGCGACCGTCGGCGGCCCCGACACCGGTGGCACGGTCGTGCTGTACGCCGGTACGGAGCGGCTGGACCCCGCGCGGTGCGCGCTCGGCGAGCCGCCGCTCGTGGACGGGGCGGTGCTGTCGCTGAACGTGCCCGGCCCCGACGTCCGCACGGACGGGACCGCGGCCGCCCTCGGCGACGGGCCGCAGCTGCACGTCGTGGCCGGGCCGGACGCGGGCGGGGTGCACCTGCTGCACCCGGGGGCGATCCGGATCGGGCGCTCGGCCGACGCGGACGTCCCGCTGGACGATCCGGACGTCTCGCGCCTGCACTGCACCGTGACGGTGCTGCCCGACGGGCGGGTGGCGGTGGCCGACCTCGGGTCGACGAACGGTACGACGCTGGACGGCGCGGTGGTCGGCGCGGAGCGGGTGGCGCTGGCGCCCGGGGCGCTGCTGCGGGTCGGCGAGTCCACGCTCCGCCTGGCCGTGGGCCCGGCGACCTCCCCCCTCCCCCTCACCCCGGACCTGGAGGGCCACCTCTCCGTCTCCCTCCCGGGCCACCCCGACCCTACCCCCACCGACGACCCACCGGCCCCCGAGCCGGGATCACACCCCGAGGGCGGCACCCCCGGCGGAGCCTGGGCCGGCGCTACGCCCGGCACCCCGGCGGGATCACACCCCGACGGCGGCGGCTCCGGCGGAGCCTGGACCGGATCCACGCCCGGCACCCCGGCGGGGTCACGCCTCGACGGCGGCGGCTCAGGCGGAGCCTGGCCCAGCGCAACGGGCACCCCCGCGGGATCACCCGACGGCGGCACCTCGGGCGGAGCCTGGACCGGATCCACCCCCGGCACCCCGGCCGGATCGCACCCCGGTGCCGGAGCCTGGACCGGATCTACGCCCGGCACCGCGGCCGGGTCACGCCCCGACGGCGGTGGCTCCGGCGGAGCCTGGGCCGGAGGGGCGTACCCCGACGCGGGGGGCCGGGGAGCGCAGGGACAGATCCCCCACCCCGCCCCTTCCCGAAACGGGGGCTCCGCCCCCGACCCCGTCCGGCCCGGGTACGGAACTCCGGGCGCGCCCGGGGCCCACGGCAGCACCGGAACGGTCCCGGCCGCCCGTGGCGCCGAACAGCCCACCGGGGGCGGCCGGGGCCCGTCGAGCTCCGTTTCCCCGGACCCCTGGCCGTACGGCGAGGCCGGCCAGGACGGCGAAGCCGACCCGCACCGGGCCGGCCGGATCGCCAGGCCCGGATCCGGATCCGGATCCGCTTTCGCGTCCGAATCCGGTTCCAGGTCCGAGTCCGGTTCCAGGCCCAGGTCCGGGTCCGCATCCCATTCCGGCGCCTCAGGTGCCGGGCACCACCCGTTCCCAGACCGGCCCGACGCCGGGCAGTACTCCGGACCGGCACACCCCGGCCACAACGCCGGCGCAGCGCACCCCAGCGGCACGCCCGGCCGCAACACCGGGCCGGCACACCCCGGCGGCACGCCGGGACACAACGCCGGATCGGCACAGCCCGGCGCAACCCCCGCAGCGCCGTACCCGGCCGGGGCCGCAGGCCCGTACGCCGGAGCGGAGCACGGAGGCGGAGCCGGCGGAGGCTACGCCGGACAGCCGCACCCCGGCGGCACGCCCGGCCGGCACGCCGCAGCGGCACACCCCGGCAGCGCACCCGCCCGGCAGGGCGGACCGGCGCACCCCGGCGCAGCCCCCGGGCAGCACCCCGGAGCCGCAGGCCCCTACCCCGGAGCCGAGCACGGAGGCGGGGCCGCCGGGGCGCCGTACCCGGTCGGAGCCGTCGGCCACGACGGCCCCGCGCGGACCGGCGTCGAGCATCACGGTGCCGGCGGCTGGGAGGAACCCGGGGCGGGTCGGGAGGCCGAGCCCCGGCGTGCGGGGCGGCGCGGGATCGGGGCCTGGGCGCGGAAGTGGGTGCGCGGGGCGGAGGTCGCCGAGGTGGAGGTGGTCGCCGAGGCGGCGGCCGCCGTCACCGCGCGGCCCGGCTCCGACGATCCCGCGACCCTGCTGCTCACCGCCCTGGGGCCGGCCCCGCGGCTGTGGGCCGGCCCCGCCGGGCTGGACGTCACCCTCGGCGCGGGCAGCGAGGTCGCGCTCCGCGAGACCGGCGCGCTCGGCATCGCCGGACCCCGGGCCCGGCTGACCGGTGTGGCCCGCTCCGTCATCGCGCGGCTAGCGGCCCTGCACGCCCCCGGCCAGCGTCTGGAGATCGTGCTGGTCTCCACCGACCGGGCCCGCCCGCTCGCCGAACGCCGCCGCGACTGGGGCTGGCTCGGCTGGCTGCCCCACGTGCGCCCCGCGCACGGACAGGACTGCCGGCTGCTGCTCGCGTACGACCGCGATCAGGCGGCCGCCCGCGCCGGGGAGCTGACCCGGCGGCTCGACGACGGCCCCCTCGGCACCCACTGGGCCGCCGCGGGCGCGGACGCGGTGCGCGAGGCCTCGTACGCCTACCGGGGCCCGTACACCCTCCTGGTCCTCGACGGGGACCCCGGTCCCGGGGTGCTGCGGGACATCACCAGCCGGCTGACCTCGCACGGGCCGGCCGCCGGGATCCACGTGCTGGCCCTGGCCGAGGCGCCGGCCGCGACGCCCGCCTCGCCCGTCACCGAGACCTACGAGGCCGCCTGCGCGGCTGCCCCCGCCTTCCGGGACTGTTCGACCGCGGCCCTGCTCAGCGGTGATGTGGCCACGACCGTACGGACCTTCGCGGTCTCCGGCGGCAAACCGGCCGCGTCCGGCGGGACGGCCACGGCGGACGCCGTCTCGGCGGCCTGGGCGGAGCGGTTCGCCCGCGCCCTGGCCCCCCTGAAGGCCGACTCCCCCGTCGCGGAGGGCGGTTACCGGCCGGCCGCCGCCCATCTGCCCCAGACATCGCGGCTACTGGACGAGTTGGGGCTGGCCCGGGCCACCCCGGCTTCCCTGATGGCCCGTTGGGCCGCCGCCACCGACCAGGGGCAGCGCGTCGGCGGGCTCGCGGAGATAGTGCTCGGCACCGGCCGGCGCGGGCCGGTGGGCGCCGAACTGGTCACCGACGGGCCGCACCTGCTGATCGAGGGGCCCGCCGGCAGCGGCCGTACGGAACTGCTGCGTTCCGTGGCGGCCTCCCTGTCGGCCGCCGCCCGGCCCGACCGGCTCGGCCTGGTCCTGCTCGACGGGGCCGGCGGCGAGCGCGGCGACGGCCTGCTGCCCTGTACGGAGCTGCCGCACGTCTCGGCGCACCTGGTCGCCTCGGACCCGCTGCGGATGCGGGAGTTCGCGCAGGCGCTGGGCGCGGAGCTGAAGCGGCGGGCCGAGCTCCTGGACGGGGTGCCGTTCTCCGAGTGGCACGCCGTGCGCGAGGTCTCCGACCGGATGGTCTCCCCCCGCCCGCCGACCGCGGGCGAGCTGCGCGGCGATCTCGAACCCCAGCGTTCGGGCACCCTGCGGCTGCGTTCCTCGGCCACCCGGACCGATCCGGCGGCCGGGCCCAGCCCGCTGCCGCGCCTGGTCGTGCTCGTGGACGACTTCGACGCGCTGGTCGCACCGGGGCTGGGCAGCACGGGCCGGCCCGCCGCCGGTTCGGTGGTCCGCGCGCTGGAGGCGGTGGCCCGCGAGGGCGCCCGGCTCGGGGTGCACCTGGTGGCCACCAGCGCCCGTCCGGACCGGACGGCCGACACCGAGCTGGCCCGGCTCGCGACCCTGCGCGTGGAGCTCGACGCCCCCGACCAGCCGGGTCCCGGCCGGGGCGTGCTCCGGTACGCCGACGGGCGCTCGGTGCCGTTCCAGGGCGGCCGGGTCACCGGCCGGATCCCCCGGACGGCGACGCTGCGGCCGACGGTGGTGCCGGTGGAGTGGGAGCGGATGGGCGATCCGCCGGCCCGCCGCCCGGTCCGCGAGCTGGGCAACGGCCCGACCGACCTGGCGCTGCTGGCCAGCGCCCTGGACCGGGCCTCGCACCTGGTGTCGGCGGTCCCGGTGCTGTTCCCGCCGGCGCCCTGAACCGCGGGCCCCCGGCGCCCTGAACCGCGGGCCGGGCGGCGCCCGCCCAGCCTCCCGGCCTGACGCCCGAACGCCCCGGTCGGAGGCCCTGACGGGTCCTGCCCGAACGCCCCGGTCGGAGGCCCTGACGGGTCCTGCCCGGACGCCCGGGCGGGCCCTGGCCGGACACCCGCGCGGGTCCTGGCCGGACGCCCGGGCGGGCCCACCCGAGCAGGCCCTGCCCGCGGATCCCGGCAGGACCCCGACCTGCCCTCCGCACACCCCCTGCCCCGCGAGGCGCTATTGCGGGGGTGCGCGGGGCGGCGTAGACCTTGTGGCACGGGACACACCATCGCCAGCGAGGCATCGGGGGCACCGCCATGCGCAAGCAGGGAACGAGCCGCACGACACCGCGTACCACCCACGGCCGACGGCACACGTGGGCCGCTCTGGCCGTAGTGGGCGCGCTCGCGCTCAGCGCGTGCGGCAGCGACGGCAAGGAGCCCGCGAAGGGCCCGGACGGCCCCGACACCTCGGGCGGGCCCGCCGTCGCGTTACCGCGTCTCGACGGGGAGAAGCTGGAGGTCGCCGCCGTCTGGACGGGCGCGGAACAGGCCAACTTCGTCAAGGTGCTCAAGGAGTTCGAGCGGCGGACGGGTGCCACGGTCACCTTCGTCCCCGCGCAGGACCCGATCGTCACCTTCCTCGGCTCGAAGATCGCGGGCGGCGCCCCGCCGGACGTGGCGCTGCTGCCGCAGGTCGGGGCGCTGGTCTCGGCGGTGAAGAACAAGTGGGCGCAGCCGGTCGGCGCCGAGGCGCAGGCCCAGCTCGACAAGAACTACTCGAACGGCTGGAAGACGCTGGGCGCGGTCGGCGGCACCCAGTACGGCGTGTACTACAAGGCCGCCAACAAGTCGCTGATCTGGTACAACGCCAAGGCCTTCGAGGCGGCGGGCGTAACGCCCCCGAAGACCTGGAAGGAGCTGCTCACCGCGGCCGACACGCTGTCCGCGTCCGGCACCCCGGCGGTCTCGGTCGCCGGGGCCGACGGCTGGACCCTGACCGACTGGTTCGAGAACGTCTACCTCTCGCAGGCGGGCCCGGAGAAGTACGACCAGCTGGCGAAGCACGAGATCAAGTGGACGGACGACAGCGTCAAGCAGGCGCTGACCTCCCTCGCCGAGCTGTTCGGCCGCAAGGACTTCCTGGCGGGCGGCCAGAGCGGGGCGCTGGCGACCGAGTTCCCGAAGTCGGTGACGCAGACCTTCACCGGCGGGGACCGGCCGGCGGCCGCGATGGTCTACGAGGGCGACTTCGTGGCGGTGAACATCGCGCAGACCGAGGCGAAGGTGGGCACGGACGCGCTGGTCTTCCCCTTCCCGGCGGTCGGCGCCAAGGCCCCGGTGGTCTCGGGCGGGGACGTGGCGGTCGCGCTGAAGGCCTCGAAGGGCGCGCAGGCGCTGCTGACGTTCCTCGCCTCGCCGGACTCGGCGCGGATCCAGGCCCGTGAGGGCGGGTTCCTCTCCCCGAACAAGGCGCTGGAGCCGGCCGCGTACCCGAACGACATCCAGCGCGGCATCGCCGAGGCACTGATCGCGGCGGGCGACGGCTTCCGCTTCGACATGTCGGACCAGGCTCCGGCGGCCTTCGGCGGGACCCCCGGCGCGGGCGAGTGGAAGGCGCTCCAGGACTTCCTGGCGAACCCGGCCGACGTGGCGGGGACGCAGGCGAGGCTGGAGGCGGACGCGGCCAAGGCCTACGGGAACTGATCCGGTGACCCCGGCAGCCTCCCCCGCGGGACCCCCGGCGGCCTCACCCGCGGGATCCGCGGCAACCTCCCCCGCCACGGCCCCGGTTCCGGGCCCCGCCACCGCCCCCCGCTCCCCGAAGCGCAAGGAGGCCCGGCGCCGCCGCCTGACGGCAGCGGCGTTCCTCCTCCCCTCCCTCGTCCTGCTCGGCGCGCTCGTCGTGCACCCCATCGGGTACTCGCTGTACCGCAGCTTCTTCGACCGCTCCGGCGAGGAGTTCGTGGGCGCCGGCAACTACGGGGAGATCCTGCGCGACGACACGATCCGCACCGCGCTGGGGAACACGGCGATCTGGGTGGTGCTGGCCCCGGTCAGCGCCACCGCGCTCGGTCTGCTCTTCGCCGTGCTGACCGAACGGGTGCGCTGGGGAACGGCCTTCAAGCTGATCGTCTTCATGCCGATGGCCATTTCGATGCTCGCGGCGGGCATCATCTTCCGGCTGGTCTACGACGCCGACCCCGACCGGGGCGTCGCCAACGCCGTCTGGGTCGGCGTGCACGACACCTTCGCCGAGTCCTCCGCCTTCCCCAAGGCCCGCCCCGGCCGGGATTCGCCGCTGGTCCCGGCCGACGGGGGCGCGTACGTGACCCGCGATCCGGTACGGGCGGGCGTGCCGGCGGCCCTCCCGCTGGTCGGGATCGCCCCGGAGACGCTGCCCAAGGGCACGGCCACGGCCAAGGCGGCCGCCCCCGGGGCCGGGAGGGTCACCGGCACCGCCTGGCAGGACTTCACCCGGGGCGGGGGCGGTACGACGAACACGGTCGACCCCACCGAGTCCGCCCTGTCGGGGCTGCGGGTCGAGGCCGTCAAGGACGGCCGGTTGGTCGACTCGGCGAGGACCCGGGCCGACGGCACCTTCACGCTGTCCGCCGCGGCCGACGGCGCACTGCTGCGGCTGCCCGCCTCGAACTTTCGGGAGGCCTACGCGGGCGTCGAGTGGCTCGGCCCGACCCTGGTGACCCCGGCGGTGATCGGGGCCTACGTGTGGATGTGGGCCGGTTTCGCGATGGTGCTGATCGGGGCCGGGCTGGCCGCCGTACCGCGCGAGCTGCTGGAGGCGGCGCGGGTGGACGGGGCGAGCGAGTGGCAGGTGCTGCGGCGGATCACGGTGCCGCTGCTGGCGCCCGTCCTGGCCGTCGTGCTGGTGACCCTCGTCATCAACGTCATGAAGGTCTTCGACCTGGTCTTCGTGATCGCGCCGGGGGCGGTGCAGGACGACGCCAACGTGCTGGCGCTCCAGCTGTACCGGACCTCCTTCGGCACGGACGCCGATCCGGGGCTGGGCAGCGCCATCGCGGTGCTGCTGCTGGTGCTGGTGGCTCCGGTCATGGCCTACAACATCCGCCGGATGCGCCGGGAGGCCCGCCGATGAGCACACCGCCGCGCACGCAGCCCCGTAAGCCGTCCCTCGCCCCGCCCGGCATCCCGGCGGCAGCGCGGTCCCTGGCCGCCCGGGCGGCCGGCGGGGCGCTGCGCGTGTTCCTGATCCTCGCGGGCCTGTTCTGGCTGCTGCCCACGCTCGGGCTGCTGGTCTCCTCCTTCCTCTCCCCCACCTCGCTGAACGACGGCGGCTGGTGGCAGGCGCTGACGGCGCCCTCCCGCCTCACGGGCGACAACTACGAGCGGCTGCTCGCCAACGACACCGTCACCGGCTCGCTGATCGACACGGCGGTCATCGCCGTCCCGGCGACCCTGCTCGTCCTGGCACTGGGGTCGTTCGCCGGATACGCCTTCGCCTGGCTGGAGTTCCCCGGCCGCGACTGGCTGTTCCTGCTCGTGGTCGCGCTGCTCGTCGTACCCGTCCAGGTGGCGCTGATCCCGGTCTCCGAACTCTTCGGCTCCATAGGCCTGTTCGAGACCACGGCGGGCGTGGTCCTCTTCCACACCGCCTTCGGGCTGCCGTTCGCCGTGTTCCTGCTGCGCAACTTCTTCGCGGAGATCCCGCGCGAGCTGCTGGAGGCCGCCCGCCTCGACGGGGCGGGCGAGCTGCGGCTGTTCGCGCGGGTGGTGCTGCCGCTGGGCGGTCCGGCGATCGCCTCGCTCGGCATCTTCCAGTTCCTGTGGGTGTGGAACGACATGCTGGTCGCCCTGGTCTTCGCGGACTCCGCGCACCCGCCCGTCACGGTCGCGCTCCAGCAGCAGGTACGGCAGTTCGGGAACAACATCGACGTACTGGCGCCCGGCGCCTTCCTGTCGATGGTGGTGCCGCTCGTCGTCTTCTTCGCCTTCCAGCGGCAGTTCGTCTCGGGGGTGATGGCCGGAGCGATCAAGTAGAGCGATCAAGTGGAGCGATCGAGCAGAGCGGTGTGGATCACGGCATTGACGTGCGCGGTTGACGCTCCGTAACCCGAATGCCGCACCCTGCGTAACCCGATCACCACGCCGGGGGTTCCTGGGCCATATGTCCGCGCCGACCCCTGGATGTGCCGTGCCCCGGTTCAGCGTCATCGTGCCCGCGTACAAGGTCCAGGCGTACCTCCAGGAGAGTCTGGACTCGGTCTTGACCCAGTCGTACCCGGATCTCGAACTGATCGCGGTCGACGACGCCTCCCCGGACGCCTGCGGTTCGATCATCGACGACTACGCGGCCCGCGACCCCCGGGTCACCGCCGTCCACCTGGCGCACAACCTGGGCCTGGGACCGGCCCGCAACGCGGGCCTCTCCCGGGCCACCGGCGACTACGTCCTCTTCCTCGACGGCGACGACACCCTGGCCCCCGGCGCCCTCCAGGCCATCACCGACCGGCTGAAGGCCACCGGCTCCCCGGACGTCCTCGTCTACGACTACGCGCGCACTTACTGGACCGGCGAGCTGGTCCGCAACAGCCAGTCCCACCGCCTCTCCGAGGAGGGCCCGGCCAGTTTCCGCCTCGCCGACCGCCCCGCCCTCCTCGGCATGCTGATGGTCGTGTGGAACAAGGCCTACCGCCGCGAGTACGTGGAGCGCGAGAGCCTCTCCTTCCCGCCCGGCTTCTACGAGGACACGCCCTGGACCTATCCGGCGCTCCTGGCGGCGGAGTCGGTCGCCGTCCTGGACCGGGTCTGCGTGCACTACCGCCAGCGCCGCACGGGCTCGATCCTGACCACCTCCACCCGACGCCACCTGGACGTCTTCGACCAGTACGACCGCGTCTTCGGCTACCTCGCCACCCGCCCCGAGCTGGAGCGCTGGCGGCCCGCCGTGCACCGGCGGATGGCCGAGCACTTCTGCGCCCTGTACGCGGATCCGCGCCGGCTCCCGCGCGCCGCCCGGGCCGAGTTCTTCGCCCGGGCCTCGGCCCTGCTGCGCCGCTACCGGGTGCCGGGCCCCCGGCCGCTGTCCCTGAGCCGCACGGACCGCACCCGCCACCTCCTGATGCGCCTCGGCACGCGGCGCGCGTACCGCGTGCTGTCCGTGCTCCGCTCGGCCTCGCTCGCGGCGGGCCGGGCCGGGCGCACCCTGGGCCGGGGCCTCGGCGAAACCGCCCTGCGCCTGCACTACCGCGCGCAGCGCCTGCTCCCGCTCCGGCCGGAGCTGGCGGTCTTCTCCGCGTACTGGCACGGCGGTTACGCCTGCAACCCGGCGGCGATCGAGGCCAAGCTGCGCGAACTCGCCCCGCGCATGCGGACGGCATGGATCTGCGACCCCGCGCACGCCTCGACCCTGCCCCGCGGCACGACCCCGCTCCGCCCGGGTTCGGCGGCGTACTGGACGGCCCTGGCCCGCGCCACCTACCTCGTCACGAACGTCAACTTCGACCGTGCGCTGGTCAAGCGCCCCGGCCAGATCCTGGTCCAGACGCAGCACGGCACCCCGCTCAAGCGGGTCGGCCTCGACCTCCAGGACCGCCCGGCGGCCACCCCCACGACGGACTTCGCGGGCCTGCTCTGCGGCGCGGACCAGTGGGACTACCTGCTCTCCTCGAACCGCCACTCCACGCTCGTCTGGGAAAAGGCGGTCCCCTCCTCGTACACCACGCTCGAATACGGCTACCCCCGCAACGACGTGTTCCACCGGGCCACCCAGGCCGACGTCCTGGAACTGCGCGAACGCCTCGGGATCCCGCCGGGCTCCACGGCGATCCTGTACGCGCCGACCCACCGCGACTACCGCCGAAGCCGCCCGGCCCACCCGGACTTCGACCGCATCCTGCGCGACCTGGGCCCGCGCTACACGATCCTGACCCGCACCCACCTCACGTACGCGGGCTCGCCCGCGCCCGACCCCCACCCGCGCCTCCTCGACGTCTCCTCGCACCCCTCCGTCGAGGAACTCTGCCTGGCCTCAGACGCGTTGGTGACGGACTACTCGTCCCTGATGTTCGACTACGCGGCCCTGGACCGCCCGATCGTCATCCACGCGGACGACTGGGAGGCGTACGAGGCCTCCCGCGGCACGTACTTCGACCTGCGGGCCTTCCCCCCGGGGGCGATCGCCCGCACCGAGGACGAGCTGGTGGACATCTTCTCGACGGGCCACTGGCAGGGCTCCCGCTCCGCCCAGCTCCGCGCGTCCTTCCGGACCCGGTTTTGCACGCACGACGACGGCCAGGCGGCGGAACGCGTGGTCCGCCGCGTCTTCCTGAGCCAGCCGACCACCCCCATCACCCCCCTGGAAGACCGCCGCCCCACCCCGGCAGCCCCCTCAGCCACCCCGGAACCCACCCTGGCCCACCTGACCACGAGCCGCTGGCCGTAACCGATCAAGCCGTCCGGCGTTTGATCTTTTCAGCCGTCCGGCGTTTGAGGACCGGGGTCTGGGGCGGAGACCCAGGGGGTCCGGGCAGAGCCCGGGGAACGGTGGAAGGGCGGGTAGGGGAACTCCGCCCCGCGCAGCGGCACACCCGCAGCCGGCGCGAGGAGGGACGGCCGCGCGCAGCGCAAGCCCTCAGGCGGCCGGCCCGGCCGTGAGCCCGGCGACGACCGACCGCGCGAGGTCGTCCAGGTATCCCCCCGGGACGGCGTCCCGCACGACCACCTGCCGCCAGTACAGCGGCCCGATCGCCAGATCGAGCGCCCTCCCCGCATCCACCCCCACCGGCAGCTCGCCCCGCGAGACCGCCTCGGAGATGATCCCCTCCGCCATCCGCCGCTGCCCCTCCAGCAGCGCCCCCCGCACCGCGTCCGCGATCTCGGGGTTCCGCGCCGCCTCCACCAGCAGGTCGGGGATGACCGCCGAGGCCACCGGATGCCGCAGCACGTGCGACATCACCTCCAGCAGGGCCCGTACGTCCCCGTAGAGCGACCCCGTCGACGGCACCGGCAGGCCGTCCGTGGCGAAGGCGCCCACCAGGTCGAGCACCAGGTGCAGCTTCGACTTCCACCGCCGGTACACGGCCGTCTTCCCGACGCCCGCCCGCCGCGCGATGCCCTCGATCGACATCCGCGCGAACCCCACCGTCGCCAGCTCCTCGACGACCGCCGTCCGGATCGCCTCGGTCACGTCCTCACGCAGGACGGCGGCCCCCGCGGGGGCTCTACGGGCGGCGGGGGCGGCAGGGGAAGCGGGCTCAGGCGTCATAAGCAGAGCATAACCCGCGACGACGATACGGTTGCGTTTCGACGCCGCACGACCTAACCTCACCGTAGCGACGATACGGACCCGTCCCATCGTCAGCCAACGCCGGGAGGTGCCCCCGGCGAGCCGACGTCCCGACCCCCGTCGAAAGCGACCCTCGTGACAGTGACCACCGCGCCACCGCCCGTTCCCTCGCACCGCAAGGGCCGGACCACGGGCAAGGGCAGGGAAAACAACAGGGCCCAGTCCCCGGACCTCATCGCCGAGCTGGCGGCGGCCCACGACCTGACCCTCAGCGGAGCCCGCCCCACCCTCCCCCGCTACATCGCGCAGCTCTGGGGCCGGCGCCACTTCGTGACCGCGTACGCCACCGCCCGGATGCACGCCCAGTACAGCCAGGCGAGCCTCGGCCAGGTCTGGCACCTGATGACCCCGCTGCTCAACGCGGCCGTCTACTACTTCATCTTCGGCGTCGTGATGCACGCCCAGAAGGCCGTACCGGACTACATCGCGTTCCTGATCACGGGCGTCTTCGTCTGGGACTTCATCGGTAGCTGCTTCAACGCCTCCACCCGCGCCGTACAGTCCAACCTCGGCCTGGTCCGCGCCCTGCACTTCCCGCGCGCCTCGCTGCCGCTGTCCACGGTCGTCCAGCTCTTCCAGCAGCTCCTGATCACCATGGGCGCGCTGGTCATCCTGCTGCTCATCTACGGCCAGACCCCCGACCTGAGCTGGCTGCTCGCCGCGCCCACCCTCGTCCTCATGGCCGCCTTCTGCGCCGGCTGCGCCATGTTCATGGCGCGGATCGGCGCGAAGAGCCCCGACATCAGCCAGCTGATGCCGTTCATCCTGCGGACCTGGATGTACGGGTCGGGCGTCATGTGGTCGATCGACGCGATGCTGAAGACGGACCACCTGCCGTCCTGGGTCTCGATGGCCCTCAAGCTCAATCCCGCCGCCGTCTTCATCGACCTGATGCGCTTCGCGCTCATCGACTCGTACAAGGCGAGCCAGCTCCCGCCGCACGTCTGGCTGGTCGCCCTGGGCTGGGCCCTGCTCGCTGGCGTCGGCGGGTTCGTTTTCTTCTGGAAGGCAGAGGAGGAGTACGGCCGTGGCTGACACCGCAACCGCATCCGCACGCACCACCACACCCGCACCCGAGACCCGGACCCCGACGGTCATCGCCGACGACGTCCACGTGATCTACAAGGTGCAGGGCTCGGGCGGCCGCAAGGGCGGCGCGACCGCGGCCCTGAGCCGGATCTTCTCCCGCAAGCCCGCCCCCGGCATCCGCGAGGTGCACGCCGTCAAGGGCGTCAGCTTCACCGCGTACAAGGGCGAGGCCATCGGCCTGATCGGCACCAACGGCTCGGGCAAGTCCACCCTGCTGGCCGCCATCGCCGGCCTCCAGCCGGTCGCCCGCGGCCGGATCTTCTCGCACGGCCAGCCGTCTCTGCTCGGCGTGAACGCCGCCCTGATGAACGACCTGACCGGCGAACGCAACGTGGTCCTCGGCGGCCTCGCCATGGGGATGACCAAGCAGCAGGTCCGCGAGCGCTACCAGGAGATCGTCGACTTCTCCGGCATCAACGAGAAGGGCGACTTCATCTCCCTGCCCATGCGCACCTACTCCTCCGGCATGGGCGCCCGGCTGCGCTTCTCCATCGCCGCCGCCAAGGACCACGACGTCCTGATGATCGACGAGGCCCTGGCCACCGGCGACGCCGCCTTCCAGCGCCGCAGCCAGGCCCGCATCGAAGAGCTCCGCGAACACGCCGGCACCGTCTTCCTCGTCAGCCACGGCATCGGCACGGTCCGGGAGACCTGCGACCGCGCGATCTGGCTCGAATCGGGCGTCCTACGCATGGACGGCCCCTCGGAAGAGGTCTGCGACGCGTACGAGGAGTTCACCAGGAAGCGCTGAAGAACGGGCCGGGCCCGGAACCCCAGAAGGGGTCCCGGGCCCGGCCCGTTCCATCAAGCCGGCCCGCCAGGGCTACGCGTGCGCCCGGAGCAGCGAGCGCATCGTCCGCATGGCGACGGACAGGTTCGCCAGGTCGAAGTCGTCCGACCCCTGGATCTCATCCAGGGTCGTCCGCGCACGCCCGATGATCGCCGCGTTCTTCTCCTCCCACGCCTTGAAGCGCTCCTCGGGAGTCGAGGTCCCGTTCCCGACCGCCAGCACGTCCGCGGTCAGCGCCGCGTGCGCCGAGAACAGGTCCTCGCGGATGGACGCGCGGGCCATCGACTGCCAGCGGTCGGCCCGCGGCAGCTCGATGATCCGGTCCATCAGCTGGGTGATGTCCAGCCGGTCGGCGAGGTCGTAGTACACCTCGGCGACGGCCAGCGGCTCCACACCCGTACGGTCCGCGATCGCCACGATGTCCAGCGTCGGGAAGGCGGACGAGAAGCCGGCCACCTTGGCCGCCAGCTCCTCCGGCACGCCCTCGCCGATCAGCTCGGCCATGACGGCCTCGTACCACTCGAGGTCCGCGCCGCGCACCAGCTTCGGCACGTCCGACCAGACCCGCTCCACCCGCTCCGCGAAGAGCTCGATGGTCTCGGTGATCTGGAGCGGCTGCGGCCGGTTGTTGAGCAGCCAGCGCGTACCGCGCTCGACCAGGCGCCGCGAGTGCAGCCGGATCCGGGTCTGGACGTCGGCGGCGACCTCGTTGTCGAGGGCCTCGACCGCGTCCCACACCTCGGCCAGGCCGAAGATCTCACGGGCCGCGAGCTGCGCCCGGACGATCTCCTCCAGGGAGGCTCCGGTCTCCTCGCGCAGGCGGTGCAGGAAGGTCGAGCCACCGCTGTTGACGGTGTCGTTGACCAGCACCGTGGTGATGATCTCGCGGCGCAGCGCGTGCCCGTCGACCTGCTCGGGGAACTTCGCGAGCAGCGCGCCCGGGAAGTAGGCGTGCAGCAGGCGGGCGAGGTACGGGTCGTCCGGGAGCTCGGTGTGGATGAGCTCCTCCGCCACCGTGATCTTGGTGTAGGCGAACAGGACGGCCAGCTCCGGCTGGGTCAGGCCCTTGCCGTTGTTCAGCAGCTCACGGATCTGCCGGTCGTTGGGCAGGAACTCCAGCTCCCGGTTGAGCAGGCCCTCGCGGCCCAGGCGGCGCATGAAGCGCTGCTGGGCGTGGAGCAGGCTGGGCGCCTGCGCGGCGCCGTTGGCCAGGGCCACGTTCTGCGCGTAGTTGTTGCGCAGCACCAGCCGGCCGACCTCGTCGGTCATCTCGGCGAGGAACTTGTTGCGCTGCTTGACGGTCAGGTCGCCTTCGGTGACCACCGAGTTCAGCAGGATCTTGATGTTCACCTCGTGGTCGGAGGTGTCCACGCCGGCGCTGTTGTCGATGGCGTCGGTGTTGATCTTGCCGCCCTCGCCGCCGGCGCCGCTGCGGGCGAACTCGATGCGGCCGAGCTGGGTCAGGCCCAGGTTGCCGCCCTCGCCGATGACCTTGGCGCGCACGTCGGAGCCGTTGACGCGGATGGAGTCGTTGGCCTTGTCGCCGACGTCGGCGTGCGTCTCGGCCGTCGCCTTGACGTACGTACCGATGCCGCCGTTCCACAGCAGGTCCACCGGGGACTGCAGGATCGCCTTCATCAGGTCGGCCGGGGTCATCTTGGTGACGCCGGCCTCGATGCCGAGGGCCTCACGGACCTGCGCATTGACCGGGATGGCCTTCGCGCTGCGCGGGTGGATCCCGCCGCCGGCGGACAGCAGGGAGCTGTCGTAGTCCGCCCACGAGGAGCGCGGCAGCTCGAACAGGCGCCGGCGCTCGGCGTAGGAGGTCGCCGCGTCCGGGTTCGGGTCGATGAAGATGTGCCGGTGGTCGAAGGCCGCGACCAGGCGGATGTGCTCGGAGAGCAGCATGCCGTTGCCGAAGACGTCACCGGACATGTCGCCGACGCCGACGACCGTGAAGTCCTGCGTCTGGGTGTCGTGCCCGAGCTCGCGGAAGTGCCGCTTGACGGACTCCCAGGCGCCGCGGGCGGTGATGCCCATGCCCTTGTGGTCGTAGCCGGCCGAGCCGCCGGAGGCGAAGGCGTCGCCCAGCCAGAACCCGTAGGACTCCGCGACCCCGTTGGCGATGTCGGAGAAGGTCGCGGTGCCCTTGTCGGCGGCGACGACGAGGTAGGTGTCGTCCTCGTCGTGGCGGACCACGCCCTTGGGCCGCACGACCTCGCCGCCGACCATGTTGTCGGTGATGTCGAGCAGCGCCGAGATGAAGATCTTGTACGAGGCGATGCCCTCGGCGAGCCAGGCGTCGCGGTCCACCGACGGGTCCGGGAGGTTCTTGGCGACGAAGCCGCCCTTGGCGCCGACGGGCACGATGACGGTGTTCTTGACCATCTGCGCCTTGACCAGGCCGAGGATCTCCGTACGGAAGTCCTCGCGGCGGTCGGACCAGCGCAGGCCGCCGCGGGCGACCTTGCCGAAGCGCAGGTGGACGCCCTCGACGCGCGGGGAGTAGACCCAGATCTCGAAGGCCGGACGCGGCGCCGGCAGATCGGGGATGGCCTGCGGGTCGAACTTCATCGACACGTAGGAGTGCTGCTCGCCCGCGGAGTCGAGCTGGAAGAAGTTGGTGCGCAGCGTCGCCTTGATGAGGGTGAGGAAGGAGCGCAGGATCCGGTCCTCGTCCAGCGAGGCGACCTGGTCCAGGGCCCCGTCCAGCTCCTCCAGCATCGCGTCGACGAGCTCGGTGCCCGCGGACTGGCGGCCGGGCGACATCCGGGCCTCGAAGAGGGAGACCAGCAGCCGGGTGGTGTGGACGTTGTTGCGGAGGGTGTCCTCCATGTAGTCCTGGCTGAAGGTGGCGCCGGCCTGGCGCAGGTACTTGGCGTACGCGCGCAGGACCACGGCCTGGCGCCAGGTCAGTCCGGCGCCCAGCACCAGGGTGTTGAAGTTGTCGTTCTCGGCGTCGCCCTGCCAGACCGCGGAGAAGGCGTCCTGGAACCGCTCGCGGGCGTCGTCGCCGAGGTAGTTGGAGCTCGCGGAGTGGTCCCCGCCGCTGCTCGGGAGCGGCATCCGCAGACCGAAGTCGTAGATCCACGCGTTGGTGCGGTCGGTGCAGCGCAGCTCGTACGGCCGCTCGTCGGTGACCTCGACGCCCAGGCGCTGAAGGACCGGCAGGACCGCGGAGAGCGAGACCTGCTCGCCCGTCCGGTAGATCTTGAACCGGCGTTCGCCGGGGCCCGCGCCGACCGGCTCGTACAGCGACAGCGCGAACTCGCGGTCGCTGGCGTTCAGCCGCTCCAGGTGGCACAGGTCCGCCACGGCCGAGCGCGGCGAGTGGTCGGCCTTGTAGCCCTCGGGGAAGGAGTTCCCGTACTTGCGCAGCAGCTCGGCGGCGCGCTCCTCGCCCAGTTCCGCGACGAGCGCCTCGCCGAAGCCGTCGGCCCAGGAGCGGGCGGCCTCGACCAGCCGGCCCTCGATCCGCTCGACGTCGGCGTCGGTCAGCACGGGCAGCTCAGTGCCCTGCGGGACGCGGACGACGAAGTGGATGCGGGAGAGGATCGACTCGGTGTTCCAGGCGGTGAAGTCGACGCTGATGCCGTCGAGCTCCTCCTGCAGGATCGCGATCAGCCGCAGCCGCACACCGGTGGTGTAGCGGTCGCGCGGCAGGTAGACCAGCGCGGAGTAGTAGCGCCCGTACTCGTCCTGGCGCAGGTACAGCCGCAGCCGGCGGCGCTCCTGGAGGTACAGGACGGAGGTGGCGATGGCCTGGAGCTGGTCGACCGGGGTCTGGAACAGCTCGTCGCGCGGGTACGTCTCCAGGATCTGGAGCAGGTCGCGTCCGTCGTGGCTGGACGGGGCGAAGCCGGCGCCCTCGAGGACCTCGGCGACCTTGCGGCGGATGACCGGGACCCGGCGGACCGACTCGGTGTAGGCGGCGGAGGAGAACAGGCCGAGGAAGCGGCGCTCGCCGACGACGTTGCCCTCGGCGTCGAACTTCTTCACGCCGACGTAGTCGAGGTACGAGGGGCGGTGCACGGTGGAGCGGCTGTTGGCCTTGGTCAGCACCAGCAGGCGGTGCTCGCGGGCCTTGGCGCGGGCGTCGGCCGGCAGCCGGTTGAAGGACGGGGAGACGGGGTGCGCCTCGTCCTGGCCGTGGTGGACCGGGTCGGAGCGCAGGATGCCGAGGCCGGTGCCGGGCACGGCGGTCAGGGAGTCGCCGTCGACGAGGTCGTACTCGCGGTAGCCGAGGAAGGTGAAGTGGTCGTCGGCGAGCCAGCGCAGCAGCTCGCGTGCCTCTTCGAGCTCGTACTCGCGCAGGTCCGGGGCGGTCGGCTCCTCGGGCAGCTCCTGCGCGATGCGCAGCGCCGCTTCGCGCATCTTTTCCCAGTCCTCGACGGACTCGCGGACGTCGGACAGGACGCGCTGCAGATCGCCGGTGATCTGCTTGAGGTCGGCCTTGTCGGTCTCGCGGTCGATCTCGACGTGGATCCAGGACTCGACGAGCGAGTCGTGGGGGCGCGCGGTGCGGGGACCGTGTGCGTCGCAGTCGGGGCCGAGGATCTCGATCAGCTTGCCGGTGACGTCGCGGCGGACGACCACCTGCGGGTGGATCACGACGTGGATGCCGCGCCCGTGGCGGGACAGCTCGTTCGTCACCGAGTCCACGAGGAACGGCATGTCGTCGGTGACCACCTCGACGACGGAGTGGCTGGAGGTCCAGCCGTTCTCCTCCACCGTGGGCGTGTGCACGCGCACGCTCGCCGTGCCCTGCGGGCGCTTCTCCGCGAGCCGGTAGTGCGAGAGCGCTGCCCCGAACACGTCGACCGGGTCCCGGTCGAGCAGGTCCTCCGGGGCGGTGTGCAGGTAGTAGCGCTGGAGGTAGGCGAGAGTCGTGTCCCGGTCGGGACGCTCCCCCTGCTCGGACCCAGTCGGAAGTAGCCCCCCGGCCGGGCTGTTCTCAGCTACCCGTGCCGCCCGCGCGAGCAGCTCGGCCTTTGCTTCGTCCAGCTTGGTCTGCATGTCCTCTGGCTCCTGTCGCGCGCCATTGCGTGACGTAGGTGAAGGAAGGAATGGCATAGCACCGCGGGGCGGGGTTTCGATGTCCGTCCGGGATCGACGCTATGCCGTCGAAAGAACCCACCGGGAGGAAATCGGCCATGATCGGCGGGATGTCCAGGGACCGGGGGCGGGGATCAGCGACGGCCCGGGCACGGTGGTGCGCCGGGCGTCGGGCGGAGGCTTCAGTGCCTCCGAGAACTATCGCGCTGATCACGGGTACCAGGCTATCTCGCTCCACCCCCGGCTCGTCATGAGCTGTATGTGTACAAAAGAGGGGGAGTAACTTTGACACTCTGGACAGCGCCCCGCCGGGCCGGGCGTGCCAGGCCGGTGGACGGTCGCTCTCCGCTCATGCGCCGGTCGCTATCCGGCCAGCTCGCGAGCAGTGCGTACGGCCTCCGCCAGGCTGTCCACTACGGGTACACCGGCTGATTCCAGACTGCCCCGGCTGTGCGAACCGCCCGTATAGAGGACGGCCCGCGCGCCCACGTGCGCGGCGGCCAGCGCGTCGTCCACGGCGTCTCCGATGAGGACCGTACGTCCGGCCGTCACTCCCGTCCCGTCCAGGGCCGCCAAGTGACGTACGAGGTGTCCCGCCTTGGTGGTGTGGGAGGGCCCGGTACGCCCGTCGACGCGCAGGAAGTGCGTGTCGATGCCGTGTGCCCGGACGAGCGGCACGAGCTTGTCGTGGGGCGCGAGGGACAGCAGGGACTGGGTGAGCCCCTCCTCCTGCCAGCCCCGCAGCAGCTCGCGGGCGCCCTCGGCGAGCCCCGCGTCCTCGGCGGCCGCCCAGTAGTGGCGGTGGAAGGCCTCGTCCATGACCAGCCACTCGGCGTCCGTGGGGAGCCGGCCCATGAGGCGCTCGTAGAACTTCGGCACCGGTACGACGTACAGCTCGCGGTACCGCTCCAGGGTGATCGGCTCGAAGCCGAGCTCGGCGAAGGAGGCGTTGGTGGCGGCTATCACGGCGTCGATGTCGTGGAGCAGCGTGCCGTTCCAGTCCCAGATGATGTGCGGGGCCGCGGGAGCGGGGACCGGCGCCACCGGGGCCGCCACGGCCGCCGGCGCGGGCGCGGGCGCCGCGGGCGCGGGACCCTCGGGCGTCGGGACGACAAGCGGGGCGCCTTCTGATCCGGCTGCGGGATGTCCGGGTGCCGCGCTCACTTCAGCAGCCCCGGAATCTCCTGGATCCCGAACCACAGCAGCTCGTGGTCCTCGGCTCCGTCGACGGTGAAGCGCGCGTCCTCGTCGCCCCCGTCCGCGGCCGGGACGGCCGCCACGGCGGCGCTCACGTCCTCCAGGGCCTCTTCGGCGTCCACGTGCACCGCGGCCGCCACCGAGAGCCGTACGGCCCCGGCGAGGGCCACCTGGCCGAGCGTGGCCTCGTCGACGCCCGGGGTGGCGGTGGCGGCCTTGTCGTCCACGTCGAGGGCCACCACGACCCGCTTGCGGGGCGCGGCCCCGTCCTCGGCGATCATCCGCAGCGAGGCGGCGGCGGCCCTGGTCAGGGCGGCGTACTCCAGTTCCTCGATGTCGTCCGAGACGTACCACTCGCGCAGACCGGGCGTGACGGCGTACGCCCGCAGCGGAGCCGGGCCCAGCTCACCCGCCTGGTGCGCCTCGGCGAGCCCGGGCAGGGTCAGGGGGACGTACACGCGCATGGCCGGCTGCTTTCGGTAGTCGGAAACGCCCCCAGGATACGACCGCACCCCGCCTCCCCGATCCCCCATCGCCCCCACCCACCACGGCCCCCCGCAGCTCCCGCACACCGCCGGCAACCACCCGGGGCACCCGGACCGGGTGGGGACCCGGACCGGTGGGGCCCGGACCCGGAGGGGCCGAACCCGGAGGGGCCGAACCCGGAGGGGCCGAACCCGGTGGGCCCGGACCGGTGGGCGCCCGGACCCGGTGGGGCCCGGACCGGTGGGCGCCCGGACCCGGTGGGGGCCGGACCCGGTGGGGGCCCCGGCCCGGTGGGCGCCCGAACCCAGTGGACGCCCGGGCCGTCCGGGGCCCGGAGCGGGTGGGGGCCCGGACCGGGTGCCAGCCCGGACCCGGTGCGAGCCCGGGTTCCGGCTCCTCCCGGAGCTGAGGCCGGAGCCCCGGTCCGGACTCCGTCCGTGACGGCCCGCGTCCCCCTTCGGGGTGCCGCGGCGGGGCCCGGCGGCGTCCACTTCGCTCCCGGCGAGATCCGGGGCGGGGCCCGGGGCGGCCGGGGGCCGACCCGGATAGGTGAAGGCGGGCCGGGTGCATCGCGGCCCCGCGGCGTCGTTGCGGAGCGTGTTCGCAGCCCCGTAGAAGTCCCCTACCAAGTTACCGCCCGGTACCACGCCGGGCCCGACCCCGGGGACGACCGCCATGACCACCAGCACACCCCGCACCACCACGGGAACCACCCCCGCGACCGGCGCCATGGAGGCCGACGCAAGGTCCCGCGTACCTGGGCCCAGCGGGAGCAGCCCCACCGCCGTGGGAGCCGGTCCCGGGACCGCACGACCGGCTCGCACCGCCGAAACCGGGGCCGCAGGGCCGGCCCGCACCGCCGGTCCCGGGACCGCAGGGCCGACCCGCACCGTCGAAACCGGGGCCGCACGGCCGGCGCGCACCGCCGGAGCCGGGGCCGGAGCCGCCGGGCTGCCCGGGGCCACCAGGAGCGGCAGCCCCCGCACGGCCGGCGCCGTCGGCGGCAGCGCCGGCACCGGTCCCGGCCGGGGCGCCGCGAGGCCTGCCGGGACCGGCCCCGGTGCCGCCAGGCCCGGCCGCCCCGGCCGGCGCCGGCCGCCCACCGCCCCACACCGCGGCAGCGGCCCGCACCACTGGTTCGCCGAACGGCTGCTCGCCGTCCTCAGCGGACGCCGCCCCGTGCACTCCCTGATCGGCCACACCATCGGCCCGGCCTACGACCAGCTGATCACCCTCGCCCCCGCCGACCCCCCGCAGGAGTACGCGTACGAGGCCCGCCGGCTCAGCCCCGTCCTGCACGGATGCGGCCGCTTCACCCCCGGCCCGGGGGTCATCGAGGCCTTCGCCCGCATCGCGACGGGCGACCGACTCACCGCGCTGGCCTTCCGCCTGGAGCAGGGACCCGACCTGCGCTGGCGCTGCGCCGCCGTGGAACTCCACGGCCCCCGCCCATGACCCCCGGCCCGCACACCTGGACGCGAACGCGGCCGGGGCCGGACCCCACGCTGTGCGTGGTGTCCGGCCCCGGCGGTGATCCCGCGAACGGCGCGGGTTACTTCTTGCGGCGACGGCCGCCCGTGGCCTTCGCGGCCTTACGGCGCTCCGCGCGCGTCATCCCGGAGTCCTCACCGGAATCCGATTCGAAGTCGCCCTCGACGACGCCGCCCTCACCGTCGACGCTGGGAGCGGAGAAGTGCAGCCGGTCCGGCCGCTGCGGGGCGTCCAGACCCTTCGCCCGGATCTCCGGCTTGGCCAGGGACGGACCGGAGTCCGACACCAGGACCTCCTCGACCTGCTGCTCGACCTGGACCTCCAGGTTGAACAGGTAGCCGACGGACTCCTCCTTGATGCCCTCCTGCATGGCGTTGAACATGTCGAAGCCCTCGCGCTGGTACTCGACCAGCGGGTCCTTCTGGGCCATCGCGCGCAGGCCGATGCCCTCCTGCAGGTAGTCCATCTCGTACAGGTGCTCGCGCCACTTGCGGTCCAGCACCGACAGCACCACGCGCCGCTCCAGCTCGCGCATGATGTCGGAGCCGAGCGTGGCCTCGCGCGCCTCGTACTGCTCGTGGATGTCGTCCTTGACGGACTCCGCGATGAACTCGGCGGTGATGCCCGCGCGGTCGCCCGCGGCGTCCTCCAGCTCCTCCACCGTGACCTTGATCGGGTAGAGCTGCCGGAAGGCGTTCCACAGCCGGTCCAGGTCCCACTCCTCCGCGAACCCCTCGACCGTCTCGGCCGTGATGTACGCGTCGATCGTGTCGTCCATCATGTGACGGATCTGGTCCTGGAGGTCCTCGCCCTCCAGGACGCGGCGGCGCTCCTTGTAGATGACCGTGCGCTGGTTGTTGAGGACCTCGTCGTACTTCAGGACGTTCTTGCGCGTCTCGAAGTTCTGGGTCTCGACCTGCGACTGGGCCGAAGCGATGGCCCGCGTGACCATCTTGTTCTCGATCGGCACGTCGTCCGGCACGTTCGCCATCGACATGACGCGCTCGACCATCTGCGCCTTGAACAGCCGCATCAGGTCGTCGCCGAGCGACAGGTAGAAGCGGGACTCGCCCGGGTCGCCCTGTCGGCCGGAGCGGCCGCGCAGCTGGTTGTCGATACGGCGCGACTCGTGGCGCTCGGTGCCCAGCACGTACAGCCCGCCGAGGTCCTTGACCTCCTCGAACTCCGCCTTCACGGCCGCCTCGGCCCGCGTGAGCGCCTCGGGAAGGGCGTGCGCCCACTCCTCGATGTGCTCCTCCGGGTCCAGGCCGCGCTGGCGCAGCTCGGCCTCGGCGAGGTCGTCCGGGTTGCCGCCGAGCTTGATGTCGGTACCACGGCCGGCCATGTTCGTGGCGACCGTGACGGCGCCGCGGCGGCCCGCCTGGGCGACGATCGTGGCCTCACGGTCGTGCTGCTTCGCGTTCAGCACCTCGTGCGGGATACCGCGCTTGGAGAGCTGCTGCGAGAGGTACTCGGACTTCTCGACCGACGTCGTACCGACGAGGATCGGCTGGCCCTTCTCGTGCTTCTCCGCGATGTCGTCGACGACGGCGGCGAACTTCGCGACCTCGGTGCGGTAGATCAGGTCCGCCTGGTCCTTGCGGACCATGTCGCGGTTGGTCGGGATCGGGACGACACCGAGCTTGTAGATCTGGTGGAACTCGGCGGCCTCGGTCATGGCCGTACCGGTCATGCCCGACAGCTTGGAGTACAGGCGGAAGAAGTTCTGGAGGGTGATCGTGGCGAGGGTCTGGTTCTCGTCCTTGATGTCCACCCCTTCCTTCGCCTCGATCGCCTGGTGCATGCCCTCGTTGTAGCGGCGGCCGGCGAGGATGCGGCCGGTGTGCTCGTCGACGATCATGACTTCGCCGTCGATGACGACGTAGTCCTTGTCGTTCTTGAAGAGCTCCTTGGCCTTGATCGCGTTGTTGAGGTAACCGACGAGCGGGGTGTTCACCGACTCGTAGAGGTTCTCGATGCCGAGCCAGTCCTCGACCTTCGCGACACCGGACTCGTGGATGCCGACGGTGCGCTTCTTCTCGTCGACCTCGTAGTCGCCGGTCTCCTCGATGCCCTTGAGGGGCTGGCCGGGCTCGCCCTTGGTCAGGCGCGTGACCAGCTTCGCGAAGTCCGCGTACCACTTGGTGGCCTGGTCGGCCGGGCCCGAGATGATCAGCGGGGTGCGGGCCTCGTCGACGAGGATCGAGTCGACCTCGTCGACCACGGCGAAGTTGTGGCCGCGCTGGACGAGCTCGTCCTGCGACCACGCCATGTTGTCGCGGAGGTAGTCGAAGCCGAACTCGTTGTTCGTGCCGTACGTGATGTCGGCGGCGTACTGCTCACGGCGCTGCGCCGGAGACATGTTCGCGAGGATGCACCCGACCTCCAGGCCGAGGAACTTGTGCACCCGGCCCATCATCTCGGAGTCGCGCTCGGCGAGGTAGTCGTTCACCGTGATCAGGTGGACGCCCTTGCCGGACAGCGCGTTCAGGTACGCCGGGAGCGTGCCGACGAGGGTCTTGCCCTCACCGGTCTTCATCTCGGCGACGTAGCCGAGGTGCAGGGCGGCGCCGCCCATCATCTGGACGTCGTAGTGACGCTGGCCGAGGACGCGCTTCGCGGCCTCGCGGACCGTCGCGAAGGCCTCGGGCAGCAGGTCGTCCAGGCTCTCGCCGTCCTGGAAGCGCTGCTTGTACTCGTCCGTGAGCGCACGCAAGTCGGCGTCGGAGAGGTTGACGAAGTCCTCTTCGATGGAGTTGACCTGGTCCGCGATGCGGTGCAGTTTTTTGAGGATCTTGCCTTCGCCTGCACGCATGAGCTTGTTGAAGACGGACACCGAGGTTTGTCTCCTTGCCGGTCGGGCCTGGCACTGTTTTCGTGCACGGGCACGGAGGGTGGGCCCCACCGCAACGGCCATCGTAAGCGAGGACGCGGTCGCGTCGGGAGGTCCGCACTGCCGCGGGGCTGGACTGCCCGGAAATGAGAACGTGTGAGGGGCACCGAAGGTGCCGGTATGGGCGGTCCCTCTTCCGGAATCCCGCTGCGAAATCCACTTCGCCTCCGCCGTCCTCCCACAGCAGAATCCCTTCATGGAACCGACCACGCTGACCACCGCGCGCCTCGTCCTGCGCCCCCACGTCCCCTCGGACACCGACGAGGTGTACGCGGCCTGCCAGGACCCGGCGATCCAGCGCTGGATCCCCGTACCCGTCCCGTACGGTCGCGCGGACGCCGAGTCCTACGTGGCCAAGGTCCCGGCGGGGTGGCGCGAGGACTCCGAGTACGCCTTCGCCGTCCTCCTCGGCGCCGACGGCCCGCTGGTCGCCACCATCGGAGTCATGCCGCGCGGCACGAACGCGCACGAGGTCGGCTTCTGGACCGCCCCGGATCACCGGCGCCGCGGCTACCTGGCCGAGGCCCTGCCCGCCGTGGCCCGCTGGGCCTTCACCGAGGCCGGCTGCGTACGGCTGATCTGGCGCGCCGGCGTCGGCAACCAGGCCTCCCTCGCGGTGGCGGAGAAGGCCGGCTTCGTCATCGAGGGCGTCCAGCGCGCGGGCATCGAGATCCGCGAGACCCTGCGGGACTGCTGGACCGGCGCCCTGCTCCCCTCGGACCTGGACCTGCCCTCCCGCCTCCCGTACCTTCCCTCGCCTGTCGGTGCCACCCCCTAGGGTTCCGCCATGACGCCCACGCCCTCCCTGTCCCTCTCCGCCGACGAGGCCCGCCGCATCGCGCTGCGCGCGCAGGGATTCCTGGGCGCTCCGGACCGGCGCGGCGGGGTCCGCGGCGTCCTGCGCCACCTGGGCGCCGTCCAGCTCGACACGATCTCCGTCCTGGCCCGCTCCCACGAGCTCGTCCCGTACGCGCGCCTCGGCGCGGTCGGGCGCTCCAGCGTCGAAGCCTCGTACTGGTCGGACCACCACGCCTTCGAGTACTGGTCGCACGCGGCCTGCATCCTGCCGATCGAGGAATGGCCGCACTTCGCCTTCCGCCGCCGGGCCCGCAAGGCCCGCGGCCACCGCTGGCACGTCCTGGCCGACAAGGACCGCTCGACGAAGACGGTGCTGGACCGCCTCACGGCCGAGGGCCCCCTGACCTCCACCGAACTGGGCGGCGCCAAGAACGGCGGCGAGTGGTTCGAATGGTCCGAGACGAAGATCGCGGTCGAGTGGCTCCTCGACATCGGCGAGGTCGTCTGCACCGAGCGCCGCGGCTGGAAGCGGGTCTACGACCTCCCGGAGCGCGCGGTCCCTTCCGCCCTGCTCCACGACGAGCTGGACGACCGCGAGTGCAAGCGCCGCCTGGTGGCCCTCGCGGGGCAGTCCCTGGGCGTGGGCACCCGCTCCGACATCGCGGACTACCACCGCCTCAAGAACCAGGACTTCGACGCGGTGGCCGAGGACGCGGGCCTGGTCCCCGTGGAGGTCGAGGGCTGGGGAAAGCCGGCCTGGGCGGACCCCTCGGCCCTTTCCACGCTCCCCCGGGGCCGCCACCGCACGACGCTCCTCTCCCCGTTCGACTCCCTGATCTGGGAACGCCCGCGCACGGAGCGGATCTTCGGCTTCACCCACCGCCTGGAGGCCTACGTGCCCAAGCCCCGGCGGATCCACGGCTACTTCGCGATGCCCCTGCTGGCCGGAGGCCACCTCCAGGGCCGCGTGGACCCGGCCCGCGAGGGCACCACCCTGGTGGCCCGCCAACTCTCCCTGACCACACCGAAGGCAGCCCGCCCCATGGCCGAAGCCCTCCGCGAAGCCGCCACCTGGGTCGGCTGCGACACGATCCGCATCGACCGCGCGAGCTCTCCTGCGGAAGCAGCAGCGGTAACGGCAGAGCTGACGACCCTCTGAACCCGCGTCAGCCGTCCGGCGTTTGAGGACCGGGGTCTGGGGCGGAGCCCCAGGGTCTTTCCAGCCCGTCCGGCGTTTGAGGACCGGGTCCGGGCGGAGCCCGGGGAACGGTGGAAGGGCGGGTAGGGGACAGCCCCGCAGGGCCTACCCACCCGCACCCGGCACCGGCACCGGCACCCGCACAGGACCCGCCCGCCCGCCCGCCCCTACCGAATCTCGAGGATCTTCTCCCGCATCGCGTACACCACCGCCTCCATCCTGGAGTGCAACTGCAGCTTCTCCAGAATGTTCCGCACATGGTTCTTCACGGTGTTCTCGGAAATGAACAACTCCTTCGCGATATCGCGGTTGTTCATCCCTGTGGCCACCAGCTTCAAGACCTCGAGCTCCCGATCCGTCAGCCGCGGCGCCGGCACCAACCGCCGCTCGTCCGTCCGCTGGATCATCGACTTGAACTCCGTGAGCAGCTTCGACGCCATCGAAGGGCTGATCTGCGACTGCCCGTCCGCCACCGCCCGGATCGCCGTGGCGACCTCGTCCGTGGAGATCTCCTTCAGCAGGTACCCGGTGGCCCCCGCCTTGATCGCGTCGTAGAGGTCCGCCTCCTCGTCGCTGATCGTCAGCATGATGATCTTCGCGGAGGGCGCCACCTCCTTGATCGAGGTGCACGCCTCGATCCCGCCGCGCCGCGGCATCCGCACGTCCATCAGCACGATGTCCGGCAGCAGATCCGCCGCCTTGTCCACGGCCTCCGCCCCGTCACCCGCCTCGCCGACGACCTGGATGTCCTCCTCCTGCGCGAGGACGATCTCCAGCCCGCGCCGGAACAGCGCATGGTCGTCGACCACGAGCACCCGGATCGGCTCTGCCACCCGGTCCTCGTCACGGCAGCCCGCACCGTTGTCATCACGCACCGGCCCGAAGCTGTCCGCCATCGTTCCTCCCCCTGCACCACGGTGCTGAGCTGCTGGGTCAATCCGACGAGAGCGGCCGCCGGCTGACTGCCCGACATGATTCCATGCCCAGGTAACCGAACGGGGGCCGACGATTACAGGCCGACCCATACAAGCCAACCTTGCGCAGCCATCACCTCACACGAGTGCCCCCGCGCCCGCCTGGGCGAACACGGGGGCACCACACCGGCACCGCACGGACGTCCGGATCCAGCCCGGAATCAGTCCGGAATCAGTCCGGAATCAGTCCGGAATCAGCGGCTCAGCCTCCCAGCGCGCCACCCGCTCCCGCGCCGTCGAGCTCACCCGAGCTGGAGGCGGCGTCGGAGGCATTGAGGTGGATCACGCCGTAGTCGTAACCGTGGCGCCGGTAGACGACGCTCGGCATCTTGGTGTCGGAATCGACGAACAGATAGAAGTCGTGACCGACCAGTTCCATCTCGTACAGGGCCTGGTCGAGCGACATGGGTGCGGCCGAGTGGGTCTTCTCGCGCACGACGAGCGGGCCGTCGCCCTGCACTTCCAGCGATCCGATCCTCGTCGTCGGAATCGCGTCCGTCTTCTCGCCGTTGACCGGCTCGCCGTTGCCGTTGAGGGTGGCGGCGTTCGGGACCACGTCGGCGACCTCGGCCGCCGAGAGCCGTCCCGCGCCGCGCCGCGTGTAGCGCTTGTCGTGCTGCTTGCGCAGCCGGGCCTCCAGCTTGTCCTGAGCGAGGTCGAGCGCCGCGTACGCGTCGGCGGCGGAAGCCTCGGCACGAATCACCGGGCCCCGCGAACGCAGGGTGATCTCCACGCGGTCGGAACGGTCGGCCTGGCGCGGGTTGTGCTCCTTGGACACCTCGACGTCCAAGCTGATCACCTTCGCGTCGAGCTTCTGGATCCGCTCCGGATTCAGCTTCTCGGCCACGTGCTTGCGGAACCGGTCGGGCACCTCGGTCTTACGGCCCTTGACGACGATGTCCACGCAGAACTCCGTTCCCGGATAGCTCCGCCTCAGGGGCGAAGCGTCTCCCTTTCGCACCAGACCCCGGTGAACACCGGAGCCTCGGACTTGGCGACTTCCACCTCCTCCTCCCCCATCGGCAAGATCTACACCCCACCGACTTCGGAGTAGAGGGACAACCTCTGACACGAAGTTTCCGAAACGTACAGACGCTCGAAACGTGCGCTCCGATGCGTGGGGCCCAAGGTTCGCCAATTCCTTACAACCGAACATATCCCTCTATGCCGGTTGTCGGCACCCGCTACCGGTACGTACCTCCGTTCAGGGGGCCGTTCCCTCTTACTACCTGCAACGATGCGCCTTCCCCTCCAGTTCCAAATCTATTCACAAGTTTTTTGCTCTGTCCGAGTTGCGCCCCCGCCGCGACGGACGAAGGAGTCCGCCGGCGCGGCCACCACGGCGGCCACCAGCGCCTCCGCGCCGGCCGCCCCGGCCGCGCGCAGGGCCCGCGCCGCCTCCGCCAGGGTGGATCCGGTGGTCACGAGGTCGTCCACGATGACGATCCGGGCCGCCTGCGCCGTCACCCGGCCGGCGCCGGGCCGCGCCTCCAGGGCCCCGGCGAGGTTCTCCCGGCGCTGCGCCGCCCCCAGGCCCGCCTGGTCGGCCACCGCCCGCCGCAGCCGCAGTACGGGCGTCACGCGCGCGGGCACGCCCTCCCGCCGCAGCCGCGCCGAGGCGGCCAGGGCGATCCTGCGCGCCGGATCGTGCCCGCGCGCCCGCACCCGGTGCCGCGCGGAGGGCACGGGAACCAGGGCCACAACCCCCGCGGCCGCCCCACCGGCCCCGCCCGCGCGCACCGCGGCCGCCAGAGCGGCTCCGAGGGCGCCGGCCAGCGGCAGCGCGCCGCGCTCCTTGTGGGCCAGTACGACGGCCCGTACGGCCTCCCGGTACGCGGCGGCCGCATACACCGGGGGCAGCCCCGCGGGGCACGGAGACGGCCGTACCGGCCCCGCCTCGGCCCCACTGAGCTCCGACCGGCAGGCTCCGCACAGCATCGCCGCGCCACCGGCTCCGCAGCCGACGCACCCGACCGGCAGCACCAGCCCGGCGAGCTCACCGGCCAGTCCGCGCCACCACTCCCGCATGCCGCCCACTCTGCCGGGCCGGGACAGCCGTCCACCACCCCTGTGGACAACCGCGCAACCGGGCAACCAGGCAAAAGGGCAGGCCACAACAGCCCCCGGGCCCGGTCCGCCGGGCCCGGTCCGGCGCAGCCGTCAGCCCGGGTAGACCGGAGCCTTCCCGCCGGCCACCACCGTGCGCCACTGCGCCCCCGGCGGCAGCCACACGATGCCGTCCTCCAAGGACTCGGCGACCACCGGCTTCTTCTCGTCCTCGCTCGCGGCGACCGCCACCAGCCCCGTCGCGCCGGGCAGCCCGGCCCCGACCATCGAGCCGTCGGACAGCATGTAGCGGGCCTGCACGACCCCGCCGCTCTCCCGGCCCACCACCAGCAGCCGGCCCCGCGGCGCCCAGCTCATCGCCGTCACGTCGGCCAGCTGCGGAGCGGCCGGGCGCAGCTCGCGCACCGCGACCGCCGAGGCGTCGCCCTTCTCGGGCCGCTCGATCCGCCCGGTGTACAGGTACTTGCGGCTCTCCCGCTGCACCAGCAGCGCGATCCGCACCCCGTCGGGCGAGGCCTTCAGCCCCGTGATCCGCCCGCCGGCCAGCCCGGACACCTCGACCCGTTCGGGTGCTCCGGTGCCGCCGGGCAGCCGCCACAGCGCCGGGTCCTGCGGGTCGGGGTCCGCGACCCACAGGTCGCCGGTCGCATCCCACGTCGGGGTGGCGAGCCCGTAGGGCTTGGCCCCCTTGCCCGTCAGCATCGGCGGCGGCATCGGTCCGGCGGTGGTCAGGTTGACCACGTACAGCCCGTGCCCGTCCTCGGAGACGACCGCGGCGCGCTTCTCGTCGTAGGACACGGCGGCGGAGCCCACCTTGAAGGCCGGGTTCCCGGACAACGGCCCGGGAGCCGGTGACGGCGGGTCCTGCTGGTCCTCGCGGTTCGGGTCCAGGTTGAGCCGCTGCAGCCGGTGCTCGGCGTCCACGTAGTACTGGTGCCCGGGCGAGAGCGGCAGGTTGGCGATCACGGCGGCGTCCACCTCGGACACCTGGCAGCGGGTGGTGCCGTCGGAGCGCACGATGTCGACCCGGTCGATCCGAAAGCCCGTCAGGTCCTTGACCGTGTACAGGAGTTGGGTCGCCATCCGGCGGCACTGCGGCTCCACGACGTCGTCCGCGTTCTTGTTCAGCGGTACGCGCAGCGCGTTCTGGCCGTCGATCGAAAGGGACTTGGTGCCCTCGCGCAGTTCCGTACCGGTCGGGAAGCTGGAAGTGACCACCGGCCCGAGCCACTTGGAGGGACCGTCCAGCAGCGAGGTGACGGTCTGAGTGGTGGGGTCCATCCGGGAGTCGGGGTCGCTGCGCTGGCGCACGTAGACGGGGTCGGCGACGAGCGTGGAGCCCGCGAAGTAGTACTTGTTGACCGGCCGGTAGATGCGCTGGAAGTCGGACTCGCTCAGCACCAGGCTGCTGGGCGGGGTCGCGATCCGCCACTGGTCGCCCGTCTGCTGGAGCTGGAGGAACTGCTCGTAGCGCCGGTCGTCCGGCTGGTAGGCGCTGCGCTCGTCCACCGTGGCCAGCATCTTGCCCGCGATCTTGAACCGGGGGGCCGCCGGGTCCTTCTCGCCCGGTACGGAGAACCGGTCCAGGCCCGAGGAGAGCACGGTGACGGCCGCTCCGGGCTTCCATTTCTCCGCCGCTTCCGCAGTGAGGTACTTGCGGGCGGTCTGGAGCTGCGGATCATCGCTGGTCATGGCCTCCAGGAAGCCGTCGACGATCTCCTGCGGACTGGCCTTGTCGGCCGGCGGCACGCCGAAGACGCGGACCTGGGAGTCGACGCCCTGGGAGGCCTCCACGGGACGGACCTCACCGTGGTCGGGCATGGAGGCGCAGCCGGCCAACAGCAGCCCCGCCACACCGAGGGCGAGGGCCCTGACGACGCCGAGGGCGCGCGGCGCGCGACGGCGCGACCGGCCCGGCTCAGCGCCCATGCGATCCACCCGCCGCGCCCGCTCCACCGCTGCTGCCACCCTCTCGGTCGGTTGCTCCCGCGGTCCCGCCGGAGCGCGCGTTCGCCGCCCCGCCCCCGGAACCCTGTCCCTGCTCCGCCGGCCGGGTCACGACCCGCGCCCCGTTGCCCGGCAGCGCCGTCGGGTCGGCCGGTACGGGCACCGCGCCCCCGACCGGGGACCTCGGCGGTATCGGCGACCGGTCGTTCCGCCCGGCCTGCTGCGCCTGGCGCCCGGCCGCCGCGGAGCCTTCCGCGGCCTCGGCGGCGGCCCTGGCCCGGTTGGCCCGGGAATCCTCGGGCTCCAGCGGGATCGGCGATCCGCGCAGCGGCTCGTCGGCCGTGCGCGGCAGCGTCAGCCGGAACTGCGAGCCGCCGCCGGGCTCGCCCCACGCCTGGAGCCAGCCCCCGTGCAGCCGGGCGTCCTCGACGGCGATGGACAGGCCGAGGCCGGTACCGCCGGTCGTGCGCGCCCGCGCCGGGTCGGCGCGCCAGAAGCGGTTGAAGACACGGGTGGCCTCGCCGGGCTTGAGCCCGACTCCGTAGTCCCGTACGGCCACGGCGACGGCACCGCCCGCCGAGGCGAGCCGCACGACCACGTCGCGGCCCTCGCCGTGCTCGACGGCGTTGACGACGAGATTGCGCAGGACCCGCTCCACGCGCCGGGCGTCGGCCTCGGCTATCACCGGCTGGGTGTCCCCGAGGACGCGGATCCGGGTGTTCTTGTGATCGGCGAGCGGCTGGGCCCCGTCGATGACGCGGTGCACGACGTCCCGCAGGTCGATGGGCTCCGCCTCCAGGGCCGCGGCGCCCGCGTCGAACCGGCTGATCTCCAGCAGGTCGGCCAGGAGCGACTCGAAGCGGTCGAGCTGCCCGGCGAGGAGCTCGGCGGAGCGCGCGGTGACCGGGTCGAAGTCGGCGCGGGCGTCGTGGATCACGTCCGCCGCCATACGGACCGTCGTGAGCGGGGTGCGCAGCTCGTGGGAGACGTCCGAGACGAAGCGCCGCTGGAGCCGGGAGAGGTCCTCCAGCTGCTGGATCTTGTTCTGGAGGGTCTGGGCCATCTTGTTGAAGGCCTCGCCCAGGCGGGCGATGTCGTCCTCGCCGGTGACCTTCATCCGCTCCTGGAGCCGCCCCGCCGAGAGCCGCTCGGCGATCCCGGCGGCCATCCGGACGGGGGTGACGACCTGGCGCACGACCAGCCAGGCGATCCCGCCGAGCAGCACCACGACGAAGAGGCCGGCGGTGGCGATGGTGGCCTTGACCAGGTTGAGGGACTCCTCCTCCTGGGTGAGCGGGAAGAGGTAGTACAGGTCGTACGGGTCGCCGTTGATGTCGGTGAGCCGCTTGCCGATGACGAGCGCGGGCTCGGGCAGCTTGTCCCCGGCGTCGGTGTAGCGGATCTGCGAGAAGGTCTTGAAGGCACCGGTCGCGTGGTTGACGTTGCGCCGCAGCCCCAGCGGGACGCTGGTGGCCGGGTCCACGTTGCCGGAGGCACGGGCGCCGCGGACGCCACCGAGGGCTCCGCGGGCCGGCGTTTCCTCGCCGGTTCCGGTTCCGGCGCCCAGCGCCGCCACCTCGAAGGCGCTCTGCCCACCACTGGCGAGCTGCTTGACCAGGGAGTTCATCCAGGTACTGGCGTCCCGGCCGACCTTGTTGTCGGAGGCGTCGGACCCGTCCACCGTGTAGGGCGTGTTGGCCTTCTCCTGTGCGACCGCGAAGCCGCCCGCGGCCTGGCTCTGCGCGGCCTCCTCCTTGGCGTCGAGGAGGCCCTTGCTGACCTGCGCGATGACCACGAACCCGAGGGCGAGGACCACGGCGAGGGAGATCAGCAGGGTGGCGGCGACCACCCGGAGCTGGATGTTGCGCCGCCACAACCGGACAGCCGGAAGCAGCGGCCGGCGTACGAGGCGTACGAACAGCCGCAGCACGGGGCCGCCGGGCGCTCCGACCGTGTTGACGCGGAGCTGCCGGCCGCCCCGCAGCGCCCCCCAGCGGGAGCGGCCACGGGGCTCGCCGGGTGTCATGTCAGCTCGGTCCGGCCTTGTAGCCGACCCCGCGCACCGTCACGACGATCTCGGGGCGCTCCGGGTCCTTCTCGACCTTGGAGCGCAGCCGCTGGACGTGCACGTTGACCAGGCGGGTGTCGGCCGCGTGGCGGTAGCCCCAGACCTGCTCCAGCAGCACCTCGCGGGTGAACACCTGCCAGGGCTTGCGGGCGAGCGCGACCAGCAGGTCGAACTCCAGCGGGGTCAGCGCGATCGAGGCGCCTTCCCGCTTCACCGAGTGCCCGGCCACGTCGATGACCAGGTCACCGATGGTCAGCTGCTCGGGCGCCGGCTCCTCCGAACGGCGCAGGCGGGCCCGGATGCGGGCCACCAGCTCCTTCGGCTTGAACGGCTTGACGATGTAGTCGTCGGCCCCGGACTCCAGGCCCACGACCACGTCCACGGTGTCGCTCTTGGCGGTGAGCATCACGATCGGTACGCCAGACTCGGCGCGGATCAGTCTGCACACCTCTATGCCGTCCCTACCGGGGAGCATGAGGTCGAGCAGCACGAGATCCGGCTTCGCCTCCCGGAAGGCAGCCAGTGCCTTGTCACCGTCCGCTACGAACGACGGCTCAAAACCTTCTCCACGCAGCACAATGCCGAGCATCTCGGCCAGCGCGGTGTCGTCGTCGACGACAAGGACGCGTCCCTTCATGGTTGACATCATCCCATTAGCTAATCGTTACCCGGCGGTGAGCTGTCCCACAGCCAAAGGGGCTGGAAATAGTCCCTCGGACCTGCGTGGAGATCAGGGCGCCCAGTGTGCCTCGGATCCGCCCGTCAGACGAAGGCGCGAACATGCCTGATCCATCCGGGATCCAGGAGACCCCTGGTCCGTTCGGGACGGCTGGTCCGTTCGAGGTTGTCACATGGCACGATGGCAGCCGGACCAAGCGCCCGCACCCCGCGTGCACGTGAAGGAGCGACGATGAACGACTCTCCGGGCTGGGCTACGCCCGGATCCTCCCCGTCCGACGGTGAGGGCTCCCACGGTACGCAGCCGCCTACAGGCGGAACCGGCGATTCCAAATGGTCCGCCGAGCAGCCTCCCCCCGGCCAGTGGTCGAGCCCGACCCCGGGCCAGACCCCGCCGAACCCGCAGCAGCCGCCCGCGGCCCCGCAGCCGGGCACGGGCTGGGGTTCGTACGGCACCGGCCCCCAGAACGGCGGCCAGGGCGGCTGGGGCGCCCACACGCAGGCGGCGAAGCCCGGCGTGATCCCGCTGCGGCCGCTGGGCCTGGGCGAGATCCTCGACGGTGCCGTCAGCACCATGCGCAAGCACTGGCGCGCGGTGCTCCCGATCACCCTGGTCGTGGCCGTCATCGTCCAGCTGGCCAGCCTGCTCTCCCAGAAGTACGTGTTCGGCGACCTCGTGCTGGACACCTCGGGCACCACGGCGCAAGAGCAGCTCGATTCGCTCGGCGCCATGGTGGGGGTGAGCGCGCTGGACGGTTTCATCCAGCTCGTCGGCTCCATCGTGGCCACCGCCATGCTCACGATGATCTACAGCCGTGCGGTGCTCGGCCACGGCTCCTCCATCGGCACCGCCTGGCGCGAGGCCCGCCCGCAGCTCCTGCGGCTGTTCGGCCTGACTCTGCTCCTGGGCATCGGATCGGCCCTCGTCGTCACCGTCCTGGTCCTGCCCGGCGCCCTGGCCGGACAGGGCGGCCTCGCCGTCCTCGGCGGCCTCGTCGCCGTGGGCCTGGTCCTCTGGCTCTGGATCCGGTTCGCCCTCGCCTCCCCCGCCCTGATGCTGGAGAAGACGACGGTGTTCAAGGCCCTGACCCGCTCCTCGAAGCTGGTCAAGGGCTCCTGGTGGAGGATCTTCGGCATCACCCTCCTGACCAGCGTCATCACGACCTTGCTCGCGGCCCTCATCGTCCTGCCCCTCACCCTCGTGGGCGGGCTGGTGTTCGGCGGCGGCCTCGAAGGCATGGCCGACGGCTCCGGGGCGACGAACTGGGGCTACTTGATCTTCGCGGCCATCGGCGGGATCATCGCCCTGACGATCACCATGCCGGTCCAGGCGGGCGTCAGCGTCCTGCTCTACATCGACCAGCGCATCCGCCGCGAGGCCCTCGACCTGGAACTGGCCCGGGCGGCGGGCATCGAGAACTACGGCACCACCACGCCGCCGACCGGAGGCTGACGCGGGAATGAGGAGCACGGGGGGCCTGCTCGCACCACAACCCACGCCACAACCCGGCATCGGCCGCGAGGCCGCCCGCGAGGCGGCCCGCCACGAGCTGTCCAAGCCCGCCTACCACGAGAACGACCCGGGGCTGGTCCAAAGGGCCCTGAACCGCTTCTGGGACTGGGTGGGCGAGCTCTTCGACCACGCCTCCGGCGCGACCCCGGGCGGCCCGCTGGGCCTGCTGGCCATCGCCGTGTTCGTCCTCCTCGTCGTCGCCGCCCTGTGGTGGCGCCTGGGCGCCCCCCGCCGTACGGCCTCCCGCGCCGCGGGCACCCTCTTCGACGACGGCGTCCGCAGCGCGGCGGACCACCGCGCCACCGCCGAGGCACTGGCCGGCGAGGGCCGCTGGAGCGAAGCCGTCCAGGAGCGCATGCGCGCCGTGGTCCGCTCCCTGGAGGAGCGCACCCTCCTCGACCCCCGACCCGGACGCACCGCGGACGAGGCGGCCACGGAAGCCGCCCGCTCCCTCCCGTCCCACGCCACGGCCCTCCGCACGGCGGCGCGCACCTTCGACGACGTCACCTACGGCGCCCACCCGGCCACGCCCGAGATGTACACGGCCCTCACCACCCTGGACCAGGCCCTGTCCCGAACCAAGCCCCTCCTGACAGGCCCCACCGGATGACCGCCCCCACCCCGGACCCGACCACCCCCGACCCGGACGACCCGGCTCCGAGCACGGACACGGCCCCCGGTACGCAGCCCCCCTCAGCCCCCGGCACGACCCGCCGCACAGAAGGCGCAGCCTCCCCGGCAGCGCCCCCGCCGGCCGCCGCAGCCTCCGACATGCCGGACGCCGCCCGCGGCACGGGCCACCCACATCCGGGCGCAGCCCCCGTGCCCCCGCTCCACGCGGCAGCGACCGGCACGCCCGGCCCCGCCGGGTCGGCCGCACCCGCCGGAGCCCCCGCCACGCTGTCCGGCGGGGCCGGCGCGCCTCCCCGTACGGCCGCCGCAGGCGCATCGCCCCGGGACCTGTGGGCCCGGTCCCGCGGTTTCCTCCTCGCGCTCGCCGTGCTCCTCACCGCCGCGCTGGCCCTCGCCGCCCTCAACTCCGGTGCCCGGCACGGCTACCTCGACCCCCGCTCCGCCGACCCCTCCGGCAGCCGGGCCGTGGCCGAACTGCTCGCGGACCGCGGGGTCACCACCCGGGTCGTCACCACCGCCGCGGAGGCCGCCGACGCCGCCGGCCCCGACACGACCCTGCTGGTCACCGACCCCGACCGGCTCGGGGAGACCCAGCTCCGCGACATCCGTTCCGCGATCGACCTCTCCGGCGGCCGGACCGTCCTGCTCGCGCCGAGCGCCCTCAGCCTCCCCTCCCTCGCCCCCGGCATCCGCACCGACGGCGACGCCCCGGACGTGAACCTCGATCCGGGCGCCAGCACCTGCACCCTCCCCGCCGCCACCACCGCGGGCCGCGCCGCGACCGGCGGCGGCCACCGCTACACCACCGCCCCCGGAGCCACCGGCTGCTACCCGAGCACCGGCCACCCCACCCTGCTCGTCCTGCCCACCGGCACCCGCGGCGGCGACACCGTCCTCCTCGGCTCCGAGGGCATCCTCCTCAACAACGCCATCGCCAAGGAGGGCAACGCCTCCCTCGCACTCCAACTCCTCGGCTCCCGCCCGAACCTCGTCTGGTACCTGCCGTCCCTCGCCGACAGCGACCCCGACGCCGAAGGAAGCGGCGAGGAGCAGAGCTTCCTCGACCTGATCCCCGCCGGCTGGAGCTGGGCCCTGCTCCAGCTCTTCCTCGCCGCCGCCGTCGCCGCGCTCTGGCGCGCCCGCCGCCTCGGCCCGCTCGTCACCGAACGCCTGCCCGTCCTCGTCCGCGCCTCCGAGGCCACCGAGGGCCGCGCCCGGCTGTACCGCAAGGCCGGCGCCCGAGACCGCGCGGCCACCGTGCTGCGCGCCGCCGCCCGCGAACGCCTGGCCGCGCTGGTCGGCGTACCGGCCACCCGGGCCCACGACCCGGCCTCCCTGGTCCCCGCGGTCGCGGCCCGCCTCACGGCAGGGCAGCCCCCGAACGACCCGGACACCCTGCTCTTCGGCACGACCCCCACCACGGACGCGGCGCTCATCGCGCTCGCCGACCACCTCGACGCCCTCGAAAGGGAGGTCCGCACCTCATGACGGCCACCACGGACAGCGCCCGCTCCGCCCTGGAGGCGCTCCGCACCGAGATCGGAAAGGCCGTGGTCGGCCAGGATTCCGCCGTCACCGGTCTCGTCGTAGCCCTCCTCTGCCGCGGCCACGTCCTCCTCGAAGGCGTCCCCGGCGTCGCGAAGACCCTCCTCGTCCGGGCCCTCGCCGCGTCCCTCGAACTCGACACCAAGCGCGTCCAGTTCACCCCCGACCTGATGCCGAGCGATGTCACCGGCTCCCTCGTCTACGACGCCCGCACCGCGGAGTTCTCCTTCCAGAACGGCCCGGTCTTCACCAACCTGCTCCTCGCCGACGAGATCAACCGCACGCCTCCCAAGACCCAGTCCTCCCTCCTCGAAGCGATGGAGGAGCGCCAGGTGACCGTCGACGGCACGCCCCGCAAGCTCCCGGAGCCCTTCCTCGTCGCCGCGACCATGAACCCGGTCGAGTACGAGGGCACCTACCCCCTCCCCGAGGCCCAGCTGGACCGCTTCCTCCTGAAGCTCACCGTCCCGCTCCCCTCCCGCGAGGACGAGATCGGCGTACTGACCCGCCACGCGGCCGGCTTCAACCCCCGCGACCTGCACTCCGCGGGCATCCGCCCGGTCGCCGGCCCCGCCGAGCTCGACGCCGCCCGCAAGGCCGTCGAAGCCACCAGCGTCTCCCCGGAGATCACCGCATACGTCGTCGACATCTGCCGCGCCACCCGCGACTCCCCCTCCCTCACCCTCGGCGTCTCCCCGCGCGGCGCCACCGCGCTGCTGGCCACCGCCCGCGCCTGGGCCTGGCTCGTGGGCCGCGACTACGTCACCCCCGACGACGTGAAGGCCCTCGCCCTGCCGACCCTGCGCCACCGCGTCCAACTGCGCCCCGAGGCCGAGATGGAGGGCGTCACGGCCGACGCGGTCATCACCGCGATCCTCACCCACGTCCCCGTCCCGCGCTGATGGCGCTCACCGGACGCGCCGCGCTGCTCGCGGCCCTCGGCAGCATCCCCGTCGGCCTCCTCGGACCGAGCTGGGCGGGGATGCTGGCGGTCAACGCCCCCATCGCCCTGGCCTGCGCGGTCGACTACGCCCTCGCCGCGCCGGTCCGCACGCTCCAACTGGCACGCTCCGGCGACACCTCCGTCCGCCTCGGCGAATCCGCCGACGTCCACCTCACGATCACGAACCCCTCCCCGCGCGCCCTCCGCGCCCGGATCCGGGACGCCTGGCCCCCGAGCAGCTGGGTCCCCGGAACGGAAGTCGCGGACTCCCGCCACACGCTGACGGTCCCCCCGGGCGAACGCCGCCGCCTCATCACCCGCCTGCGGCCCACCCGCCGCGGCGACCGCCAGGCGGCCCGCGTCACGATCCGCTCGTACGGCCCGCTCGGCCTCCTGGCCCGCCAGGGCCACCACACCGTCCCCTGGACGGTCCGTGTCCTGCCCCCGTTCACCAGCCGCAAGCACCTCCCGTCCCGCCTCGCGCGCCTGCGCGAACTCGACGGCCGCACCAGCGTCCTGACGCGCGGTGAGGGCACGGAGTTCGACAGCCTGCGCGACTACGTACCCGGCGACGACACCCGTTCCATCGACTGGCGGGCCACCGCCCGCCAGCACAAGGTCGCCGTCCGCACCTGGCGCCCGGAACGCGACCGCCACATCCTCATCTGCCTCGACACCGGCCGCACCGCGGCCGGCCGCGTCGGCGACGCGCCGCGCCTGGACTCGGCGATGGACGCGGCCCTGCTCCTGGCCGCCCTGGCCACCCGCGCGGGCGACCGCGTGGACCTCCTGGCCCACGACCGCCGCCTCCGCGCCCAGGTCCAGGCCCGCTCGGCGGCCGACACCCTCCCCGCCTTCGTGAACGCGATGGCCACCCTCGAACCGGAACTGGTCGAAACCGACTCGCGCACCCTGGTCTCCACCATCCTGCGCAGCGCCCCGCGGCGCTCCCTGGTGGTCCTCCTGACCAGCCTGGACGCGGCCCCCGTCGAGGAGGGCCTGCTCCCGCTCCTCCCCCGCCTCACCCAGCGCCACACGGTCCTGCTGGCCTCGGTCTCCGACCCCCACGTCGCGGAGATGACGAAGTCCCGCGGCACGGTGGAAGCCGTCTACGAAGCCGCGGCAGGCACCCAGTCCCAATCCGCCCGCCGCCGCACGGCCGAGCAGCTGACCCGCCACGGCGTCCACGTGGTCGACGCCACCCCGGACACCCTGGCCCCGGCCCTGGCCGACGCCTACCTCGCCCTCAAGGCCGCCGGCCGGCTCTGACCGGCGCCATGCCCGGAGGACCGGGAGTCCGGTTGACCGCAACCGGACGGCTCCCGGCTCTACGGTGGGACGCATGATCGAGCGACCGCGGCAGTGGTGGACCCACTCGGGCGTCAGACTGCGCCGGGCCTCGCAGCGGCCCGGCCGCTGGAACTGGCTGTTCGTCCCTGGCGGCCCGGGCCTGGGCTCCGAGTCCCTGGCCGGCCTCGTACGGACGGCAGCGGTCCCGGGGACGGCCTGGTTGCTCGACCTCCCCGGTGACGGCTCTAACACCGACCCGCCCACCACCCCGCGCGATCCGTACGCCCTCTGGCCGGCCGTCCTCACGGAAGCCGCCGAGGCCCTGCCCGAGGTCGTCGTGGTCGGTCACTCCACCGGGGGCATGTTCGCCCTCTCCACACCGGCGCTGGAACCGCACCTGGCCGGCCTTGTCCTCATCGAAAGCGCCCCGCACTCGGGCTGGCAGTCCGCCTTCGCGGCCCACGCCCTGGCCCATCCGCTCCCCGGGGTCGCGGAGGCGGCCACCGCGTACGCCCACACCCCCTCGGACGCGACCCTGCGTGCCCTCACCCTCGCCGCGGCCCCGTGGAACTTCACCCCCGCCTCACTGACCGCGGGCCGTGCCCTCCTCGAAGCCCTCCCGTACAACAACGCGGCGACGACCTGGGCCTCAGCCCACTTCGACGACACCTACAGAGCCCGCTGGGCCCCCCGCACCCTGCCGACCCTGATCATCAGCGGCACGGACGACCACGTCGTCGACCAAAGCCTGTGGCGAACGGCCCCGTCCTTCAACGGCCCGCACATCCTGCATCGCCTGATCTCCGCCGCCGGCCACTTTCCCTGGCTGGACGCCCCGCAGGCCGTCCGAGCCGCGTTCACCGAGTTCGAAAAGGGCCTCTGAACGCAGAAAAGCCCCGTACCGGTTACCCGGTACGGGGCTTTTCTCAAAATTTGTTCGGCGGCGTCCTACTCTCCCACAGGGTCCCCCCTGCAGTACCATCGGCGCTGAAAGGCTTAGCTTCCGGGTTCGGAATGTAAACCGGGCGTTTCCCTAACGCTATGACCACCGAAACACTATGAAGTTAACCAACCGGACATGAACACAGTTCGTTACTTCAGAACTAACACAGTGGACGCGAGCAACTGAGGACAAGCCCTCGGCCTATTAGTACCAGTCAGCTCCACCCGTTACCGGGCTTCCACATCTGGCCTATCAACCCAGTCGTCTACTGGGAGCCTTACCCTCTCAAGGAGGTGGGAATACTCATCTTGAAGCAGGCTTCCCGCTTAGATGCTTTCAGCGGTTATCCCTCCCGAACGTAGCCAACCAGCCATGCCCTTGGCAGGACAACTGGCACACCAGAGGTTCGTCCGTCCCGGTCCTCTCGTACTAGGGACAGCCCTTCTCAATATTCCTACGCGCACAGCGGATAGGGACCGAACTGTCTCACGACGTTCTAAACCCAGCTCGCGTACCGCTTTAATGGGCGAACAGCCCAACCCTTGGGACCGACTCCAGCCCCAGGATGCGACGAGCCGACATCGAGGTGCCAAACCATCCCGTCGATATGGACTCTTGGGGAAGATCAGCCTGTTATCCCCGGGGTACCTTTTATCCGTTGAGCGACGGCGCTTCCACAAGCCACCGCCGGATCACTAGTCCCGACTTTCGTCCCTGCTCGACCCGTCGGTCTCACAGTCAAGCTCCCTTGTGCACTTACACTCAACACCTGATTGCCAACCAGGCTGAGGGAACCTTTGGGCGCCTCCGTTACTTTTTGGGAGGCAACCGCCCCAGTTAAACTACCCATCAGACACTGTCCCTGATCCGGATCACGGACCGAGGTTAGACATCCAGCACGACCAGAGTGGTATTTCAACGACGACTCCACAACCACTGGCGTGGCCGCTTCAAAGTCTCCCACCTATCCTACACAAGCCGAACCGAACACCAATATCAAACTATAGTAAAGGTCCCGGGGTCTTTCCGTCCTGCTGCGCGAAACGAGCATCTTTACTCGTAGTGCAATTTCACCGGGCCTATGGTTGAGACAGTCGAGAAGTCGTTACGCCATTCGTGCAGGTCGGAACTTACCCGACAAGGAATTTCGCTACCTTAGGATGGTTATAGTTACCACCGCCGTTTACTGGCGCTTAAGTTCTCAGCTTCGCCACACCGAAATGTGACTAACCGGTCCCCTTAACGTTCCAGCACCGGGCAGGCGTCAGTCCGTATACATCGCCTTACGGCTTCGCACGGACCTGTGTTTTTAGTAAACAGTCGCTTCTCGCTGGTCTCTGCGGCCACCCCCAGCTCACGGAGTAAATCCGATCACCAGGACTGGCCCCCCTTCTCCCGAAGTTACGGGGGCATTTTGCCGAGTTCCTTAACCATAGTTCACCCGAACGCCTCGGTATTCTCTACCTGACCACCTGAGTCGGTTTAGGGTACGGGCCGCCATGAAACTCGCTAGAGGCTTTTCTCGACAGCATAGGATCATCCACTTCACCACAATCGGCTCGGCATCAGGTCTCAGCCTTATATGAGGGACGGATTTGCCTACCCCTCGGCCTACACCCTTACCCCGGGACTACCACCGCCCGGGCTGGACTACCTTCCTGCGTCACCCCATCGCTTACCTACTACAAGTCTGGTTCGCCGGCTCCACCACTTTCCTTTCCCCGAAGGGTCCGGAACGGCTTCACGGGCTTAGCATCGCCTGATTCGATATTGGGCGTTTCAAAGCGGGTACCGGAATATCAACCGGTTGTCCATCGACTACGCCTGTCGGCCTCGCCTTAGGTCCCGACTTACCCTGGGCAGATCAGCTTGACCCAGGAACCCTTAGTCAATCGGCGCACACGTTTCTCACGTGTGTATCGCTACTCATGCCTGCATTCTCACTCGTGAACCGTCCACAACTAGCTTCCGCTGCTGCTTCACCCGGCACACGACGCTCCCCTACCCATCACAGCGGGCGTTGGCCCTATTGCTGCAATGACACGACTTCGGCGGTACGCTTGAGCCCCGCTACATTGTCGGCGCGGAATCACTTGACCAGTGAGCTATTACGCACTCTTTCAAGGGTGGCTGCTTCTAAGCCAACCTCCTGGTTGTCTCTGCGACTCCACATCCTTTCCCACTTAGCGTACGCTTAGGGGCCTTAGTCGATGCTCTGGGCTGTTTCCCTCTCGACCATGGAGCTTATCCCCCACAGTCTCACTGCCACGCTCTCACTTACCGGCATTCGGAGTTTGGCTAAGGTCAGTAACCCGGTAGGGCCCATCGCCTATCCAGTGCTCTACCTCCGGCAAGAAACACGTGACGCTGCACCTAAATGCATTTCGGGGAGAACCAGCTATCACGGAGTTTGATTGGCCTTTCACCCCTAACCACAGGTCATCCCCCAGGTTTTCAACCCTGGTGGGTTCGGTCCTCCACGAAGTCTTACCTCCGCTTCAACCTGCCCATGGCTAGATCACTCCGCTTCGGGTCTAGAGCGTGCAACTCAATCGCCCTATTCGGACTCGCTTTCGCTACGGCTTCCCCACACGGGTTAACCTCGCTACACACCGCTAACTCGCAGGCTCATTCTTCAAAAGGCACGCAGTCACGACCGTTATTCCGAAGAATAACGGCGACGCTCCCACGGCTTGTAGGCACACGGTTTCAGGTACTATTTCACTCCGCTCCCGCGGTACTTTTCACCATTCCCTCACGGTACTATCCGCTATCGGTCACCAGGGAATATTTAGGCTTAGCGGGTGGTCCCGCCAGATTCACACGGGATTTCTCGGGCCCCGTGCTACTTGGGAGATTCTTAAGCAAGCCGCTGATGTTTCGTCTACGGGGGTCTTACCCTCTACGCCGGACCTTTCGCATGTCCTTCGACTACATCAACGGTTTCTGACTCGCCGACCGGCCGGCAGACCGATCAAAAGAATTCCCACAACCCCGCATGCGCAACCCCTGCCGGGTATCACACGCATACGGTTTGGCCTCATCCGGTTTCGCTCGCCACTACTCCCGGAATCACGGTTGTTTTCTCTTCCTGCGGGTACTGAGATGTTTCACTTCCCCGCGTTCCCTCCACACTGCCTATGTGTTCAGCAGTGGGTGACAGCCCATGACGACTGCCGGGTTTCCCCATTCGGACACCCCCGGATCAAAGCTCAGTTGGCAGCTCCCCGGGGCCTATCGCGGCCTCTCACGTCCTTCATCGGTTCCTGGTGCCAAGGCATCCACCGTGCGCCCTTAAAAACTTGGCCTACAGATGCTCGCGTCCACTGTGTAGTTCTCAAGCAACGACCAGTCACCCATCACCCTCACCCAAAAGGCGAAGTTCACTGGGGCCGGCATCACGAAGATAAGACCTTACGGCCGTACCCTCAGATACCCAACAACGTGCCAAGCACGATCCCCCGTCAGTGAGTCACTTTCCACGCCGAAGCAGTACTTGTGATCCATCCAGGAAACCGTGCCAACTAATCAACGTTCCACCCTGAGCTGACCGTGCAGAACGTTTGTCTGCAATCGGTACTGTGCTCCTTAGAAAGGAGGTGATCCAGCCGCACCTTCCGGTACGGCTACCTTGTTACGACTTCGTCCCAATCGCCAGTCCCACCTTCGACAGCTCCCTCCCTTACGGGTTGGGCCACCGGCTTCGGGTGTTACCGACTTTCGTGACGTGACGGGCGGTGTGTACAAGGCCCGGGAACGTATTCACCGCAGCAATGCTGATCTGCGATTACTAGCAACTCCGACTTCATGGGGTCGAGTTGCAGACCCCAATCCGAACTGAGACCGGCTTTTTGAGATTCGCTCCACCTCACGGTATCGCAGCTCATTGTACCGGCCATTGTAGCACGTGTGCAGCCCAAGACATAAGGGGCATGATGACTTGACGTCGTCCCCACCTTCCTCCGAGTTGACCCCGGCGGTCTCCTGTGAGTCCCCATCACCCCGAAGGGCATGCTGGCAACACAGGACAAGGGTTGCGCTCGTTGCGGGACTTAACCCAACATCTCACGACACGAGCTGACGACAGCCATGCACCACCTGTATACCGACCACAAGGGGGGCACTATCTCTAATGCTTTCCGGTATATGTCAAGCCTTGGTAAGGTTCTTCGCGTTGCGTCGAATTAAGCCACATGCTCCGCTGCTTGTGCGGGCCCCCGTCAATTCCTTTGAGTTTTAGCCTTGCGGCCGTACTCCCCAGGCGGGGAACTTAATGCGTTAGCTGCGGCACCGACGACGTGGAATGTCGCCAACACCTAGTTCCCAACGTTTACGGCGTGGACTACCAGGGTATCTAATCCTGTTCGCTCCCCACGCTTTCGCTCCTCAGCGTCAGTAATGGCCCAGAGATCCGCCTTCGCCACCGGTGTTCCTCCTGATATCTGCGCATTTCACCGCTACACCAGGAATTCCGATCTCCCCTACCACACTCTAGCTAGCCCGTATCGAATGCAGACCCGAGGTTAAGCCTCGGGCTTTCACATCCGACGTGACAAGCCGCCTACGAGCTCTTTACGCCCAATAATTCCGGACAACGCTTGCGCCCTACGTATTACCGCGGCTGCTGGCACGTAGTTAGCCGGCGCTTCTTCTGCAGGTACCGTCACTTTCGCTTCTTCCCTGCTGAAAGAGGTTTACAACCCGAAGGCCGTCATCCCTCACGCGGCGTCGCTGCATCAGGCTTTCGCCCATTGTGCAATATTCCCCACTGCTGCCTCCCGTAGGAGTCTGGGCCGTGTCTCAGTCCCAGTGTGGCCGGTCGCCCTCTCAGGCCGGCTACCCGTCGTCGCCTTGGTGGGCCATTACCCCACCAACAAGCTGATAGGCCGCGGGCTCATCCTTCACCGCCGGAGCTTTTAACCCCCGCCCATGCAGGCAGGAGTGTTATCCGGTATTAGACCCCGTTTCCAGGGCTTGTCCCAGAGTGAAGGGCAGATTGCCCACGTGTTACTCACCCGTTCGCCACTAATCCACCCCGAAGGGCTTCATCGTTCGACTTGCATGTGTTAAGCACGCCGCCAGCGTTCGTCCTGAGCCAGGATCAAACTCTCCATGAATGTTTACCCGTAATCGGGTGCACACGCACTTAGAGCGGGACAGTCATGTCGGAATAAGACCGACCGTCCACTGCGTCCTCGCTGTGTAATTGCCTGCAAGTGTCAGGGCCGAAGCCGCGACCTCACAGGTCTTTTTCAAAGGAACCTCATCCACCGAAATGGACGGGGTATCAACTTTTTGGCGTTGATTTTTGGCACGCTGTTGAGTTCTCAAGGAACGGACGCTTCCTTTGTACTCACCCTCAGTAACACTTACTGGGGCTTTCCTCCGGGCTTTTCGTTCTGTTCTTGCGTTTCAGACTCTATCAGAGTCTGTCTCGCTTGTTTTCCGCCTTCCAGTTCTTCGCTTTCGCGTTTCCCTTTCCGGCGATTCCGACTCTACCAGAAGTTTTCCACCGGATTTCCCGGCTTCAGTTTCCTGAATGAAGAGTGGGGTGTGCCCTCTTGGAATTCAATTCCTGGGGGGCGAGAAAGACTTTAAACCATCGCTGCCGAACTTGTCCAGTTCGAGGCAACCCTTCGAATCTACCTCCCCGCAGCCACCGTGTCAACGGTGTTTGCGGGACGACGAGGAGACTAGCAGCTCAGCATGCTCGTACGCACATCAGGCCGCGGTGGGGAGCGTCGCCGTCTGGTCGGCGTGTTCCACGTCCCCCGTGTCGCCGGCTCGGGCCGCGCGGCCGCCCAGGACGTAGACGTAGAGCAGGAAGGCGGCCTCGGCGGCCACGCCGATGCCGATGCGGGCCCAGGTGGGCAGGCCGGAGGGGGTGACGAAGCCTTCGATCAGGCCCGAGAGGAAGAGGACCGCTGCCAGGCCGATGGCCATGCCGAGGGCGGCGCGGCCCTGTTCGGCCAGGGCCACGCGGCGGGTGCGGTGGCCGGGGTCGATGACCGTCCAGCCGAGGCGCAGGCCCGTACCGGCGGCTACGAAGACCGCCGTCAGTTCGAGCAGGCCGTGCGGGAGGATCAGACCGAGGAAGACGTCGAGGCGGTCGGCCGAGGACATCAGGCCGATGCCGACGCCCAGGTTCAGCATGTTCTGCCACAGGATGTACAGGACCGGCAGGCCCAGGAAGCCGCCCAGGACCAAGCAGATCGCGGCCGCCTGGGCGTTGTTCGTCCAGACCTGGGCCGCGAAGGAGGCCGCCGGGTGGCTGGAGTAGTACGTCTCGTACCCGCCGCCCGGCTTCGTCATCTCCTTCAGGTCCTCCGGAGCCCCGATGGCGCTCTGGATCTCCGGGTGGGTGGCTATCCACCAGCCGACGAGCACGCCCACGGCCGTCGAGAGCAGAGCCGTGGGTATCCACCAGCGGCGGCTGAGGTAGACGGCCGCCGGGAAGCCCGACGTGAAGAAACGGGCCGCGTCGCGCCAGCCGGACCGGCGGGCGCCCGTCACGGTGGCGCGGGCGCGGGCGACCAGCTGGGTCAGGCGGCCCGTGAGCATCGGGTCCGGGGTGCTGGACTGGACGAGGGAGAGGTGGGTGGCCGTGCGCTGGTAGAGCGCGACGAGCTCGTCGGCCTCGGCTCCCGTGAGGCGGCGACCGCGGCCCAGGAGCTGCTCCAGGCGGGCCCACTCGGACTGGTGGGCCGCAACGAAGACGTCGAGATCCATGTGCTTGGCGCTCCCCTGCCCCTGATCCCTACCGGTTTCTCCTACTGCTTGCTTCGTCAGCTTGGCAGACTGGAGGCCGATGGGGCGGGGCAGGTCACGTGAAGGGGTGTGTGCATCGGTGAGCGATCTGGTGACGGGGGACGCGGTCGTCCTGGGGCTTCGGCCGGCGAGGCTGCCGAGCCGGGCGCTGGCGATCCTGCTCGACCTGCTCGTGTACGTCGCCGGATACCTGCTGATCTCCCTCGGGCTGGTCCTCGCCACCGCTTCCATGGACGGCGCGGCCCAGGCGGCCGTGTCGGTGGCCTCGTTCGTCCTCGTCCTGGTCGGCGTGCCGATCGCGGTGGAGACGCTGAGCCACGGACGTTCGCTGGGCAAGCTCGCGTGCGGGCTGCGCGTGGTGCGTGACGACGGCGGGCCGATCCGCTTCCGGCACGCGCTGGTGCGCGGGGCCTTCGGGGTCTTCGAACTGCTGATGACCTTCGGGTCGGTGGCGTGCATCGCCTCGCTGTGCTCCGAGCGGGGCCGGCGGCTCGGGGACGTGTTCGCGGGGACGCTGGTCGTCCGGGAGCGGGTGCCGGGTGCGCGGGTCATGCCGGTGCCGCCGCCGCCTCCGTGGCTGGCCGGGCGGTTCGGCGGGCTGGACCTGTCCGCGGTGCCGGACGGGCTGTGGCTGGCGATCCGGCAGTACCTGACGCGCATGGACCAGCTGGATCCGCAGGTGGGCGCCTCGATGGCGGCCCGGCTCGCGGACGATCTGGTGGCGCGTACGGGGGCTCCGCCGCCGGTCGGGGTGCCCGCCGCCGCGTTCCTGATGGCCGTGGTGCACGAGCGGCAGTCGCGGGACGCAGCCCGGGCCTTCCGGCAGCAGCCCGCGCCCAGGGCGGCTCCCGTTCCGTACGGGCAGCCGTACGGGCAGCCCGCGCCCGTGGTGGTGCCGGCCGTGGTGCCCGCCGCGGCTCCGGTGGCGCCCGTACCCGTACCGGTGCACGTGGACCCGCCGAAGGCGACGGGGTTCGCGCCGCCCGCCTAGGCCTGGTCGGACGATGCTTCGGGGAAGGCCGACGGCGGGGTCTCCAGGTGTTCGAGTTCGATGCCGGGGGCCGAGAGGACCACGTCGCCCGCGATGTGGACCGTGTGGACCTCGCCGGTGTCCAGGGCGGTGACCCGGTACTCGTCGACCAGCAGCGGGCCGCTGTCCGTGGGGTGCTCCGCGCGGTCGACTAGGGCCCAGGCCTGGTCGGTCGTACGGGCCGCCAGGACGGGGTCGGTCAGGGCGACGAGGCGGACGCGGGTGGCGGGGGCGCCGGGGGCCAGGCGCAGCAGCCGGGCCGTGGCGACGAGGAAGGCCGGGGAGGTGCCGGTGAAGCCGGCGGCCCCGGGGACGTTGCCCTCGGTGGCCTCGGCTCCGGCGGGGTCGGTGCGGACCCAGGTGATCCCGTCGATGGCGGCGCCGCGGACCTGCCAGCTGGAGGCGTTGACCTCGAGGCGGATGGGGCGGCCCAGCTCGTCGACGGCCAGGTCGACGGAGCCGCGGTGCGCACCGTCGGGCGCGGTGAGCTGGGAGACGTAGCGCCAGCCGGAGGGGCCCGGGGCGCAGTGGAAGTGCTCCTCGCCGAGGGGGGTGTGGTCGTGCGGGTCGTGGAGCGCGTAGCGGCCTCGGGGCATGGGGCGTCTTTCTGGGTGTCCCTGGGTTGCGGTCGGGTACGGGGCAGGCCCCCGGCACGGGTGCCGGGGGCCTGACGCGTGGTGCTGCCGGGTGCTGCTGGTGCTGCGGATCCGTGGGGATCAGTAGCGGTAGTGGTCCGGCTTGTACGGGCCCGCGACGTCCACGCCGATGTACGCGGCCTGCTCCGGGCGCAGGGTGGTCAGGCGGACGCCGAGGGCGTCGAGGTGGAGGCGGGCCACCTTCTCGTCGAGGTGCTTGGGGAGCACGTAGACGTCGGTGGGGTACTCGGCCGGCTTGGTGAAGAGCTCGATCTGGGCCAGGGTCTGGTCCGCGAAGGAGTTCGACATCACGAAGGACGGGTGACCGGTGGCGTTGCCCAGGTTCAGGAGGCGGCCTTCGGACAGGACGATGAGGACCTTGCCGTCGGGGAACTTCCAGGTGTGGACCTGGGGCTTGACCTCGTCCTTGACGATGCCCTCGATCTTCGCGAGACCGGCCATGTCGATCTCGTTGTCGAAGTGGCCGATGTTGCCCACGATGGCCTGGTGCTTCATCTTGGCCATGTCGGCGGCCATGATGATGTCCTTGTTGCCCGTGGTCGTGATGAAGATGTCGGCCTTCTCGACGACGTCGTCCAGCGTCGCGACCTGGTAGCCGTCCATGGCCGCCTGGAGGGCGCAGATCGGGTCGATCTCGGTGACGATGACGCGGGCGCCCTGGCCGCGCAGGGACTCGGCGCAGCCCTTGCCGACGTCGCCGTAGCCGAAGACCACGGCCGTCTTGCCGCCGATGAGGACGTCGGTGGCGCGGTTGATGCCGTCGATGAGGGAGTGGCGGCAGCCGTACTTGTTGTCGAACTTCGACTTGGTGACGGCGTCGTTCACGTTGATCGCCGGGAAGAGCAGGGTGCCTTCGGCCATCATCTCGTAGAGGCGGTGGACACCGGTGGTGGTCTCCTCGGTCACGCCGCGGATCTCGGACGCGAGCTGCGTCCACTTCTGCGGGTTCTCGCCCAGGGTGCGGTTGAGGAGGGTGAGGATGTTCGCGTACTCCTCGGAGTCCGCCGTCGACGGGTCCGGGGCGGAGCCGGCCTTCTCGAACTCGACGCCCTTGTGGACGAGGAGGGTGGCGTCGCCACCGTCGTCGAGGATCATGTTCGGGCCGCCGGTGGGGGTGTTCGGCCAGGTCAGCGCCTGCTCCGTGCACCACCAGTACTCCTCCAGCGTCTCGCCCTTCCAGGCGAAGACGGGGACGCCCTGCGGGTTCTCCGCGGTGCCGGTCGGGCCCACCGCGATGGCGGCGGCCGCGTGGTCCTGGGTGGAGAAGATGTTGCAGGAGGCCCAGCGGACGTCGGCGCCGAGGGCGACGAGGGTCTCGATGAGGACGGCGGTCTGCACGGTCATGTGCAGGGAGCCGGTGACGCGGGCGCCGGCGAGCGGCTGGGTGGCCGCGTACTCCCGGCGGATCGACATGAGGCCGGGCATCTCGTGCTCGGCGAGGGTGATCTCCTTGCGTCCGAAGACGGCGAGGGAGAGGTCCGCGACCTTGAAGTCGGTGAAAGCGGCAGTCATGTGTGTGCTGCTCCTCGTGCTGTAGAGAGGTGGGTACGGCTGAGCAGTGCACCGTCGTCAAGACGTCGCACGTGGCGCTCAGTCCGTCGGGGGTCCTCTCTCCCCTCGGCCGGTCGCGAAGACCGCCCGACCGCCATCAGCAGCGACGCCTGACACTGATGACCAAGCTACACCGATCGGCGGAGCGCGGCCCAGGTGACTGGGAGGCAAGTCCCGGCCGGGCTGCGGGACGGGTTGAGGGCCTCTGGCGGAGTTTTAGGGGCCTTTCGGACTTTTGATCACACCCTTACATGCGCGACGATGCCGTGGGGTCGGGTTGTAAGCACGATCCCGCAAGGCAACGTACGTGTCGTGAGGAGATTCCAGTGACCAGTCCGGCAGGCCCTCCCGAAGGCGGGGACGCGAGCGGGCGCAAGCCCGTGAAGATCGTCGCCGTTACCGCGTGCCCCACCGGTATCGCGCACACGTACATGGCCGCGGAGAAGCTCCAGCAGGCCGGCGAGCGTCTCGGCGTCTCGATCAAGGTGGAGACCCAAGGCTCGATCGGGGCCGAGAACGTGCTCTCTGACAACGATGTCAGGGAAGCGGACGCCGTCATCATCGCCGCCGACAAGGAGGTCGACCTCGACCGGTTCGCCGGCAAGCGGGTCCTCTCCACGGGCGTCGCGGACGGCATCCACAAGCCGGAGGAGCTGATCCAGCGCGCCCAGAGCGCGCCGGTGCAGGCCGGGACCTCGGCGGCGGCGGGCTCGGGCGGTGGCGCCGGTGGCGGCCACCAGCGCAGTCAGGCGTACAAGGCGCTGATGAACGGCGTCTCGCACATGATCCCGTTCGTGGTCGTGGGCGGTCTGCTGCTCGCCGTCTCGCTGTCCCTCGGCGGGCACCCGGACGCCAAGGGCGGGCTGGTCATTCCCGACGGGACCTTCTGGTTCTACGTCAACAAGCTCGGCGTGACCGGCTTCTCCCTGATGCTGCCGATCTTCTCCGGCTACATCGCCTACGCACTGGGCGACCGGCCCGCCCTCGTACCCGGCATGATCGGCGGCTTCCTCGCCGCGGACGCCGTGCACATCTACGGGGCCGATGCGAACGCCGGCTTCCTGGGCGCCATCGCGACGGGCTTCCTCGCGGGCTATCTGGTCATGTGGATCAAGAAGGTCAAGGTCCCCAAGGTCATCCAGCCGATCATGCCGATCATCGTGATCCCGATCGTGTCGACCGTGGCGTTGGGCCTGTTCTACATCTATGTGATCGGGCAACCGATCTCCTGGGTCTTCACGCACCTGACCAGCTGGCTGAACGGGATGACCGGATCCAGCGCGATCGTGCTGGGCACCATCATCGGCCTGATGATCGCCTTCGACATGGGCGGTCCGGTCAACAAGACCGCCTTCCTCGTCGCCGTCGGACTCATCGGCACCAACAACCACGTCATGGGCATGGCCGCCGCGGCCATCCCCGTCATGCCGCTCGGCCAGGGCCTGGCCACGCTGCTGCGCCGCAAGCTCTACAGCGACGAGGAGAAGGAAACCGGCCTCGCCGCCCTGTTCATGGGCTTCTTCGGCATCTCCGAAGGAGCGATCCCCTTCGCCGCGGCCCGGCCCGCCCAGGTCATCCCCGCCAACATGCTCGGCGGCGCGGTGGCCGGTGCGATCGCCGGTGTGGCCGGGGTCCAGGACTCCGTGCCGCACGGCGGCCCGATCGTCTCGCTGTTCGGTGCGATCAGCGGCGTCGCGATGTTCTTCGTGGCCATCGCGGCCGGTGCGGTCGTGACCGCCCTGGCGACGAACGCCCTGATCGAGTTCAAGCTGCGCCGGGAGGGCGTGATCGGCGGCGGGTCCGCGGGTCTCGCGCCGGAGCCGGCCCTGGTCGGCGCGGGTGTCCCCGTGGGCGCCGGCGGTGGTGGCGGTGCGGCTTCCGCCGCGGGTGCGGGAGCGGCCGTTGCGGCCGTACGGGCACAGCAGCCGGCGGCCGCGGCTCCGGTGGCCGCGGGCGGGACCCCGGAGGTGCTGTCCGGGTACCTCACCGAGCAGACCGTGAAGACGGAGCTGTCCTCCGGTTCCAAGGAGGCCGCGATCCGCGAGATGGCGGAGATGCTGGCCACGACCGGCAACGTCACCGACGTGGACGAGCTCGTACGGGTCGCCCTGGCCCGGGAGGCGCAGGGCACGACCGGCCTCGGCGAGTCCATCGCCATCCCGCACGCCAAGACGGACGCGGTGAGCCGCCCGACGGTGGGCTTCGCCCGGTCCGACGAGGGCATCGAGTGGGGCGCGCTGGACGGGACGAAGGCCAGGCTGGTCTTCATGATCTCCGTACCGGAGGCCGCGGCCGGGGACGAGCACCTGCGGATCCTGGCACTGCTGTCGCGCAAGCTGATGGACACCGGCTTCCGGGAGCGCCTGCAGGCCGCCCCCGGCAAGGCCGCGATCCTGGACGTGCTGCGCGAGATCCAGTAGCAGCAGGACACGACGAGGCCCCCCTGCACGCGTGCAGGGGGGCCTCGTCGTGCCGGGGTGCGGGTCAGACGCCCGGGTTGGTGCCCTTGGCCGCGGCCTCGGCGTTGTAGATGTCGGGCTCCAGGTAGATCACGCGGGCGATCGGGACCGCCGCGCGGATGCGGGCCTCGGCGGCGTTGATGGCGTTGGCCACCTCCGTCGCGGTGTCGTCGCTCTGGACGGCGATCTTCGCGGCGACCAGGAGCTCCTCGGGGCCCAGGTGCAGGGTGCGCATGTGGATGACGCCGGTGACCACGTCGCCGTCGACGACGGCCGCCTTGATCTTCGCCACGTCCTCGGTGCCGGCGGCCTCGCCGAGCAGCAGGGACTTGGTCTCGGCGGCGAGCACGATGGCGATGACGATCAGCAGGACGCCGATGCACAGGGTGCCGATGCCGTCCCAGACGCCGTTGCCGGTCAGTAGGGCGATGCCGACGCCCGCGAGGGCGAGGACGAGGCCGATGAGGGCGCCGAGGTCTTCGAGGAGGACCACGGGGAGCTCGGGGGCCTTGGCGCGCTTGATGAACTGGCCCCAGGTGAGGCTGCCGCGGATCTCGTTCGACTCCTTGATCGCGGTGCGGAAGGAGAAGGACTCCGCGACGATCGCGAAGAGCAGGACGCCGACCGGCCAGTACCAGTGGGTGATCTCGTGCGGGTCGTGGATCTTCTCGTAGCCCTCGTAGATGGCGAACATGCCACCGACGGTGAACAGCACGATGGAGACGAGGAAGGCGTAGATGTAGCGCTCGCGCCCGTATCCGAAGGGGTGTTCCGGAGTCGCCTCGCGCTGGGCCTTCTTGCCGCCCAGCAGGAGCAGGCCCTGGTTTCCGGAGTCCGCCAGCGAGTGGACGCTTTCCGCGAGCATCGAGGACGAGCCGCTGAAGACGAAGGCCACGAACTTGGCTACCGCGATGGCCAGATTGGCGGCGAGTGCCGCCACGATCGCCTTGGTACCGCCCGACGCGCTCATGGTTGCGATGTGTCCCTTCCTCGGTGCGGCGCCCCGGGCCGGGACGCCGCGCTACGGCCGCAGATTCTCACAGCCACCGAGAGGGACGGTACGTCAGACCACCACAGTGGCACGGAAGACGGTGCCGGTTCCGGACAGTTCGACCTTTTCGCCGGCCGGTACGAAGACCGATTCGCCGGGGGCCAGGGTCAGTTCACCGGACTTCACGGAGCCCGCCGTCGGGGAGCCCGCCGTGCACAGCAGGATCTGCGCGGTGGCGTCGGGGACCACCCGGGGGGCGCCGCCGGGGGCCAGGACGAAGCGGGAGAGCCGGAACTCGTCGATGGGGGTCTCGTAGACCTCCTCGCCGTTGCCCTCCGGGCGCAGGACTCCGGGGTCGCCGGGCTCGAAGACGACGATCTTCAGCAGCTCCGGCACGTCGACGTGTTTGGGGGTGAGCCCGCAGCGCAGGACGTTGTCGGAGTTGGCCATGAGCTCCACGCCGAGGCCGTCGAGGTAGGCGTGCGGAATGCCGGCGCCGAGGAAGATGGCTTCGCCGGGCTGGAGTTGCACGTGGTTGAGGAGCATCGCGGCGATGACGCCCGGGTCGCCCGGGTAGTGGTGGACCAGTCCGGCGTACGGGGCGTACGGGCCGCCGAGTCGCTCGGCGGCGGCCGCGGCCTCGGTGACCGTACGGGCCATCTCGGCGCGGTCGGAGGTCAGGACGGCGGTGAGCACCTCGCGCAGGGCCGCCTCTTCGGGGTGTGCCCGCAGGAGGTCGGCGTAGGGCTTCAGGGAGTTGACGCCGAGGCCCTCCAGCAGGGCGGCGGCCTCCAGCGCCGGGCGGAACCCGGACAGGCCCTCGAAGGGGGTGAGGGCGCAGACCAGCTCGGGCTTGTGATTGGCGTCCTTGTAGTTGCGGTCCGGCGCGTCGATGGGGACGCCGCGGCGCTCCTCGTCCTCGAACCCGGCCTTCGCCTGGGTGAGATCGGGGTGGACCTGGAGGGAGAGCGGGGCGCCGGCGGCGAGGAGCTTGAGGAGGAAAGGCAGCCGGGGGCCGAACTTGGCGACGGCTGCGACTCCCAGCTCGCCTTCGGGGTCGGCCGCGATGACGTCCGAGAGGGCGCGCTCGCCCGCTCCGCGGTCGAGGCGGGAGGGGGCGCCCGGGTGCGCGCCCATCCACATCTCGGCCTGGGGTTCGCCGGTGGGCGCGACTCCGAGGAGCTCGGGGATCGCGGTGGGCGATCCCCAGGCGTAGGGGCGGATCGTGTTCGTGAGGCGGTCCATCGGTCGTCTTCCTGGGTGAGAGGCGCGCGTGCGTGCGCCTCAGCTGTGTCCCCCGGAGGCCAACGCCAGGTAGGCGGTGGCGAAATCCGTGACGGCGAGGAGTTCGGCGAGCTGCTCCAGCTCTGTGCCCTCCTCCGGTTCGAGCTCGCTGATGGCCGTGTCGTGGCTGAGGGCGAGCTCTCGTGCGGCAGGGGCGGCTGTCAGTCCGCCTGCGGGCCTGTCGCGCAGCAGGACGATGCGTGCGCGAAGGGCCTGCGGTTCTTCCACTCGGTCGCGGAAGAAGTCTTCGGGGTCGGCGCCTGCGGCGAAATCGCCGGCGAGCAGGACCCCGTGGGCCGGCAGGGCCTCGGGAAGGTCGGCGGCGAGTGCGGGCCGGCCGGCGAGTTCGGCGAGGGTGGCGGCGAAGCGGCGCCCGGCGGGTCCGGCGGCGGCGCCCTCGCTCCAGATGAGCGGGAGGGAGTCGGCGAGCTCGGAGGCCAGGGTCTTGGCCGGGTTGGAGTAGGTGACGATGGCGGGGCCGCAGCGTTCGGCGGTGCGGTCGAGCCGGTCGGCGACGAGCTGCAGGGTGTGCGGGGCGGCGGTGATCAGGCCGACCCGGTCGAGGAGCACCAGCAGCGGGGTCAGCAGGGCCCAGAGGGCGCCGGGGCCGGCCGCGGCCGACTCGTCGTACTCCTGGTACGGGGCCTTGGCCATCGGTACGAGGAGCCCGTGCGCGCCGTCCACCGCTTCGCTCAGCGGCGAGCGCTCGGGGGCGACGGCGACGACGGTGCAGCCGCGCCGGTAGGCCTGCTCGGAGAGGACCGCGAGGCCGGGCTCGGTTCCGTCGGTGGTGGCGATGAGCAGCAGGTCGACGGGGCCGGCCCAGCCGGGCAGGGTCCAGCGCAGGGCCCCGGCGGCGTGCGCGACGCCGGTCGGGTGCAGCCGGATCACGGGTGCGGAGGCTCCGGCGAGCGCGCCGAGCAGATCGGCGACCCCGGTGGCGGCGGTACCCGGCCCGGCGATGAGGACCGCCCGGGGGCGGCCGTCCGGGCGCAGGTCCGCGATGCCGGCCTCGGCGGCGTGCCGGGCCGCGGTGCGTACCCGTGCGCCGGCGTCGGCGGCGCCGCGGAGCAGACCGCGGCGGTCGGCGCGGGCGAGATCGTCAGGTGCGTCGAGGAGTGACTCGTCGAGCATGGCGGCCTCCGGCTGTGTCTGTGACGGAACCTGTGTGGTGACGGAACCAGTCTCGGCTTTGGCACCGGGTGGCGGTAGGAGGCTCAGGCGGGGCGGCGCGCCTCGTCGACGAGGAGTACCGGAATGCCGTCGCGGACCGGGTAGGCGAGACCGCAGTCCTGGCCTCCGGTGCAGATCAGCTCGGGGCTCTGCTCGTCGGCCGACTTGTCCTCCAGGGGCGAGTGGCAGGCGGGGCAGGCGAGGATCTCCAGGAGGCCGGCTTCGAGCGGCATGTGCGGTTCCCTTCGGGGATGTGGATGTGGCCTGGTCAGCGTACCGCCGAGTCACCTCTGGTGACGGGTTGAGGAGTACCTCGGGTGGCGGGTGGAGGAGGGCTCGGCGGTACGGCGGACATCGGGTGCGGCGGCACTGCCGGGGCTCCGCCCCGGACCCCGCGACTCAAACGCCGGCGGGGCTGATTTTTGCCTGCCGGGGCCTGGAAGTACGGGCGGCCGGGGCGTGCGCGCAGCGCGCCCCGGCTGTGCAGCACTACGCGCGGATGAGCGCCAGGACCTCGTCGCGGACCTTGGCGAGGGTGGCCTCGTCCCGGGCCTCCACGTTCAGGCGCAGGAGCGGCTCGGTGTTGGAGGCGCGGACGTTGAACCACCAGTCGGTGCTGGTCGCGGTGAGGCCGTCCAGTTCGTCCAGGGTGACGCCCTCGGTGGAGCCGTAGGCCGCCTTGACGGCGGCGAGGCGGGCCGTCTGGTCGGCGACGGTCGAGTTGATCTCCCCCGAGCCCGCGTAGCGGTCGTAGGAGGAGACCAGCTCCGAGAGGGGGCCGTCCTGGCCGCCGAGGGCCGCCAGGACGTGGAGCGCGGCGAGCATGCCGGTGTCCGCGTTCCAGAAGTCCTTGAAGTAGTAGTGCGCCGAGTGCTCGCCGCCGAAGATGGCGCCGGACTTGGCCATCTCCTCCTTGATGAAGGAGTGGCCGACGCGGGTGCGGACGGGGGTGCCGCCGTTCTCGCGGACGACCTCGGGCACGGACCAGGAGGTGATCAGGTTGTGGATCACGGTGCCGGTGCCGCCGTTGCGGGCCAGTTCGCGGGCCGCGACCAGTGCGGTGATGGCGGACGGGGAGACGCCCTCGCCGCGCTCGTCGACGATGAAGCAGCGGTCGGCGTCGCCGTCGAAGGCGATGCCGAGGTCGGCGCCCTCGGCCAGGACGCGGGCCTGGAGGTCGACGATGTTCTTCGGGTCGAGGGGGTTGGCCTCGTGGTTCGGGAAGGTCCCGTCCAGTTCGAAGTACATGGGGACCACGTCCAGCGGGAGGCCCGTGAAGACGGTGGGGACGGTGTGCCCGCCCATGCCGTTGCCCGCGTCGACGACCACCTTGAGCGGGCGGACGGCGGTGAGGTCGACCAGGCCCTTCAGGTGGTCGGCGTAGCCGGTGAGGGTGTCCTGCTCGGTGACGGTGCCCGGGACGGTGCCGGCGGGGATCGCCGGGGCGCCCTCGTCGCTCCACTTCTCGGCGAGCTCGCGGATCGTGGAGAGGCCGGTGTCCTGGCCGACCGGGGCGGCGCCGGCCCGGCAGAGCTTGATGCCGTTGTACCGCGCCGGGTTGTGCGAGGCCGTGAACATCGCGCCGGGCAGGTTCAGCTTGCCGGAGGCGTAGTACAGCTGGTCGGTGGAGCACAGCCCGATGAGGGTGACGTCGACGCCGCGGGCGGCCGCGCCGCGGGCGAAGGCGCCGGACAGGGCCGGGGAGGAGGGCCGCATGTCGTGGCCGATGACGATCGCCGAGGCACCGGTCACCTCGACGAAGGCGGCACCGAACAGTTCGGCCAGGTGCTCGTCCCACTCGTCCGGCACAACGCCCCGTACGTCGTACGCCTTGACGATGTTCGAAAGATCGGTGGCCACTGCCTGCCCTCCTGAAGGTCATGTGCGGTGAAGCAAACCTACCGTGGACGCAGCGCGGCTTTTCAGATCAACCGAATGTCAGGAATCCGGCGAACGCAGGACGCGCAGGTGTCCGCGACGGGTCTCCCCGGTGGTGGGACCGCCCTGACCTGCGCCGCCCGCCCCGGCCGCGCGTTCCGGCGGGCGCGCCGCCTCGCGCACGGCGTTGGCGAGGGCTTCGAGGTCGTCACCAGTGGGACGCGAGGGCGCCGACCCGTCGGTGAGGCGTACGACGTCCCAGCCGCGCGGGGCCGTCAGGCGCTCCGAGTGCTCGGCGCAGAGGTCGTAGCAGTGGGGTTCGGCGTAGGTGGCGAGCGGGCCGAGAACTGCGGTCGAATCGGCGTAGACGTACGTCAGAGTCGCGACGGCAGGGCGGCCGCACGCGGTGCGCGAACAGCGACGTACAAGGCTCACGACGTTGGACCGTACCGCACTCTTGACCGGGCCGCGACGACGCTCCCCCCGTCGCTCCCCCGTGTCGTCCGATCTCCCCCGCCCCGGCGCGGATGCGCGGGCTACCCTGCGGGGGTGACGGACAGCACTCTGCCTCCCCCTCCCGTGCCCCCTGCCGCCTCCCTGCCCGGCGGGTCCCCCGCTGGTGAGCCACGGGTGCGGCGGCGCGACCGGCACGGGCGCGGGATGCGCGGGCCGGTGGCTCCTCCGCAGGTTCCGCTGTCGGCCAGCCGGGGGGAGCTCTTCGGGGACCTCGTACGGGACTCCGTGGAGCGGCTGGAACGGCGGTGGCCGCAGCTGGCCGAGGTGGAGTTCATGATCGGCGACGTACCGGGGGCGCCGGGGGGCGCGGAGACCGGGTGGAACGACGAAGCGGTGCCGCTGGGGGCGTTGGCGGAGGCCTCGGGTGGGCGGCCGGCGCGGATCGTGGTGTTCCGGCGGCCGGTGGAGATTCGGGCGAAGTCTCGGGACGAGCGGGCGATGCTGGTGCACGAGATCGTGGTGGAGCAGGTCGCGGAGTTGCTCGGGCTGTCGCCCGAGACGGTGGATCCGCGGTACGGGTCGGACTAGGAGTCCGGGGCCCTGGCCCTGCCCTTGGCGTTGCCCTTGCCCGGGGCGTCCCGGCCCGCCCGGGGCGTCCTCGACTGCGTCGGCGGTGTGGGGGCGGCCCTGCGGGGCTGTCCCCTACCCGCCCTTCCACCGTTCCCCGGGCCAGCCCGGACCCAGTCCTCAAACGCCGGACGGGCTGAGAAGACCCTGGGGCTCCGCCCCAGACCCCGGTCCTCAAACGCCGGACGGCTGGATTCGGCCTAGCGGGTCAGGACCGTGAGGTTTTGGGTCGCCTTGGGGACCGAGACCGTGGAGTGGTCGTCCGTGAGGGTCTGGACCGTGAACATCGGGATTCCGTCGCGCGGGATCGACAGGGTGCGGGACGCGTGGACGGGGCCGCCGGAGAGGGTTTCCACCGTGAGGGCGTAGGCGCCCTTGCCGGCCGTCGGGGCGAGGGTCAGGGTCTGGGTGGTTCCCCCCTTGACCTTGACCTCCTGCGAGGCGGGTTCGCCGCCCTCCGTGCCCGGCGAGGCGGTCACCTTGACCGTGGCGTCGGCGCCGGCCGGGGCCGTGAGGGAGAGCAGGGTGGCGTTCGGCTCGGGGCGGTTGTCGACGACGGTCGCCCGGGTGCCCACGGGGGCGGACGCCTGGATGAAGCCGACCTCCTGCTTGGCTCCGGTGCCGCGGACCACCCGTACGGCGGCGACCACCGGGACGGCCGTCTTCTTGGCGTCCGCCGGGGAGAGGATCAGGGAGCCCGGCTCGCCCCGGGTGACGTCCTTGAGGTCGAGGCTCGCCGTCATGCCGGCCTTGACGTGGAGCTGCTCGGCGCCCGCGGGGCTGATCGAGCCGCTCGCCCCGGCCAGCTTCACCTTGAGGTCCGCGTCCTCCTCGCCGGGGGCGAAGGCGACGAGCCGTACGGAGGTGGCGTCCGCCGGGATGCCGGGCAGGACCAGGGTCCCCGCCGCGTCCACGGAGGCGGGCAGCCAGTCGGCGCCGACGCCTTCCTCGCCCGCCTGGGCGGTGGCGCCGACGCGGCCAGCCCGGGTGGTCACGTGGGCGGTGACGTCCGCGAGCTGTGCGCCGGGGGCGAGGGAGGCCAGGGAGATGGCCTTGCTGGACTTCGGGTCGATGCGGATGTTCTCGCTGGTGCCCGCTTCGGCCTTGACCGCGCCGTCCGGGCCGAACAGCTTGATGTCCACCACGGCCGCGGTGTCGTCGGGGTTGGTGAGGTGGACGTAGTCCTCGCGGCCCTTGGCGGTGCTCACGCCGGGGAACCAGAAATCGGTGCCGGGCGAGGTGCAGCCGACGCCGAGCAGGCCGCGCGTGCGGCCCACCGAGACCACGGTGGTCTGCTGCGCGCTCCAGCCGGGGGCGAGGAACCCGTCGGCGACTCCGCTCAGCGCGGGGGCCTCGGCGCCGGAGGCCTTGGCGCCCACGGGCTTGCCGGGCTCCTTGAGTTCCAGGACGGGCTTGGCCTCCTTGGTCGCGCCCAGCAGCCGGGCCGTGCCCTTGCCGCCCGGGGAGGCGGCGCCCGGGGTGATCGCCGTGTACAGGGTCTCGGCGATGTCGGAGGTGCTGGGCGCGGGGCACACCAGCAGGGACCGCTCGACGGGCATCCGGGCCGCGGGCTTGCCCCCGGCAGCGGTGGAGGCCCCGTCGGCGGCCGGCGCGGTGAGGGTGGCGAGGCCGGTGACGGCGGCCAGGGCGGCCGTGACGGCGGCGAGCGTGAGGGGGACGCGCTGCTTCACTGCTGGGTGCTCCCGTCCGGACGCGGGGCGTGCTGCCCGCCCTGCTCCGCGTCGTGCTGGCCGTAGGTGTCGTAGCCGGTGTGGGGATCGGGGTGCTGCTGGTAGGGCGGGTACGGCTGCTGCTCGTACGGCTCGTAGGGCTGCTCGTACGGCTGCTCGTACGCGGCGTCCGGGTGCCCGGTGTATTGCTGCGGCTGCTGCTCGTACGGGTACGGGGCGTACTGCTGCGGCTGCTGCTCCTGGGCGCCGTAGGCGTAGCCGCCCTGGTCCCCGTAGGCCGGCTGCTGGTAGGCGTACGCGTCCTCGCCGTAGGCCGGCTGCGCCGGGATCTGGGCGTACGGGTCGGCCGCGACGGCCGCCTCGGCCGGGGCGGGCTCGGAGCGGGGTTCCGGCTCGGACTGCTCGCGCAGGCGGCGGGCCCGGCGGCCCTCGCCGGCCTCCTCGGCGGCGGGGGCCTCGTCCTCGGGCAGGTCGTCGTCGAGGCGGGCGCGGCGGCCCGGCAGCGCCATCACCAGGAGCACCAGGGCGAGCAGGCCCTGGGCCCAGTGCCAGGCGGTCCGGGTGAGGGCGTCCTCGTGGACGAGGTCGAGCTGGCCCGCTTCCGCGGGGAGTTCGAAGCCCTGGGCCCAGCCGTCGACGGTCTTGGCCTTGAGCGGCTTGCCCTTGAAGGTGGCCTGCCAGCCGGGGTCGGCCCGGTCGGCGATGCGCAGGACGCGTCCGGCCTGACCCGCCGGGATCTTGGTGTGCACCTCGACGGGGCCGGAGGCGACGGGGATGGGGGCCTCGCCGGGCTTGCCGGAGACGATGACGGCGCGGGCGACCTGCCGGTCGACGCGCCACAGGGCGCTGCCTTCGAGCTTGCTGAGGCGGCTGAGGCCGGGGGTGGCGTCCAGGACGCGGCCGATCTCCTGCGGGGCGCCGTCGCGGACCAGGACGTAGCGGATGGCGAAGCCGCCGAGCTGGTCGGTCTGGTCCGCGCCGGAGCCGGCGACGAGGCTGGAGACGACCTTGTCGAGGCGGGTGTCGCTGCCGGCCCGGGCGGCGAGTTCGGAGTCGCCGAGGCGGCCGCCGGAGCCGCGGACCAGGCTGTACTCGAGGACGGCCGGGGAGTCCGCGCCGATGACGAGGGTGCGGGCCTGGTCACGGGTGCCGCTCTCCTCGGCGACGAAGGCGGGGACCTGGACGGGGTCGCGGCGCTCCAGCGGTCCGGCGGCGCCGCTGAGCATCCAGCCTGCCGCGCCGACGAGCGGGCCGACGGCGGCGGCGAGCGCGATCAGGGCGGCGAGGGGCTGGCGCCAGCCGAAGCTGCGGGTGGCGACGCGGTGCTTGGCCCCGTCGGCGCCGATGAGGGCGGCGGCCAGCAGGGCGAGTCCGTACACGAGGGTGGCGGGGCCGGCCCAGGTGGTGCGGTTGACGAGGACGGCCAGCACGAGCGCGGCGAGCGCGGTGGCCCAGGCGGCGCGTACGGCGAACTGCCGGTCGGCGCGCAGCAGCGCGGCCAGGGCGGCGAGGACCACGCCGAGGAGGATCAGACCGCCGGCGGTGCGGGGGCCGCCGGGGCTGATGCCGAGCAGGTCCAGGCCGGTGGCCGAGCCGGCCCCGTAGGGCAGTCCGGCCTCGCGCAGGAAGTTCGCGGGGTGGGTGAGCAGGCTCAGCGACCAGGGGGCGAGCACGAGGAGGGGAACGCCGAGGGTCGCCAGGAGGCGGGCGCCGTACGTCTTCCACCGCGCGCGGCGCAGGACCAGCGCGGCGAACCCGAGGAGGGCGGCGAGCGGCCAGACGACGGGGGTGAAGGCCGTGGCCAGGGTCAGCAGGAGGGTATAGGTCCAGACGGAGCGCCAGCTGCCGCCTCCCTCCCCGTCGGCGAATCCGAAGGCGGAGACGGCGGAGCGGGCGATGAGCGGGAGCAGGATCGCGAGGACGGCGGTGCCGATGCGGCCGCCGGCCAGGGCGCCGGTGACGGCGGGGAGGAAGGCGTACGCGACGGCGGCCCAGGCGCGCAGCAGCCGGGATTCCACCAGCGGCCGGGAGGCGAAGTAGGCGGTGAGTCCGGCGAGCGGGACCGAGCAGACGAGCAGCAGGGTCAGGGCGGCGTCGGTGGAGCCGAGGAGCAGGGTGGACAGGACCCCGAGGACGGCCAGGTAGGGCGGCGCCCCGGCGGTGGTGCCGGTACCGACGGGCTGCCAGTCGTCGGCGTAGACGCGCCAGAGGGTGAGTCCGCCGTCGGGGGCGGGCAGCAGGGCTCCGCCCATGAGGGAGCCGCCGCCGAGGAGCGAGCGGCAGGCGATGAGGGAGACGAGCAGGAGGAGGCCGAAGAGGACGGGCGCGGGCTTGCGGGCGATCCGCTTGAGTCGCGCGAACTGTTCGATCTCCAGGTAGTCGGCGTCGTCCCCGCCGGGTCCCGATTCGACGGCTCCGCCGTGCCGGCCGGCGGCGCTGCTCTCGGTGTCGCCGTTGGCGCCGAAGTACTCGGCGAGCTGTTCGGCGTTGGCGCGCAGGCTGGCGCCGGGCGGCGGGAAGAGGGGGCGCAGGACCGGTGCGGCGACGAGGGCGCGGCCCCGTCGGCGGCGGGCTCCGAGGATGCGGCCGGGGCGGAGCAGGGTGGCGAGGAGGCCGGTGACCTCGTCGACGGCCTGTCCGGGGGCCTTGCCGACGAGGTAGGCGAGGGTGCGCACGACGGTGCCGAGCAGGATGCGCAGCAGGACGTACGGCAGGGCGCGGCCGGAGCTGTTGGCCAGCATCGTGTAGACGGCGCCGGCCTTGTCGACGCGGTGCGGGCTGGCGGCGGAGCGGCCGACGCAGTCGACGGTGCGGCGTTCGCGGGCGGAGGCCTCGGCGTGCCGCAGGACGGCGTCGGGGGCGACGAGGACGGCCAATCCGGCGCTCTGGGCGCGCCAGCACAGGTCGACGTCGTCGCGCATGAGGGGCAGTCGGCGGTCGAAGCCGCCGAGCCCGTCGTACACGTCGCGGCGGATGAGCATGCCGGCGCTGGAGACGGAGAGGACGGGCTGGACCTGGTCGTGCTGGCCCTGGTCCTGTTCGCGCCGGTCGAGGCCGGTCCAGCGGCGGCCGCTGCGGGCGATGGTGACGCCGACTTCGAGGAGCTGCCTCTTGTCGTACCAGCCGCGCAGCTTGGGGCCGATGACGCCGGCGTCGGGGTTCTCGTCGGCGACGCGTAGCAGTTCGGCGAGGGCGTCGGGTTCGGGTGCGCAGTCGTCGTGGAGCAGCCAGAGCCACTGGACGGGTTCGCCGTGGGGCAGGTCGGGGAGGTCGTACGTCTCGTCGCGCCAGGTGCGGCTGACGGGATCCCAGCCGGAGGGGCGCTTGAGGTACGGGAGTTCCTCGGGGGTCAGGGTCCCGGCGGTGCGGGCGGCCTCGTCGACGGCGGCGCCGAAGCCGGTGCGGCGGGCGAGGTGCAGGACGCGGTCCTCACCGAAGGCCTCGCCGAGCAGGCGCGCGGAGTCGTCGGCGCTGCCGGTGTCGGCGGCGATGTGGCTCTGCGCGGGGCGTTCCTGACCGAGGAGTCCGGCGAGGGTCCGGGGCAGCCAGCGGGCGCCGTCGTGGGCGACGAGGACCGCGGTGACGACGTGCCGGGGGAACTCTGGTGCGGCGGCAGCCTGGTGGGAGGCGCTCGACTGGCTGTGCAGGGACATCGCGGTACGGGCCCTCCGGCCGGGGGTCCGGGGGTGGTGTGCCCTCGGAGGCTGCTGGACAGCGCCCCACCCTAACGGCTGGGAACACAGCGGTCCGCCTCCTGCGGGGAAGGTGCGGGAGGCGGACCGTTTGCTCTGCTCGTTGCCGTGCGGGCCGTACCGTTCGACGTACTGCGTTTTGTACCGTTGCGTGCACTTCGGCCGCTGCCGTGCGTGAGGCCGGGTGCACAGGGGGCTATCTCTCCGGGTGGGTCGCCGGATATGTCGTGGGCCGTGCCGCGGGCCCTGCCGTGGGCGCCGTTCGGTGCGCGCCGAGGGCGCTTCAGACGGCGGCCTTCTTCAGGCGTCGCCGCTCGCGCTCGGACAGGCCGCCCCAGATGCCGAATCGCTCGTCGTTGGCGAGGGCGTACTCAAGGCATTCGGAGCGGACCTCGCAGGCGAGGCAGACCTTCTTCGCCTCGCGGGTCGAGCCGCCCTTCTCGGGAAAGAAGGACTCGGGGTCGGTCTGGGCGCAGAGAGCTCGCTCCTGCCATCCGAGCTCTTCGTCCGCCTCCTCGACCAGCAGTTCCTGAACCAGCTCGGTCATGTGCGCCCCTCGCTCTGTCTGTGCGTCCCCGTGGTCATGTCGTCACTCATCGCTACGTAACGACACGAGTGAAATTACAAGTGCGGGGCTCCAGCGCAGTCAAGCCGAGATCTGCTATTGGGCCCCTTATTCACTCTGCGGAACCAAGCCTATGCAGAAAGTGTTCATATCGCCAAAAATCGTGACACATGCCACAGGCGTCACTCCCGGCACTCCCTCCCCCGTAGTCGACGCGTCACTCTGTGGTGGGGTTCCGATCCGGCCGAAGAAGCGGCACAGATCACATTTCAGCCACAGAAGGACGTCGCACGGCTTTACGGGTTTGAGAGCCGCCACAGCGGGCTGCGGCGCGACTCGCAGCGCCACATCCCCTGGTACCGACTGCACAAACCTTTCTCCGGGCACGGTAACCGGATGAGGTGAAACTTTTCTACCAAATCGGACATTGAGTTGACAGTCCGACCCTCCACCGGGTCTTCTTGTACGCATGTCAGCGCCCTCAGCAGTCACCCGGACCCCCATTCGTGGGTTCCTGTGCGCTGCCCAGGTTCGCTGTTGCTGTTGCGGCTGTTGATGCCTCGGGAGTTCCGACTCCCCAGAGCTCCAGCTCGCCCCCCACAGCAACCGCCGCATGACTGACATCCGTCGAGGAACCCCCCGATGAACAGCACCAGCACCCTGAACGCCACCACCGCCACCACGTCGGCGATGGTCGAGAGCGACCTCCAGATCGCCGGCGACATCCTCTCCGTCCAGCACCTCCTGCAGCCCGCCCGCGAGCACCCGGCCACCGTCGCCGAGTTCGTGGGCCTCGCGCGTTCCATCGCCGCCGACCGCTCCGAGTGGGAGCACCTGGTCCGGTACGACGCCACGACCCGCTGGTACCACCGGCTGCGCACCGGCCCCGGCTACGAGGTCTGGCTGCTCAGCTGGGTCCCCGGCCAGGGCAGCGGCCTGCACGACCACGGCGCCTCCTCCGGCGTGCTGACCGTCCTGGAGGGCGAGCTCACCGAGCACACCGCCCGCGGCCCGCTCGCCCTCGGCGCCGGCTCCCAGCGCGTCTTCGCCCCCGGGTACGCCCACGAAGTGCAGAACGACAGCCTCGAAGGGGCCGTCAGCCTGCACGTGTACTTCCCCGGTCTGACCGAGATGCCGATGCACAGCTGCTCTCCGGCCCGGCCCGAGGCCCTCTCCGTCTGACCCCGGCCGCCGCCTGAGACACTGCGTGGCATGCGCATTGTTGTTCTGGCCGGCGGCATCGGCGGCGCCCGTTTCCTCCGAGGTCTCCAGTCCGCCGTTCCCGACGCGGACATCACGGTCATCGGCAACACCGGTGACGACATTCACCTGTTCGGGCTCAAGGTCTGCCCCGACCTGGACACCGTGATGTACACCCTCGGTGGTGGCATCAACGAGGACCAGGGCTGGGGCCGCACCGACGAGTCCTTCACCGTCAAGGAGGAACTCGCCGCGTACGGGGTCGGACCGACCTGGTTCGGCCTCGGTGACCGAGACTTCGCCACCCACATCGTCCGTACGCAGATGCTCGGTGCGGGCTACCCGCTCAGCGCCGTCACCGAGGCCCTCTGCGACCGCTGGCAGCCCGGGGTCCGGCTGCTCCCCATGTCCGACGACCGGGTCGAGACCCACGTCGCGATCACCGACTCGCAGAGCGGCGAGCGCCGGGTCGTCCACTTCCAGGAGTACTGGGTCCGCATGCGTGCCGCGGTGGACGCCGAGGCCGTCGTACCCGTGGGCGCCGAGCAGGCCAAGCCCGCGCCCGGCGTCCTGGAGGCCATCGCGGCCGCCGACGTGATCCTCTTCCCGCCGTCCAACCCCGTGGTGTCGGTGGGCACCATCCTCGCCGTGCCCGGCATCCGCGAGGCCGTGGCCGCCGCCGCGGCGCCCGTCGTGGGGCTCTCCCCCATCGTCGGGGGCGCCCCCGTGCGCGGGATGGCCGACAAGGTGCTGGCCGCCGTGGGCGTCGAGTCCACCGCCGCGGCCGTCGCCCTGCACTACGGCACCGAGCTGCTCGACGGCTGGCTCGTCGACACCGCCGACGCGGACGCCGTCACCGAGGTGGAGGCCGCCGGCATCACCTGCCGGGCGGTCCCGCTGATGATGACCGACCTGGCCGCCACGGCGGAGATGGCGCGGGCCGCGCTGGAACTGGCGGAGGCCTCGCGGTGACCGCCCCGCACGGGACCTCGTACGAGGTCCGGGCCGTCAGCGGGATCCCCGAGGTACGGCCCGGCGACGACCTGGCGGCGCTGATCGCGGCCGCCGGGCCGGAGCTGCGCGACGGCGACATCCTGCTCGTCACCTCGAAGATCGTCTCCAAGGCGGAGGGCCGGATCGTCCGCGCCGATTCGCGCGAGGAGGCGATCGACGCCGAGACCGTACGGGTCGTCGCGCGCCGGGGGACGCTGCGGATCGTGGAGAACCGGCAGGGGCTGGTCATGGCCGCCGCCGGGGTCGATGCCTCGAACACCGAGGCCGGGACCGTCCTGCTGCTGCCCGAGGACCCCGACGCCTCGGCCGCCGCGATCCGTGCGGGGCTGCGGGAGCTGCGGTCCGTGGACGTGGGCGTGATCGTGACGGACACCTTCGGGCGGCCGTGGCGCACCGGGCTCACGGACGTGGCGATCGGCTCGGCCGGCGTACAGGTCCTGGACGACCTGCGCGGGGGCACCGACGCCCACGGGAACCCGCTGAGCGCGACGGTCGTCGCCACCGCCGACGAGCTGGCCGCCGCGGGCGACCTGGTCAAGGGCAAGGCCCTGGGCCTGCCGGTGGCGATCGTGCGCGGGCTGGAACACGTCCTGGGCGAGGGGTCCTCGGCGGCCGACCTGGTCCGCTCGCCGGCCGACGACATGTTCCGGCTGGGCACCTCGGAGGCGGTACGGGAGGCCGTGACGCAGCGGCGTACCGTACGGGCCTTCACGTCCGAGCCGGTGGACCCCGGCGCGGTGCGCCGCGCGGTGGCGGCGGCCGTGACGGCCCCGGCCCCGCACCACACGACGCCGTGGCGGTTCGTGCTGCTGGAGTCCGCGGGTGCGCGGCTGGAGCTGCTCGACGCGATGCGGGACGCCTGGATCGAGGACCTGCGGCGGGACGGGAAGTCCGAGGAGTCCATCGCGAGGCGGGTCCGGCGGGGCGACGTCCTGCGGGCCGCGCCCTACCTGGTGGTGCCCTGTCTGGTCACGGACGGCGCGCACGACTACGGGCACGCCCGGCGGGACGCCGCCGAGCGGGAGATGTTCGTCGTCGCGATGGGCGCGGGCGTGCAGAACTTCCTGGTCGCGCTGGCCGGGGAACGGCTGGGCTCCGCGTGGGTGTCCTCGACGATGTTCTGCCGGGACGTGGTGCGCAAGGTGCTCGGCCTGCCGGAGGACTGGGACCCGATGGGCGCGGTGGCCGTCGGGCACGCCGCGGTCGCTCCGGCGGAGCGGGGCGCGCGGGCGGCGGAGGAGTTCATCGAGGTCCGGTGAGCCTGGGGGCCGGGGCTCACCCCGCTCGCCCTGGCCTAGAGCTTGCCGATGTCGCCCCGGGGCATCCGGGGTGCCCGGCGGGGCGGGGTGGCCCCGGCCAGGAGGACGAGGCGGGCCGCGCGGTGGCGCTGGCCGGCGTAGGGCGCGAGGAGCTCCAGCATGGCGGCGTCGTCTGCGTCCCGGTTCCCGGCCAGGGCGTAGCCGATGATGCCGGGCAGGTGCAGGTCGCCGGTGGTGACGGCGTCGGCCGCGCCGTTGCTTCGCTGGAGGGTCTCGGCGGAGGTCCACGGGCCGATGCCGGGGATCGCCTCCAGGCGGGCGGCGGCGGCCGGCAGGTCCATGGCGGCGGCCTCTTCGAGGCGTGCGGCGTGGCGGGCCGCGCGGACGATGGTGGCGGAGCGTTTGGAGTCGACGCCGGCCTTGTGCCAGTCCCAGGAGGGGATGAGGGTCCAGGTGCGGGGGTCGGGCATGACGTAGAGGCCGGGGCCGGGGATCGGGCCCGGGCCCGGAGCCGGTTCGCCGTACTGGCGTACCAGGCGGCGCCAGGCGCGGTACGCCTCGTCGGCGGTGACCTTCTGTTCCAGGACCGTCGGGATCAGGGACTCCAGGACCAGGCCGGTGCGGGTCAGGCGCAGGCCCGGGCGGCGGCGGTGGCTGGCGTGCACGAGCCGGTGCCGGGGGACGAAGGCCGCCGGGTCGTCGGCGGAGCCGAGCAGCTCGGGCAGTCCGTCGAGGATCCAGTCGGCACCGGGGCCCCAGGCGGTGGCGCACACCGCCGTCCCGTCCAGCGCGACCCGGAGGGTGGCGGGGCCGGCGGGGGTGCGGGTGGCTCGCCAGACCGTGCCGGGGGTGATGCGGAAGGTGGGGTCGGCGGGGCCGCGTCTGAGGGGGCCGAGGGTGAGGCCGAGATCCACCGGGCCGGGTGGGGTCCAGGAGCGGGTCTTGGGGTGGGCGGGGTGCCCGCCGGCGGCGGGGTGGGCGGGGTGCCCGCCGGCGGCGGGGTGGGCAGCGGGCTCGCCTGCGGCTTGACCGGCACGCTCGCCCGCGCCCGGACCGGGGGGCTGGGCCATACCCCTGCTTGCGCCTTGGCCGGGAGGCTGGCCCGTGGCCGGAGCCGGGGCCTCGGCCGTGGCTGGGGCCTGGGATTTGGCCGGGGCCGGAGCCTCGGCCGAGGCCGGAGCCGGAGCCTGGGCGTCGGCCGCGCCGGTGGCTTGGGCGGGGTCCGGGGGTGGCGGGGGTACCTGGGTGCGGCCGCCGCGGATCGCGGTGCGGGTGAGGGGGTCGTAGCGGCCGGCCATGTCTTGAGCGTAGCCCTGCGGGGCTTGTCCCCTACCCGCCCTTCCACCGTTCCCAGGGCTCCGCCCTGACCCGGTCCTCAAACGCCGGACGGGCTGAAAGGACCCTGGGGCTCCGCCCCAGACCCCGGTCCTCAAGCGCCGGACGGCTGGATTGGCGCGGCGAGGCTTGGAAGGGGTACCGGGCTGCGCCCGGGCCGCTTCCAGCCTCGCCGGCGTTTGAGGCGCGGGGGTTCCGGGGGCTGGCCCCCGGGAACGGCGCCGCACCCGGCAGGGGTTCGGGCGGAGCCCGGGGAACGGGCGAAGGGCGGGTAGGGGACCTCGCCCCGCAGGGCCGACCCAGCCGCACCCGCCCACCCGCCCCGCGCCGGGACGGCAGTGGCCGCAGCGCCGACCCGCCACCGCCGGACGGAGTCCGGCGCAGCGCCGCGAAGCCCGCGCAGCGGTGCGAGCGGCGCGTCAAGAAGGTGCCCGGCGCAGCGCCACGAAGCCCGCGAAGCGGTGCGAGCGGCGCGTCAAAAAGGTGCCCGGCGCAGCGAGGCGAAGCCCGCGAAGCGGTGCGAGCGGCGCGTCAAGAAGGTTGGCGCCTCAGGGGCGGCCCTGGAGTTTGGCTGAGGCCGTTCGGGTGGGGGGGAGGGTGTTGTAGAGCTGGCGGCCCGGGCATTCCGTGGCGAAGCCGTCGCGGTGGCCGGAGATGACGTTCAGGCGGACGTTGCTGCCCTTCGCGTAGAGGTTGCCGCCGCCCGACTTGAGGGTGGTCTTCGCGCGGGGGTCCGCTCCGAAGAGGCCCAGCTTCCAGGCGGTGAGGCGGGCCACCGCGTCGACCGCCGCCTTGGGGGCGGCCGTGGAGGTGAAGGTGCCGATGACCGCGACGCCCATGCTGTCCGTGTTGAAGCCCATGGTGTGCGCGCCGAGCACCGCCTTGGCGACTCCGCCCGCCCGGCCCTCGTAGACGGTTCCGCACTTGTCGACGGCGAAGTTGTAGCCGATGTCCCGCCAGCCGCTGCTGACCACGTGGTAGCGGTACAGGCTGCGCAGGACCGCCGGGGCGTCCTTGCAGGCGTAGTTGTTGCCGGACGCGGTGTGGTGGACGAAGGCGGCCTTGACCGTGTTCGTGTAGACGAAGCCCTTCTCGCGCAGGCTCTCGTCCGCGCCCCATCCGAGCCGGGTGACGATCTTCGGGCGCGGGCCGATGTACGGGGCGGCCGCGAGCGCCTCGTCGGCGAGGACCGCGTCGGCGGTGGAGTCGGCCTTGTTGAGGGCGGGGATCTCCTGGGCGCCGAGGGGGGCCATCGGCACGTTGGCGGAGGAGGACTCCGCCATCTCCATCGTCATGCCGGGGAGCAGGGGCAGTTCTCCCTTGTCGTCGTCGTCGACGGCGGGCGAGGTCTCCCCGGTGCCGTTCTTCGCGTCCGAGTGGGGGCGGGAGGAGTCTCCCGGGTCCACGAGCTCGATGCGCATGCCCGTCGGGAGCCCGCTGCTCACCTCGCGGTCACCGTGTTCCGCCTGGACGCGGACCTCGATGCCGTCGGACTCCCCGACCCACAGGGGGGCGGTGCTGCCGCGGACCCGGCCGGTGCCGCGTTCCGCAGTGTCGGGGTCGGCGGCGTGTTCGCTGTTGTGGGTGTCGACCTCCTGCCACTCGGACCAGGCCGAGGTGGTCACGGAGCGGGTGCGGACCTGGACGCGGCCGTCGAGGTGGGTGCCCGCGTCGTCCCAGACGACGCCGACGAGCGAGAAGGTCTTGACCTCGCGCGCCGACAGGCCGCGGGTCTCGGGCAGCCGGGGCGAGGTGCTCATGCCGGGGACCCCGGTGGCGCGGTCCGCCGCGGGTCCGACGGGGACGAGCGGCAGGGACTGGGTGGATCCGGCGACGGCCGGCGGGGCCGCGGGGGCCGTCGACCCCGCCCCGGCCGATTGCCGCGTCGCCGCCGGGTGTGCGAGGGCCGTGGAGGGGAGCGCGAGCGGCAGGGCCAGTGCGGCAGCCGTCGCGACGCCGATGGAGGAAGCAAGGAATGCACGCATGGAAAGGATGCTGGGGACTGCCGGAGGCGGGCGCCATCCGAGAACTGATGTGCCGTCCGGTCCCGGTACGGATACCCCTCCTCCGTACGGGGGATCGTGCTGCGTCCGTACGGAGGAGGGGCGCGGGCTCCCCCGCGTAGGCTCTGGTCCGTGAACGCCACTGACCGCACCCCTGCCGACCTGCTGCGATCCGCGCTCGCCGCCGATCCCGGCCGCCCGCTCGTGACCTTCTACGACGACGCCACGGGCGAGCGCGTCGAATTGTCCGTCGCCACCTTCGCCAATTGGGTGGCCAAGACCGCCAATCTGCTCCAGGGAGACCTGGGCGCCGAGCCCGGCGACCGGCTCGCCCTGCTGCTCCCCGCGCACTGGCAGAGCGCCGTGTGGCTGCTCGCCTGTGCCTCGGTCGGGGTCGTGGTGGAGGTGGGCGGGGATCCGGGCGGCGCCGACCTCGTGGTGAGCGGCCCGGACACGCTGGAGGAGGCCGCCGCGTGCTCCGGCGAGCGGGTGGCGCTCGCGCTGCGGCCGCTGGGCGGGCGCTTCCCGCAGCCGCCGGCCGGGTTCGCCGACTACGCGGTGGAGGTGCCGGGGCAGGGCGACCGGTTCGCGCCCTTCCAGCCCGTGGACGCGGACGGCCCGGGCCTGGTGGTCGGCGGCGAGGAGCTCTCGTACGCCCGGATCTGCGAGCGGGCCCGCGAGGACGCGGCGAAGCTCGGCTTCGGCGAGGGTGCCCGGGTGCTGTCCCGGCAGGGCTACGACAGCTGGGAGGGGCTCTCGGCCGGGCTCTACGCGGCCCTGGCCACGGGCGGCTCCGTGGTGCTGTGCCGCAACGCCGGGGAGCTGGCGGAGGGGGCACTGGCCCAGCGGATCGAGAGCGAGCGGGTCACCCACACGGCCTGACCCGGTCCGGTACCGCCGTCACCCACACCGCCCAATGCCGGATCTGGGCGATTTGTCACCCACATGGCCCTATACACGGCCGTGCCCCCGGGCCGCATCGAGGACCCGGGGGCAGGATCGGCACAGGCCGTACTCACCCGTACGGCCCGTACCGGTTCGGGTGAGGGGACGGAACGCGAGTGACGGACAGCGCGGGCATACCGGGCGGCACCGATGCGGCCGGAGGCGAGAAGCCTCCGAACGGCCGCAAGCGGCGCCGCCTGCTGCGCTGGATCGGGCTCGGGACCGGCCTGCTCGTCGTCGCCGGAGCGGGCACGGGCTGGTGGATCTACGACAAGCTCGACGGGAACATCGTCGAGGACACCTCCGCCGCCGCCGAGCTGCGCCGCTACGACAAGGAGCGCCCGGCCCACCTGGCGGGCGGCGCGCAGAACATCCTGCTGATCGGCTCGGACTCCCGCACCGGCGCGGGCAACGCCCGGTACGGGCAGGACCAGGGCACCCAGCGCTCGGACACCACGATCCTGCTGCACCTGCCGGCGGACCGGAAGAGCGCGACGGCGGTGTCGGTACCGCGGGACCTGATGACGGAGATACCCGCGTGCCTGAAGCCCGACGGAAGCCGGACCAGGGAGCAGTTCGCCCAGTTCAACTGGGCCTTCGAATGGGGCGGGACCGCCTGCACGATCCGTACGGTGGAGGCGATGACCGGGATCCGGGTCGATCACCACATGGTGCTGGACTTCAGCGGCTTCAAGAAGATGGTGGACGCCATAGGCGGCGTGGAGGTGTGTCTGCGGCGGCCGGTGGACGACACCGAGGCCAAGCTGAAGCTGCCGGCGGGCCGCCAGACCCTGCAGGGCGAGCAGGCGCTGGGCTTCGTACGGGCCCGCTACAGCCTGGGCAACGGCAGTGACACCGAGCGGATGGAGCGCCAGCAGGCGTTCCTCGGGTCGCTCGTCAAGAAGGTGCAGAGCAACGGGGTGCTGCTCAACCCGGCGCGGCTGTACCCGCTGCTGGACGCGGCGACCTCCTCGGTGACCACCGACCCGGGGCTGGCCTCGCTGCGCGGGCTGTACGAGCTCGTCCGGGGCGTGCGCGACATCCCGACCGAGCAGATCAAGTTCCTCACGGTGCCGCGCCGGCCGTACGCCGCCGACCGCAACCGCGACGAGCTGCGGGAGCCGGACGCGACCCAGCTCTTCCAGCGGCTGCGGTCGGACCAGCCGCTCGCCATCGCCCCGCCCGCGGCCACGCCCGCTCCGGCCGGGGACCGGGCAGATGAGGACAAGGCGGTCACGGACGAGGCGGACGGCGCCACGAGCGGTACCGGGGAGCGCCCGGGAACCGCAGAGCCCTCCACGCCCGTCCCCACCTTCACGGGCACCACGGCCGGCGTGGCCGACTGCCGGTAAAGCAATCCCAAAAGCCGGAGCCGGGGCCGAGCTTGTTGGGGCGATTGCCCCGTTGTAAGTGCGTGGAATTCATCACCAGCATGGTTTGCGGCGAACCTGTCCGGATAAGGTGAGCGATCCGGCGCCCGGCCAGCACAGAGGCCGTGTGCCAGCAGCCGGATCGTTGACCGTGCGCCTGGGGGAGGCGCGTCGCGAAGCACCGACGGAGGATTCGAGCAAACCGTGGATGCGCAAAGCCGTGGACGGGCCGACGAGATCGACCCCGCAGACCAGTGGGTACTCAACCCCCGCACCGGCAACTACGAACTGCGACTGGAGCAATCCGCTCCGCAAGCGCCTCCTCAGCGGCGCGCGCCCGGCGCGACACCGCGCAGGGCCCCCGGTGCCCCCGCTTCCCCCGGCTCCCCCGCCTCTCCCGCGGGCCCCGCGGTTCCCGGACCGCGCCGCGGTGAGGCCCCGCCCGGCGGAGGCCGCCGCGGCGGACGCCCCCGCAGGGGCGGAGGGGGCGGCGGCCGGCGCAAGAAGATCCTGGTGGTCACCGGCGGAACACTGGCGTTCCTGCTGGTCGGCGGGTCGATCGCCGGCTACCTCTACTACGACCACCTGAACGGCAACCTCAACGTCACCGACATCGGTGACGCCGGTACGAGCGGCGGATTCAAGAAGGACCAGGCGATCAACATCCTGGTCATCGGCACGGACAAGCGCAGCGGCACGGGCAACGAGGGCTACGGCGACGCCGGCAGCGTCGGGCACGCCGACACCACGATCCTGTTCCACGTCGCGAAGGACCGCTCCAACGCCACCGCGCTGTCCATCCCGCGCGACCTGATCACCAACGTGCCGACCTGCCCGACGAAGCAGCCGGACGGCTCGACGAAGGACATCCCCGGCGAGCGGGGGGCCCGCTTCAACACCAGCCTGGGGCAGGCGGGTCGCGACCCGGGCTGCACGATGCGCACGGTCAAGGAGCTCACCGGGATCCAGGTCGACCACTTCATGATGGCCGACTTCAACGCGGTGAAGAACCTGAGCACGGCGGTCGGCGGGGTGCCGGTCTGCGTGGCCAAGGACGTCAACGACAAGGACTCCAAGCTCAAGCTGAAGGCGGGCTCGCACCGGCTGCAGGGCGAGCAGGCGCTGGCCTTCGTCCGGACCCGGCACGCCTTCGGCCAGCGCAGCGACCTCGACCGTATCAAGACCCAGCAGCAGTTCCTCGGTTCGATGATGCGGGAGATGAAGTCGAAGGAGACGCTGACCAGTCCGCAGAAGTTCCTCTCCCTCGCCGAGGCGGCCACCAAATCGCTGAGCGTGGACTCGGGAATAGGATCGATCGCCAAACTCACCGATCTCGCGAGTGAGTTGAAGAACATCGACCTCAAGAACATCACCTTCACCACGCTCCCGGTCATCGACAATCCGGCGGAGCCGGTCGGCGCGAAGGCCACCGTGGTGGTCAAGCAGGCGCAGGCGGAGCCCCTGCTCCAGATGATCCGGGGCGACGTCTCCCTCACCGAGGTCGAGAAGAAGGAGCAGGCCGCGAAGGACGCGGCGGCCACGGACGCGAAGGCCAAGCTGGACGCCCTCATGCAGGGCCCCCGCGCGGCGGCCAAGGACGTCCGGGTGGACGTCTACAACGGCGGCGGCCCGGCCGGATCCGCGTCCGGCACCCTGAACTGGCTGCAGAACACCAAGGGGGTGCCCAAGTCCAGCAACCTGGGCAACGCGCCCGCCAAGGTGGCGACCACGCAGCTGGAGTACGCGCCCAACCAGGCCGACCAGGCAAGGGCGTTGGCGGACATGATGGGCCTGCCGGCGACGGCGTTGAAGGTGGGCACGGCCGACGCCGCGCCCAAGACACCGATGAAGCTGACGCTCGGTCCGGATTTCAAGGGGGCGGGGGTCTCCATGACGGCGCCTCAGCAGGCGCCGGAGGGCGTCCAGCGGGTGGAAGCGGACAAGTCCGTCTGCGCCAAGTGACCGACAAGGGGGCCGACCGGCTCTCCGCGGTCGCGACATGACGTGCCGGAGCCCGTCGGACCGGCACACTACCGACACAGAGTGATCGTGATGGGGGACGCGTGAGGCACAGCAGCGTGCAAGGGGAGGGGGCGCCGGGCCGGGCCGGCGACGGCATATCCGGCGCCGGCACCCGTCCGACGGCCACCAGTGCCGTACCCGCACCGAGGTCCGGCTCCGGCCGGGGCGGGGGCGCGGGCGGGGGCCGGCGGCCGACCCGGCGGGGGCGCCGCGTACTGCGCTGGACGGCTTCCATCCTCGCACTGCTCATACTCGGGACGGCGGCGGCCGGTTACCTCTACTACCGCCACCTCAACGGCAACATCCGCAGCGGCCAGCGCCTGAGCGGCGACAGCGGGGTCGCCAGGAGCGAGGCCGACGCCGCGGGCCGGCGCCCGATCAACATCCTGATGCTCGGCTCCGACGTCCGCGACGAGGAGAACGCGAAGCTCGGCGGGGACTGGGACAACATCGGCGGCCCCGCGCGGGCCGACGTGCAGATGCTGATCCACATATCGGCCGACCGGAAGAACGCCTCGGTGACCTCCGTTCCGCGCGACACGATCGTGGACATCCCCGAGTGCTCCGACCCCAAGACGGGCGCGAAGTACAAGGCCACCAAGATGATGATCAACGAGAGCTTCTCGCGCGGGGGTCCGGGCTGCACCCTGGCCACCTGGGAGAAGATGGCCAACGTCTACATCGACCACTGGATGACGATCGACTTCGTCGGGGTCGTGAGCATGGCCGACGCGATCGGCGGCGTGGACGTCTGCGTCAACCAGAACGTCTTCGACCAGTCGGAGCCGGGGTCGGGTACGGGTGGCTCCGGCCTCAAGCTGAAGGCCGGTACCACCAGGGTCCAGGGCAAGCAGGCACTCCAGTGGCTGCGCACCCGGCACGCCTTCGGCAGTGACATGGCCCGGGCCAAGGCGCAGCACATGTACATGAACTCGATGATGCGCGGGCTCAAGAGCCAGAACGCCTTCACCGACCTGCCCCGCCTCACGGGCCTGGCGGAAGCGGCGACGAAGGCGCTGGAGGTGTCGGAGGAGATCGGGACGGTCAAGAAGCTCCTCGACCTCGCCCTGCTGCTCAAGGACGTGCCGATCAACCGCATCACCTCGACCACGATCCCGGTGCTGACGGCCCCGAGCGACAAGGACCGGCTGATCCTCGACCCCAAGGACGCCCCGAAGGTGTGGGAGCTGCTCCGCGAGGACGTAGCCATGGACAAGAACGGCGACCCGGCGCCCGCCGCGAGCGCGTCGGCGTCCACCCCCGCGCCGGCCACGCAGCCGTCCTCCGCGCCGCCGGCCTCCGCCCCCGGAAAGATCGCCGTACAGGTGGTCAACGGCACGGGCTCCGGTGCGAAGCCCGTGCCCAAGCGGGCCACGGCCATCGCGGGCCAGCTCGTCGGCAAGGGGTTCACCCTGGCCAAGGCGGACGTCGCGCTCATCCCGGAGAAGGCGACGGTCGTCCGCTACGCCACGGACGCCCAGGCCGCCGACGCGCAGAGCGTGGCCGCGGCGCTCGGCATTCCGGCCACCTCGGTGCAGAAGGCTGCCTCGGCGGCCAGGATCACGGTCCTGGTGGGCGCAGATTGGCGCGAGGGCAACGTCTACCCGCAGCAGGCACCGCCCGAGGCCGGCGACGTCCCGGAGTCGGCCGACGTGCTCAACGCCACGGACACCAGCTGCATGGACATCTACAAGCCGTTCCGCTGGTGACCTGAGAGGCCGGCGGCCTCGAACACCGAAAGGGGTGACCCGGTCCGACGAGGACCGGGTCACCCCTTTCGTGTTTGTTCCGTGCGGCTACGGGAGCTCAGAGCCCGGCGGGGTCCCGGCTCACCGACGGGCGGCGGCTCGCGATGACCTTGGCGGCGAGCGAGCGCGGGCTGGTCAGGAAGCCGTAGCCCCAGCACACGTGCATGGTCGCCAGGGCGACGGGGATCCGCAGCCGCGCTCCCAGCGAGAGCCCCTTGCCGGCCGGGACGGATCCCGCGGTGATCGCCGCGAGGTAGCCCGCCGGGAGGACGAAGGCCCACGGGGTGACGGCCGCGCCGACGACCAGACCGGCGGCGATCGCGCAGACGGCGGCCGGCGGGGCGAGGTAGCGCAGGTTGATGGAGCCCGCGTGGTACCGGGCCACCACGTGGCGCCAGCGCCCGTAGTCCTTGTACTGCTTGGCGAGCGCCCGCACCGAGGGGCGCGGCCGGTACTGGACCTTCAGCTCCGGCGAGAACCAGATCAGCCCGCCGGCCTCGCGGATGCGGAAGTTCAGCTCCCAGTCCTGCGCGCGGATGAACTCCACGTTGTACCCGCCGGCCGCCTCCAGGGCCTCCCGACGGAACACCCCGAGGTAGACGGTGTCAGCGGGGCCGGCCTTGCCACCGGTGTGGAAGGCGGCGTTGCCGACGCCGATCCGTGAGGTCATCGCGGCGGCGACTGCGTCCTCCCAGGGGTTCTCGCCCTCGGCGTGCATGATGCCGCCGACGTTCTGCGCGCCGGTCTCCTCCAGGAGACGGACCGCGGTGGCGATGTAGTTCGGGGAGAGCATGCCGTGGCCGTCCACGCGGACGACGATCGGGTGGCGCGAGGCCTGGATGGCCGCGTTGAGGGCGGCGGGGGTGCGGCCGGTGGGGTTCGGGACGGTGTGGACCCGGGGGTCTTCCCGTACCAGCTCGGCGGCGATCTCGTCCGTACGGTCCCTGGAGGGACCGAGGGCGATCACCACTTCCATCTCACCCCCGTACTCCTGTCCGAGGATGTGGTGGACCGAGTCGCGCAGGTGGCGCTCCTCGTTGAGCACCGGCATGATCACCGAGACTGCGGGCTGCTGGGCGGGCATGTGGTCCTTCAAGGTCGGGTATCGGTGTCACGTTACCGCGTACGGGGGAACCGGGTGCGCGCCGGATGAGCAGTACGGACAGCAGCTGATCGTATGGACCTACTGTTCTGACGAATCTGCCGATCGTGCGAGGTGTCCCCCGTGCCCCAGCCGCACCGTCCCACCCGACCCGCCCTGCCCGCCCGGTCCGCCCGGCCGTCGCAGCGCGCGCCGCGGCCCGGCGGTCCGGCCGGGCCCCGGGCGGGCGGGCACCGGCCGGCGGACAGACCCCGCTGGGGCGTCCGGCTCGCCGCGGGACTGTCGGTGCTCGTCCTGGGCTCGGGGGCCCTGGGGCACGCGGTGATGACCGGACTGGACACCGGGATCCAGCGCGTGGACCCCTTCAAGGACATGAAGAACCGCCCGCAGGCCGGACACGGGGTGAACTTCCTGCTCGTCGGCACCGACGGCCGCGACAAGATCACCGCCGCGGAGAAGCGCGAGTACCGCCTGGGCGGCGCGCCCTGTCACTGCACCGACACCGTCATGCTGGTCCACCTCTCGGCGGACCGGGCCCGGGCCAGTGTGGTCAGCCTCCCCCGGGACAGCTTCGTGGAGCTGCCCGCGCACGTCGACGGCTCCAGCGGCAAACCGCACGGGGCCCACCCCGTGAAGCTGAACGCCGCCTACGCCGAGGGCGGGCCCCAGCTGACCGTGCGCACCGTCGAGAACATGACCCGCGTGAAGATCGACCACTACCTGGAGGTCGACTTCACCAGCTTCATGAAGACGGTCGACGCCATGGGCGGCGTGGAGATCTGCACGGCCAAGACCATGAAGGACCCCAACACCGGCCTCGACCTGCTCCCCGGCACCCACCGGCTCAGCGGTGGCCAGGCCCTGCAGTACGTGCGCTCGCGCCATGTCGACGGGGCCTCGGACCTGGGCCGGATGCAGCGCCAGCAGCGGTTCATCGCCGCCCTGATCAAGCAGGCCACGGGCGGCGGGGTGCTGCTCAATCCCGTCAAGTTCAAGCAGGTCAGCTCCACCCTGCTGAGCTCGGTCCGGGCCGACCGGGGCTTCGGCTCCGAGCAGATGCTGGCGCTCGGGCAGGCGATGCGCGATTTCACCCCCTCCTCCTCGGAGTTCGCCTCCGTGCCCGTCGGCAACCCCTCCTTCCCGGTCAAGGGCCTCGGTTCCACCGTGAAATGGGACGAGGCGAAGGCCGCGAAGCTCTTCCGGGCACTGCGCGAGGACCGGCCGATGGCCCCGCCCCCGGCTGCCGCCGCCGGCAAGCCGGTGCAGCGGCAGCCCGCGGTGCCGGTGGACGTGCCGCCCGGGCAGGTCCGGGTCCAGGTGGAGAACGGCACCCGGATCGACGGGCTGGGCACCCGGGTGGACTCGGCGCTGCGCGCCACCGGCTTCGACACCACCCGGGCTCCGGGGAACGGCGCGAGCCGGGACGTCAAGCGCACGGTGATCACGTACGACCCGCGCTGGGACCGGTCGGCCCGTACGGTGTCCACCGCGCTGCCCGGCAGCGAGATGCGGGCCGTGCGGGGGCAGGGGCGGACCGTCGTGGTGATCGCGGGCGCGGACTACCGCAAGGTGGTGGCGGTGCGCGCGGAGGACCCGTACCAGGGCGAGTTCGGCGTGGTCACCGGCGACCAGGTGGTCTGCGGCGGCTCCTGAGCGGGAGCGGGAGCGGGTACGGGCCGGGGCGGCGGCCGGGGTTACAGCGGGTCGCCGAGGGGCCCGTACTCCTCCTCCAGGTTCTCGGCCCAGTGGGCGGCGAAGTCTGGCTGGGTGCCGTCGGCGTCGGTGAAGCCGTACTCGCGGTACAGGCCCCAGGTGGCCAGGGCCCGTCCCGTCCTGGCCATGACATCGGGGTCGGCGGCCAGTGCGGCGACGGCGCGGCCGAGGTAGGCCGGGGTCTCGGAGTGGGCGAAGTTCGGGTCCTGGGCCGCGCCGTCGCGCCAGTTGTCCTCGGTGACGCCGAAGTGCTCGAGGAGGGCCTCCGAGCGCAGGAAGCCCGGCGTGATGGCCACGGCCGCGACGCCGTGCGGCCGCAGCTCGGCGGCCTGGGCGACCGCGAGGCGGATGACCGCCGACTTCGCCAGGTCGTAGAAGAACGTGCCGCGGTAGCGGGCGGTGTTCCCGTCGGTGACCTCCACGACCAGGCCGCTCTTACGGGCGACCATGAGCGGGAGCGCGAACCGGCTGGTGATGACGTGGGTCTCCACCGCCTGCCGCAGCAGCCGCAGTCCGGTCTCCAGGTCCTGCTCCCACAGGGGGTGTTCCCAGTCGGTCAGCGGGTCTCCGCCCCAGACGGAGTTCACCAGGACGTCGAGCCGGCCGTCCTGTTCGGCGGCGATCCTGTCGACGAGGGCCCGGACCTCGTCGGGCCGGCTGTGGTCGGTCCGTGCGGCGATGCCCAGGCCGCCCGCCGCGGTGACCTGCTCGGCGGTCTGCTCGATGGTTTCCGGGCGGTCCAGGTCGGAGCGCCCACCGGTGCTGCTGCGGCCGGTGACGTACACCGTCGCGCCGGCGGCACCGAGCTCGACGGCGATGCCCCGTCCGCCGCCCCGGGTACCGCCGGCGACCAGGGCCACCTTGCCGGCCAGCGGGCGTGCGTCGGTCTTCATGATTCCTCCAGGTCGTGGCGGCCGGCTCGCGGCGGAAGGTGAGGAGGGTGCGGAAGGTGCGGGGCCAGCACGACGTCGAGCTCCTGCCGGAGCCGCTGTCCGAGGGTGCCCTCGCGTTCGAGTGCCCAGGTCAGACCGGCCCCGGCGGCGATCGCCTGTACGGTGCGGGCCAGCGCGGCGACATCGGTTCCGCCGCGGAGCTCGCCCGCGCCGACCGCCTCCGTCAGCAGCTCCCCGATCACCCGCCCGTGCGTACGGTGAACGGCGAGCGCACGCTCGTAGAGCTGCGGGTCCCCGAGATCCATGCACAGGAACGCCAGGTGATGGGCGAAGCTCTCCGGCGTGGCCATCACGGCCGCCGACTCCACCGTCAGCGCCACCAGGGCCCCGAGCGCCGAGTCGTGCGACCCGCGCACGCGCTCGGCCGTCTCGCTCGCGCCCTTCTCGGACAGGTCGGCGAGCGCCAGGAGCAGTCCGCGCTTGGATCCGAACCGCTGCACCAGGGTCGCCGGAACCAGTCCGACCTCGCGCGCCACAGCGGCCAGGGTGAGACCCGCGGGCCCCACCCGGCCCATGACCTGCGCCGTCGCACGCAGGATCACCGCGTCCTCGATCCCCCGGGGACGTGCCATCACCGCCACCCCCTCATTCATAAATGCTCGTTCATTTATTAAAGCACGCAGAAGCCGCCCCTGGGGGGGGCGATCCGCGCTCACATCCGGAACCAGCCGTCCGAGTGGGCCTGCTCCATCGCCTCGAAGAAGGCGTCCGCCACCTTCGCGTAGCCGGTGTCGTTCGGGTGCAGGCCGTCGGCCAGCTCGGCCGGCGTGGTCGCGTCCGCCCGTTCCGCGGGGGTCAGCCAGGGCGCCTTGGCGAACCTGAAGTGCTTGCCCTCCCCCTGCTCCCGGGTCTCGATCCGCTTGAGGCGCCGGTTGTACACCGCGATGGGCTCGGAGATGTCCTGGCCCTTCGAGCCGGGGGTCGAGGGGACCAGGCCCTGCATGACGACGGTGACCCCCGGGCGCAGGGTGAAGATCCGGTCGACCAGTTCCTCGGCCTCGTCCGCGGCCCGGTCGGGGTCGCCGCCGCGGTTCAGGTTGTTCAGTCCGATGTGCAGCAGGACCACGTCGGGCTTCGCGGCCGCGATCCACCGGTCGACCCCGGCACGGATCCGGCCGACGGTGTATCCGGGGTGCCCCTCGTGCTGGTTGTCCTCCATCGGGCCCTGGGACCGGGAGCCCACGAAATCGATGGCGTACTTCGACTGGCCCGCGACCAGACGCCCCAGCGGCAGCCGGTAGCCGCCGAAGTCGGTGCTCCCCACGCCGGCGGTCGTCGAGGCCCCGAGGGGCATGACGCGCAGGGTGCGGGGCGATCCCGTATCGGAGGAGGCCCCCGGGGAGGCATCGGGGGAGGCCTTCGGGAACGACGGCGCCATGGAGGCGGGAACCTCCTCCGAGGCCGTCGTCAGCAGGGGGACCGCGACGGCGAGACCTGCGAGTCCGGCGACGCCTGCGAACACGGCCGATCGGCGGTTCATGGTGCCTTCCAGGTAGTGCGGGACGGGAGCAGTACCGGGAGCACTAGACGTCGGCGTCCAGCCCCTGCGCGGACCGCTCTTCCCGCAGGTCACGGATGGCCTGGCGGCGGGCGAGCCGGTGGGTGCGGCGGATCTGGGCCTCCTGGTAGCGCCGCTCGTCCCGCTCCGTCTCGGGGAGGACCGGCGGGACCTGGCGGGGCTTGCCCTCGGAGTCGACCGCGGCGAAGACGAGGTAGGCGCTGCCGACCTGGGTGGCTGGGGTGGACTCGTTCCACCGCTCCGCGAGGACGCGTACGCCGATCTCCATGGAGGAACGGCCGGTCCAGTTGCACTGGGCCTTGACGTGGACGAGGTCGCCGACGCGGACGGGGGCGAGGAAGGCCATCTCGTCCATGGAGGCGGTGACCGCCGGGCCACCGGAGTGGCGGCCGGCCACGGCGCCGGCCGCGTCGTCCACCAGCTTCATGATCACTCCGCCGTGCACCGTTCCGAGCAGGTTGGTGTCATTGGCGGTCATGATGTGGCTGAGGGTGGTGCGGGACGCCGAGATCGGCTTTCCCGGCAGCTCGCCCGGTATCTCTGTCATGGAGACAGCTTAAGTGCGGCCTGGCGGCATCAGCTCTGCAACAGCACCGGTACGAACAGCCGCCGGGGGTGTTCCGGGCCCCTCCCGGCCAGGCATTCTTAGGCACATGAGTGACTGGGACGGGTGGAGCGGCGAGCAGGACCAGCGTGGCCGCCGCGATGACGGGTACGGCCGCGGCAGCGGCCAGGCGGAGCCGGAAGGCGCACAGCGGATGAGGCGCGTCCAGCGGCCCGGCGCCGGCCCCCAGGCGTCCCGGCAGCCGCAGCCGCCGCAGCCCCGGCAGCCCCCGCGCCGCCCGGCCCAGCCGCCGGCCGGACCCGCGTACGTGCCTCCGCAGCAGGACGGCTCGTACAGCGGCAGCGGCGGCAGCTACGACAGCGGCTACAACACCGGCCAGGTCTACGGCGGCGGCCAGCCGCCCAGCGGGCCGCGCGGGCGCGGACCGGGCGGCCCCGGCGGCCCGGCCCGGCCGGCGGGCCCGGCCCCGGACTGGCGCAAGCGGATCAAGATCGGCTCGATCGTGCTGGTCTCCGGCCTGCTCGTGACGGGCATCGGCACCTACTTCTGGGCCGACTCCAACGTGCGCCGCGAGGTCGACCTCTCCAAGGTCATCGAGCGCCCGAAGGAGGGCGACTGCACGACCTACCTGATCGTGGGCTCCGACAGCCGTGAGGGCATGTCCGCCGAGGACAAGAAGAAGCTCCACACGGGCTCGGCCGAGGGCAAGCGCACCGACTCGATGATGATCCTCGCCAAGTGCTCCAGCGGGAACACGATGATCTCCCTGCCGCGCGACTCCGACGTGGAGATCCCGTCCTTCGTCGGCTCGGAGTCGGGCAAGAAGTTCGCGGGCACGGGCAAGCGGACCAAGCTGAACGCGGCGTACGCGCAGGACGGCCCGGAGCTGCTCGTGCGGACGGTGGAGTTCAACACCGGCCTGCGCATCGACCACTACGCGGAGATCGGCTTCGCCGGCTTCGCGAACATCGTGGACGCGCTGGGCGGGGTGGAGCTGAACATCGAGAAGGGGTTCAAGGACGAGAAGTCCGGGGCCGACTTCAAGGAGGGCACCCAGACACTGAACGGCGAGCAGTCGCTGGCCTACGTACGGACCCGCTACGCCTTCGCCGAGTCGGACCTCCAGCGGACCAAGAACCAGCAGAAGTTCCTGTCGGCGCTGGCGAGCCAGGCGGCGACCCCCACGACGATCATGAACCCGTTCCGGCTGTACCCGGTGCTGGGCGCGGGTCTGGACACGCTGATCGTGGACAAGGACATGGGCCTGTGGGACATGGGGTCGATGTTCTTCGCGATGAAGGGCATCAGCGGCGGTGACGGCGTGTCCATGAACATGCCGATCTCCGGTCAGCGCGGCGGCAACCTCGTCTGGGACAAGGCCAAGGTGCAGCAGCTGGTGCAGCAGATCCAGAAGGACGAGAAGGTCACCGTCCGCGGGAACTGACCACTCCGCGGGAACTGATCACACGGGCGGGGCTCCCGGCACCGGGCGCCCCGCTCCGCAGGACGGCTCAGGCGTCGGAGGAGAACCGGATCGCCGCGTCGGGCAGCCGCGCCCCGCACCAGACCCGGGCGCCGGCGCGGAGCTCGTTGTCGGCCCCCACTTCGGCTCCGTCACCGATGACGGCGGCGTCCAGTACGGTCCGCGCGCCCACCGAGGCGCCGGCGCCGATCAGACTGGCGGACACCTGCGCGTCGGGCCCGACGACCGCGTCCGCCAGCACGATGGAGCCCTGGACGACGGCGCCGGCCTCGATGCGGGCTCCGGCGCCCACGACGGTGCCCCCCGACAGCTTGGCCCCGGCCGCCACGTGGGCTCCGGGCAGCACGAGGGACTCGCCGCGGCGTCCGGGGACGGCCGGGGAGGGGACGACGCCGCGGACCAGGTCGGCGGAGGCCTGGATGATCGCCTCCGGCTTGCCGAGGTCCATCCAGTACGTGTTCTCGGTGACCCCGTGCAGGGTGGCGCCGGAGGCGAGCAGCCCGGGGAAGGTCTCGCGCTCCACGGAGACGGACCGCCCGGCGGGGATGGTGTCGATCACGCTGCGCCGGAAGACGTAGCAGCCGGCGTTGATCTGGTCGGTGATGATCTCCTCGGGTGTCTGCGGCTTCTCCGTGAAGGCCAGCACCCGCCCGTGGGCGTCGGTGGGGACCAGGCCGAAGGCGCGCGGGTCGTCGACCCGGACCAGGTGCAGGGAGACGTCGGCGTCGGCCGCCTTGTGCGATTCGACGAGCCCGGCGATGTCCAGGCCGGTGAGGATGTCCCCGTTGAAGACGAGCACGGAGGAGTCCGGACCGCCGGTGAGCAGCCGCGCCGCGTTGCGGATCGCGCCGCCGGTGCCGAGGGGCTCGTCCTCGACCACGTACTCCAGGTGGACCCCGAAGTCGGATCCGTCCCCGAAGTAGGGCTCGAAGACCTCGGCGAGGTAGCAGGTGGCCATCACGATGTGCGTGACGCCTGCGGCGGCGGCGCGGGCTATCTGGTGGGCGAGGAAGGGAACGCCTGCCGTGTGCACCATCGGCTTCGGCGTGTTCACCGTGACGGGGCGCAGCCGCGTCCCCTGTCCGCCGACCAGCAGGATCGCTTCCGTCATGTGCGTTCTCCCCAACCGGTTCCGGCGTACGAAGGTCCAAATTTAGCCCATCCGGGGGGTCCCCAGGGAGCTGGTGCCCGATGTGCGGGGCAGGGTGCGCCGCTGCTCAGGGCGGTCGGAGCGGTCACGGCGCTCAGCAGGCGAAGGGGTTGGCGTGGCCGGGGAGCTGCTGGCCGGGGCGCAGGAATCGCTGCGCTCCGTGCTCGTCCCGCACCTGGAGGTACCCGGCGTCCTGCAGCCGCTGTGCGATCCGGCTCCGGCGGACGGCGCCGAGCCGGAAGGCGCCGACCAGGAAGGCCGTGAGGAGGCCGCCGACAGCCAGCGCGAGGACCGGCTCTCCGACGACCAGCATGAGGAGGACGACGAACGCGCAGGATCCGTACGCGGTCATCTGCTGGCGCTTGTCCGCCGCGGCGGCCAGGGTGTCGAACAGGATCCGGTCCTTCATCAGGGCGACGGCCCCGGCCGCTTCGGGCAGGGCCTTGAGCGTGCCCTGCCGCATCCCCGGTACCGTCCCGCCGTTGCCGGCCTGCGGGTGGGCGGTGATGACGGCCGCCTCGCGGGCCCTGGCCTCGGGGCGCGGGTCCCGGTACATCCGGACCAGGACGTTCGCCTTCTTGTGCCCGGTGCGCAGCGCTTCGTAGTACTCGAAGCCGTAGCTCTCGGCGATGTGGGCCAGGGAGGCCCCCCGCGCGGTCCCGATGGACCCGTCGGAGCCGATCTCCACGACGTCCTGCCGGGCGATCTGCTTCAGCAGTCCCGCTATGTCACGTTCTACGAACACGCTCGTTCCCCGCCCCGAATCCCGTACCGAATCCCGTACCGACGACCGGTCGGGCGCACAGCCTAACCACGCCTTACGGGGCACCGGTGTCGCCCCCGACATATGCCGGGGGCGACACGGGTTCAGGCGGGCCGGGAGCCCGCCTACGGCAGGTTGCGGGCCATGACGATGCGCTGGACCTGGTTGGTGCCCTCGTAGATCTGGGTGATCTTCGCGTCGCGCATCATGCGCTCCACCGGGTAGTCACGGGTGTAGCCGTAACCGCCGAGGAGCTGGACCGCGTCCGTGGTGACCTCCATGGCCACGTCGGAGGCGAAGCACTTGGCCGCGGCGCCGAAGAAGGTGAGGTCCTCGTGCGGGCCGCCGCCGGAGACGCGCTCCGAGCGGGCCGCGGCCGAGTAGGTCAGCTGGCGGGCGGCCTCGATCTTCATGGCCATGTCCGCGAGCATGAACTGCACGCCCTGGAAGTCGCCGATCGGCTTGCCGAACTGCTTGCGCTCCTGGACGTAGCCCTTGGCGTAGTCCAGGGCGCCCTGGGCGATGCCCAGCGCCTGCGCGGCGATGGTGATGCGGGTGTGGTCGAGGGTCTTCATCGCGGTGGCGAATCCGGTGCCCTCGGCGCCGATCATGCGGTCGGCCGGGATCCGGACGTTGTCGAGGTAGACCTCGCGCGTCGGGGAGCCCTTGATGCCGAGCTTCTTCTCCGGGGCGCCGAAGGAGACTCCCTCGTCGGACTTCTCGACCACGAAGGCGGAGATGCCCTTGGAGCGCTTCTCCGGGTCGGTGACGGCCATGACCGTGTAGTACTCGGAGACGCCGGCGTTGGTGATCCAGCGCTTGACGCCGTTCAGGACCCAGAAGTCGCCGTCACGCACGGCGCGGGTCTTCATGCCGGCCGCGTCGGAGCCCGCGTCGGGCTCGGAGAGGGCGTACGAGAACATCGCGTCGCCCTTGGCCAGCGGGCCGAGGTACTTGGCCTTGAGCTCTTCGGAGCCGGAGAGGATCACCGGGAGCGAGCCGAGCTTGTTGACCGCCGGGATGAGGGAGGAGGACGCGCAGACGCGGGCCACCTCCTCGATCACGATCACGGTGGCCAGGGCGTCGGCGCCCGCGCCGCCGTAGGTCTCGGGCACGTGGACGGCGTGCAGGTCGCTGGCGACGAGGGCGTCCAGGGCCTCCTGCGGGAAGCGGGACTCCTCGTCGACCGCGGCGGCGAAGGGCATGATCTTCGCCTCGGCGAGCGCGCGGACGGACTCGCGGAGCATGTCGTGCTCCTCGGCCGGGCGGTACAGGTCGAAGTCGGCAGAACCCGCCAAGATCTCTCACTCCCCAGGTGGTGCGTGGTGTTAACTACCGTTAAGTAGCCCCAGCTTAGTGTCCGCCCGCCGACCGCGACACGGCCGTCCCACGTGAGTTGCGTGACAGCCGGCCCGGTGCGGGCACCGGACGGGCGGCTACGGTGTGGCCACCGGGTGGCGGACGGGTGACGGACGCCGGAATGCATCCCCGGCCACCGGCCCGACTATGCTCGGTTGCCGCGAACGGCCCAGCACCTCCAGGAGCACTCATGGCCCCCCTCAAGATCACTGTGATCGGCACCGGATACCTCGGCGCCACGCACGCCGCGGCAATGGCGGAGCTGGGGTTCGAGGTGCTCGGACTGGACGTGGTGCCGGAGAAGATCGCCATGCTCGCCGCCGGCCGCGTCCCCATGTACGAGCCGGGACTGGAGGAGTTGCTCGCCACCCACGTGGCCGGGCTGCCCGGGTCCACGGGCCGGCTGCGCTTCACCACCTCCTACGAGGAGCTCGGCGCCTTCGACGCCGACGTGCACTTCGTCTGCGTGAACACCCCGCAGAAGCACAACGAGTACGCCTGCGACATGAGCTACGTCGACGCGGTCGTGGAATCGCTCGCCCCGCACCTGACCCGGCCCGCCCTGGTCGTCGGCAAGTCCACCGTGCCCGTCGGCTCCGCCGAGCGCCTCGCCGCCAAGCTGACCGCGCTCGCCCCGGCCGGCGAGGAGGTCGAGCTCGCCTGGAACCCGGAGTTCCTGCGCGAGGGCTTCGCCGTCCAGGACACCCTGCACCCGGACCGGATCGTCATCGGGATCGACGGCGAACGCGGCGAGCGTGCCGAGAAGCTCCTGCGGGAGGTCTACGCGACCCCCGTGGGCGAGGGCACCCCGGTGGTCGTCACCGACTTCCCCACCGCCGAACTCGTCAAGACCGCCGCCAACTCCTTCCTCGCCACGAAGATCTCCTTCATCAACGCCATGGCCGAGGTCTGCGAGGCCGCCGGCGGCGACGTGGCGAAGCTGGCCGAGGCCATCGGCCACGACGAGCGCATCGGGAAGAAGTTCCTGCGCGCCGGCATCGGTTTCGGCGGCGGCTGCCTGCCCAAGGACATCCGCGCGTTCATGGCGCGGGCCGGCGAGCTCGGCGCCGACCAGGCCCTGACCTTCCTGCGCGAGGTCGACTCCATCAACATGCGCCGCCGCGGCCACATGGTCGAGCTGGCCCGCGACGCCGTCGGCGGCTCCTTCCTCGGCAAGCGGGTCGCCGTCCTGGGCGCCACCTTCAAGCCGGACTCCGACGACGTCCGCGACTCCCCCGCCCTGAACGTGGCCGGCCAGATCCACCTCCAGGGCGGCCAGGTCACCGTCTACGACCCCAAGGGCATGGACAACGCCCGCCGGGTCTTCCCCACCCTCGGGTACGCCGACACCGCCCTGGACGCCGCCCGCGGCGCCGAGGTGGTCCTGCACCTCACCGAATGGCGGGAGTTCCGCGACCTGGACCCCGCCGCCCTCGGCGAGGTCGTCACCGACCGGCTCGTCCTCGACGGCCGCAACGCCCTCGACCCCGCGCTGTGGCGCGCGGCCGGCTGGACCTACCGCGCGATGGGCCGTCCCCGCGCCTGACGCGGCGTCGGCCCGGTGCGGGCCTTGATCCGCTTCGTTGCGGAACGAGTGGTTTCACATCTCGTCACCGGATCGTTGGCGTGACCAGCCGGGGCCGCGCGCAACGGATCGCTAGACTCACGCCCGATGACCAGTACGAGCACGACCATCGACTCCGCACTCCGGGGGCACGCCGGCCGCCTGGCCATGGCGGGCTTCTGGCTGGCCACCCGGACCCTGATGGTGGTCCTTCTGGTGGTGAACCTGCAGGGCACCTCATCGGTCCGCGTGGAGATCACCCAGACCTACAACAACTGGTACAACGTCCTCGTCACGGGGACGATGCCGCACGGCGACGTCATGTGGCAGTACCCGCCGGCCGCGGCCGCGATCTTCCTGTCACCCGACCTGCTCCCCTTCTTCAGCTACTTCGAGGCCTTCGTCGCCCTGACGGTGATCTGCGACGCGCTGATCACCGTCGGCCTGGTCCGCGCCGCCCGCCGCGCCGACGGCAGCCTGGCCGGCGCCGTGCTGTGGCTGACCACGCTGCCGCTGATGCTGTCGCTGCCCTTCGCCCGCTACGACCTGCAGGTCACCCTGCTCGCCGTCGGGTCACTGCTGTGCCTGCGCTTCCGCCGCAAGCTCGGCGGGGTCCTGGCCGGAGTCGGCGCCCTGGTCAAGGTCTGGCCCCTGCTCACGCTGATCGGCACCCCGCGCGGCCGCACCACCCGCGACGCCGTCCTGTCGGCCGTGGCCGCCGGGGCCGTCCTGCTCGCCGTGCTCGCGCTGTTCTTCCGCGACACCCTCGGCTTCCTGGACAACCAGGGCAACCGCGGCATCCAGGTCGAGTCCCTCGGCGGCTCGGCCCTGATGTTCGGCAAGCTCGTCGGCGCCTGGTCCGGGACGTCCGAAGTCCGCTACGGGGCCTACGAGTACGTCGGCCCGTACGTCTCCAGCGTCGCCCTGATCTCCGTCGGCCTCACGGTCGTCGGGTTCGCGTGGCTGCTGCTGTGGCGGGTGAAGGCGCGGCGCTGGACGACCGCGACCCCGCTGGACGCCGCGCTCTGCGCGATCCTCGTCTTCACCATCACCAGCCGCGTGCTCAGCCCGCAGTACCTGATGTGGCTGGTCGGCCTCGTGGCCGTCTGCCTGACCTGCAAGCACACCACGCAGCGGCCGGTGGCCTGGCTGATCGTGGCCGCGACCGCGGTCACCACGGCGATCTACCCGCTGACCTACGTCTCGGAGATCCTCGCGGGCACCGGCCTCGGCACGTTCCTCCTGGTGCTCCGCAACGGCCTGCTGGGCTGGGCGGCCGTCCTGTCCTGCGTGCGCCTGTGGCGGGCGAGCGTGAGCCCCGTCCCCGTCCCCGAAACGGGGTCCGGGTCCGGATCCGGTACGAGCAGCGGTGCCGGGGCCTCGGCGGCCCCGGCACCCCAGGCGGGCTCCGGCGTACCGGCCCGCGTCTGACGACAGCTCAGGAAGTCCTACGGTGCTGCGCCGCGCGGGCGGTGAACTCCGCGTCGCGCACCACCCGCTGGGCGTTGCCCCAGGTGAGCAGCGCCAGGTCGGTCTCCGGCCAGCCCCGCTCCAGCAGTTCCGCGATCAGCCGCGGATAGCCCGAGGGGTCCGCCAGTCCGGCCGGCCGGGGGCTGCCCGGCTCGGCGCCGAAGCCGGCGCCCAGGCCCACGCAGTGGGGGCCCGCGACGGCCCGTACGTGCTCCACGTGGTCCGCGACCGCGTGCAGGGAGTCCCCGGTCAGTGCGGTGTCGAAGCTGACCATCGCCAGGCCGTTCGCCGCGCGCAGCGCGAGCAGCACCTCGTCGGTCACGTTGTCCGGGTGCGGGTTGAGGGCGGCCGCCCCGGTGTGCGAGACGATCACCGGCGCCTTGGAGGCCGCGGCGAGCTGACAGGCCGGTGCGGGCCGGCAGCCCCTGAGGTCCAGCAGCATCGCCAGCAGGTTCATCTCCTTGACCACCTCGTGGCCGAAGGCGGTCAGCCCCTCCATCGCCCACGGGGCCCCGGCGGGCGCGAGGATCCGTACGCCCAGCGCGTGGAAGGCGCGCAGCGCGCCCAGCGAGTCCGTCAGGGTGCGGCCGGGCACGGGGCCGAGGAAGGAGGCGATGCGGCCCCGGTTGCGGGCGTCCGCCAGGTCGTCGGCGCTCAGCGCGAGGCAGAGGCTGTCGGGGTACCGGCGCATCAGGGCCAGTGCCCCGTCGATCTGTTCGAGGGTGTCGGACACCACCTGGTCGGTGGCCGCGGCCTCGCGGGGCAGGAGCAGCGACCAGAACTGCGCCCCCACTCCCCCGGCGCGCAGCCGCGGGATGTCGGTGTCGACGCCCGTGTCCGAGGTCTCGATGTCGTGGTACGGACTCGTCCGCAGGGTCCAGACGAGGGTGTTGCAGCCATCCGCTACGGGATGGACGCTGAGCAGTGCGGCGGCCCGGTCCAGGGCGCCCGGGAGCAACGTGCCGGTGGGATCCTCGGCTCCTAGGGAGCCGGGGCCCACGGGGGTCACCGGGTTCGTGTGCGGTTCGTCCTGCAGGTCGGCCATGGCGTGCGCTCCGGTCTCGGCGGCTGTGTCGTTGCGAAAAGCAGCGGGAGAGAAGCAGGGAAGATGTTGCCACCGTGACATGTGGGACGCCGGAGGCGCCCGGCGGATGTGGCGTTCGGGTGTAACCAGCGGGTGTGCGCTGGTCACGGCCCGTACGCCGGATCCGCCGGGCGGGGCCGGTCAGGAAGGTGCGGGACTCCTCGGCCTCAGACCGGGAGCACCGCGTTGGACGGGCCCCTGGAGGCCGACTGCTCGCGCGCCACCGCTTCGGCGTCGCGCAGCGTCCGTACCGCGTTCGACCAGGTCAGCTTGGCCAGGTCGGCCTTCGACCAGCGGCGGGCCAGCAGTTCGGCGACCAGGTTGGGGTACCCGGCCACGTCGTCGAGCCCGCTCGGGGTGAAGGCGGTGCCGTCGTAGTCCCCGCCGATGCCGATGTGGTCGACGCCGGCCACCTCGCGCATGTGATCGAGGTGGTCGGCGACCGTGGCGGCCGTGGCCACCGGGCGCGGGCGCGCCTCCTCGAAGGCCCGGTGCAGGGCCATCGCCCCGGGGGTGGTGTCGAGGTGGTGGTAGCCGTGCGCGCGCAGGTTCTCGTCGGCGGCCAGGGTCCACTCGACGGCTGCCGGGAGGATGAACTTGGGCACGAAGGTGGCCATCGCGATCCCGCCGTTGGCCGGCAGCAGCGCCAGCACGTCGTCGGGGATGTTGCGCACGTGGTCGCAGACGGCCCGGGCCGAGGAGTGCGAGAAGACCACCGGCGCGGCCGTGACCGCGAGCGCGTCGCGCATCGTGGTCGCGGCGACGTGCGAGAGGTCGACGAGCATGCCGATCCGGTTCATCTCGCGGACGACCTCGCGGCCGAAGTCGCTGAGGCCGCCGTGCCTGGGCTCGTCGGTCGCCGAATCCGCCCAGTCGATGGTGTCGTTGTGCGTGAGCGTCATGTACCGCACGCCGAGCCGGTGCAGGGCGCGCAGGGTGGCGAGCGAGTTGTTGATGGAGTGCCCGCCCTCGGCGCCCATCAGCGAGGCGATCCGGCCCCCGGCGCGCGCCGCCTCCATGTCGTCGGCCGTCAGCGCCCGCACCAGGTCGCGCGGATAACGGTCGATCAGCTGGGCGACGACGTCGATCTGCTCCAGGGTGGCGCTGACCGCGTCGTCCCCGGCGTAGTCGGAGCGCACGTAGACCGACCAGAACTGCGCGCCGACCCCTCCGGCACGCAGCCGGGGGATGTCGGTGTGCAGGTGGCCCTTCTGGTCGCGGCCGATGTCGCGCCGGTCCAGGTCGTAGCGCACGGTCTCGCGCAGGGCCCAGGGCAGGTCGTTGTGCCCGTCGACGACCGGGTGCTCGGCGAGCAGTTCGCGCGCGGCGTCCAGGTGCCGGGACGCGTCCGGGGCCCCTGCGGCGTTGCCGGGGGTCACTTGCCGAATCCGAAGGAGTCCTGGCCGGCCACCTTGGAGCGCAGCCGCTTGCCCTTCTCGGTGGCCTGGTCGTTGAGGTCCTGGAGGAAGTCGTTCATCCGGGCCCGCAGCTCCGGGTCGTGCGCGGCCAGCATCCGTACGGCGAGCAGCCCGGCGTTGCGGGCACCGGCGATCGAGACGGTGGCCACGGGGATCCCGGCGGGCATCTGGACGATCGACATCAGGGAGTCCATGCCGTCGAGGTACTTCAGCGGGACGGGCACGCCGATGACCGGCAGCGGGGTGACGGAGGCGAGCATCCCGGGCAGGTGGGCGGCGCCGCCCGCGCCCGCGATGATCGCCTTGAGGCCGCGCCCGTCGGCCCGCTCCCCGTACGCGATCATCTCGCGCGGCATCCGGTGGGCGGAGACCACGTCGACCTCGTAGGGGATCTCGAACTCGTCGAGGGCCTGGGCGGCGGCCTCCATGACGGGCCAGTCGGAGTCCGAGCCCATGACGATGCCGATGACGGGAGCTGCTGCGGAGGTGCTCATGCGGTGATGGTTCCTCTGAGATAGCCGGCTGCGTGACGTGCTCGCTCCAGCACATCGTCCAGGTCGTCGCCGTAGGTGTTGACGTGGCCGACCTTGCGGCCGTGTTTCACGTCCTTGCCGTACATGTGGATCTTCAGCTGGGGATCGTGGGCCATGCAGTGCAGGTACGCCGCGTACATGTCGGGGTAGTCCCCGCCGAGCACGTTCGCCATGACCGTCCACTTCGCCCGCGGGCGCGGGTCGCCCAGCGGGAGGTCCAGGACCGCCCGTACGTGGTTGGCGAACTGGGAGGTGATGGCACCGTCCTGCGTCCAGTGGCCGCTGTTGTGCGGGCGCATCGCCAGTTCGTTGACCAGGATCCGGCCGTCGGTGGTCTCGAAGAGCTCCACGGCCAGGTGGCCGGTCACGCCGAGCTCCTTGGCGATGCGCAGGGCCAGGGCCTGGGCCTCGCCCGCCAGGGCCTCCGAGAGGTTCGGCGCGGGGGCGATGACCGTGTCGCAGACCCCGTCGACCTGGATGGACTCCACGACGGGGTAGGACACGGCCTGGCCGTGCGGGGAGCGGACGATGTTGGCCGCGAGCTCGCGGACGTAGTCCACCTTCTCCTCGGCCAGGACCGGGACGCCCGCCTTGAACGGGGCCTCGGCGTCCGCCTGCGTACGGACGAACCACACGCCCTTTCCGTCGTACCCGCCGCGCACCGTCTTGAGGATGACGGGGAACCCGCCGACCTCTTCGGCGAAGGCGGCCGCGTCCGCCGGATCGCTCACGATCCGGTGGCGGGGGCTGGGCGCGCCGATCGCGTCGAGCTTGGCGCGCATCACCCCCTTGTCCGCGGCGTGCACCAACGCGTCGGGCCCCGGGCGGACGGGGATGCCGTCGGCTTCCAGGGCCCGCAGGTGCGCGATGGGCACGTGCTCGTGGTCGAAGGTGATCACGTCACAGCCGCGCGCGAAGGCGCGCAGGGTCTCCAGATCGCGATAGTCGCCGATGACGACGTCGCTCACGACCTGGGCCGCCGAGTCCTGTGGAGTGTCACTGAGGATCTTGAATCTGATGCCGAGGGGGATACCCGCCTCGTGGGTCATGCGGGCGAGCTGTCCGCCGCCGACCATGCCGACTACCGGGAACGTCACTCCTCCAGGGTATCCGGCGGTATTCCGCCATCCGGACCCACCCGGGGGCGGCGCTGGCCGGTACCCGCCGTGCCCGTATGGCGGGTGTGCCGTGTGTCGCACGGTGCCCGAAGGCGCAGACGTACCGATGGGGCGACACTTAGCATGGGCACGCACGGTCAAACGTGTGACGTGTACGTGCGACGCCTCATACGGGGGCCCCGAAGACAGGACTGAGCCTCATATGAGCAAGCCGGAGAACGGATCCGTCCTCGGCCGTGCGCGCGGTCTCGTGCGCGAGATCGCCAGGTTCGGGGCCGTCGGCGGGCTGGGCGTCCTGGTCAACCTGGGCGTCTTCAACCTGATCCGGCAGGTCACCGACCTCCAGGTGGTGCGCGCGAGCGTGATAGCCACGCTGGTGGCCATCGTCACGAACTACCTGGGCTTCCGCTACTTCGCCTACCGGGACCGGGCCGACCGGACCGGGGCGGGCCGCACCCGTGAGCTCGGGCTGTTCGTCGCGTTCAGCGCGATCGGGCTCGTGATCGAGAACGGCATCCTCTTCACGGCCACCTACGGCTTCCACTGGGACGGGCCGCTCGCCTCGAACTTCTTCAAGTTCACCGGCATCGGCATCGCGACCGTGTTCCGGTTCTGGTCCTACCGCACCTGGGTCTTCAAGGCCCTGCCGGCGCCGGCCGCGGCCTCCCTGGTCGTCGAGCAGCGTGACGGCCAGGCCGCGGCGGAGGTCCAGGCCGCCCCGGTGGCGCGGACCCCGGAGACCGCGGCCAACTGAGGCCCGCGGCCTCCAGCCCCTCCCAGCGGACCTTCCTCAGCGGACCGTCTGCTCCGGTTCCGAGCGCTGCGGCGCGGTCCGGCTCAGGAACAGGGCGAACACCGGCGGCTGGGCCTGGAGCAGCTCCAGGCGGCCGCCGTCGGCCTCCGCGAGGTCCCGGGCCACGGCGAGGCCGATGCCGGTGGAGTTGCGGCCACTGATGGCCCGCTCGAAGATCCGGTTGCCGAGGTCCGGCGGGACGCCCGGTCCCTCGTCGGTGACCTCCAGTACGGCCTGGTTGCCGATCACGCGGGTCCGCAGCGCCACGGTGCCGCCGCCGTGCATGAGGGAGTTCTCCACCAGCGTCGCCAGGACCTGCGAGACCGCTCCGGGGGTGCCCACGGCGCGGATGCCGGTCTTCCCGGAGCGGACGACGGCCCGGCCCGCGCTGCGGTAGGCGGGGCGCCACTCCTCCAGCTGCTGTTTGACGACCTCGTCCAGGTCGAAGGGGACGGCCGAGCCCGTGCGCGGGTCTCTGGAGTTCGTCAGCAGCCGCTCGACCACGTCCGTGAGCCGTTCCACCTGGGTGAGCGCGATCGTCGCCTCCTCCCGCACGGTCTCCAGGTCGTCGGTGACGGTGATCTCCTCCAGCCGCATCGACAGGGCCGTGAGCGGGGTGCGCAGCTGGTGCGAGGCGTCCGCGGCCAGGCGCCGTTCGGCGGTGAGCATGCGGCCGATCCGCTCGGCGCTGGAGTCCAGTACGTCCGCGACCCGGTCCAGCTCGGGGACCCCGTACCGCTTGTGCCGGGGACGGGGGTCCCCCGATCCGAGGCGCTCGGCCGTCTCGGCGAGGTCGGTCAGCGGGGAGGCCAGCCGGTTGGCCTGGCGTACGGCGAGCAGGACGGCGGCCACGACGGCGAGCAGGGCGACGGCGCCGACCACGGCCAGGGTCCGGCCCACCTCGCGGGTGACGGTGGACCGGGACTCCTCGACGACCACGGTCTCGCCCTGCTCCCCGCGGGCGGTGCCCCGGATGACGCTGTCGGTGATGCGCGTCCCGATCTCGACCGGTTCACGGCCGGGCATCGTGATGCGGGCGTACCGGCCGGGGCCGAGCTGTTCGGAGATCGCGCCGGGGTCGACCGGCTTCTTCTCCAGGACGTCGCTCTCGACGATGCCCACCAGCCGCAGCGCCTCGGACTCGATGCGGTCCTGGGCACCGCTGGTGATGGTGCGGGTCTCGACGATGACGAGGGAGACCCCGAAGACGGCGATGACGACGAGCACCACGGCGAGCGTGGAATTGATCAGGCGGCGGCGCATGGCTCCGAGAATGCCCTAGATATACGGTCCCGGGTGGATTCAGCGCTTCTCGAAGGTGCTCTCAGCTCTTCTCGAAGCGGAAGCCGACCCCGCGGACGGTGGCGATGTAGCGGGGGTTGGCGGCGTCGTCGCCGAGCTTCTTGCGCAGCCAGGAGATGTGCATGTCGAGGGTCTTGGTGGAGGACCACCAGGTGGTGTCCCAGACCTCGCGCATGAGCTGGTCGCGGGTGACGACCCGGCCCGCGTCGCGGACGAGGACCCGCAGCAGGTCGAATTCCTTGGCGGTGAGCTGCAGCTCCTCCTCGCCCATCCACGCCCGGTGCGATTCGACGTCGATCCGCACCCCGTGGGTGGCCGGAGCCTGGGAGGCCTCGGTGGCGCCGCGCCGCAGGAGGGCCCGTACGCGGGCGAGCAGCTCGGCGAGGCGGAAGGGCTTGGTCACGTAGTCGTCGGCGCCCGCGTCCAGGCCCACGACCGTGTCGACCTCGTCGGCGCGGGCGGTGAGGACCAGGATCGGGAATCCGTGCCCCTCGGCGCGCAGCCGGCGGGCGACCTCCAGCCCGTCCATGCCCGGCAGTCCCAGGTCCAGGACGACGAGATCGATACCGCCCTGCAGTCCCGCGTCCAGGGCGGTGGGGCCGTCCTCCCGGACCTCGACCTCGTACCCCTCCCGGCGCAGGGCGCGGGCCAGGGGTTCCGAGATGGATGCGTCGTCCTCGGCGAGCAGTACACGCGTCATGTGGGTGATGGTAGTCCGCGGCGGGCGAAAGAAGAGGCCCGCCTACAGGCCCCTGTTGATCTGGGCTCAGAAAGTACTAACAGCCTTCGAATGTACCCAGTTGGTTCCACTGCAACCTGTGATCCATATCTCAAGTACTTTCATATGCGGCACTGTCGTGTCGTATGGTGTCGAGACGCCTGATGCACTACCTCAAAGAGACTTTCGAGCGAAAAACAGCCGAAAGTCTCTATTTCTGCCCTGATCGGGCAGGCATTGTTGTCGCACCGCCCGTTCGGGCAGCTGGCAGATGACAGTGAATGACCTATGGGCCGGGCCCTTCGCGCGATGGAGCGCGACAGGGCGTGGATCCCGGTTACGGATGTCCCTTCGTCTCCGCCCCACGGAGCGAGACCCCCGGGCGTGGGGTTCGGATCATCCGCTGCCGGTACCGGCCACCCCTCACCGGGCGCCGTTGAGCTCACGAAGCCGCGCGTCCCGAGCAAGCAAGGATCGACCATGGCTTCCAGCCTGACGAAGGACTCGGCCGGCACCTCGGCCGAGAAGACCTTCCTCGGCCACCCCAGCGGCCTCGCCTTCCTCTTCATGACGGAGATGTGGGAGCGCTACAGCTTCTACGGCATGCGCGCCCTCCTCGTGCTCTTCCTCGCCACCAACGTGGCCGACGGCGGACTCGGGATGAACGACGCGACCGCGGTCGCGATCTACTCCGTCTACAACGCGATGGTCTACCTGCTCGCCCTCCCGGGCGGCTGGCTCGGTGACCGCGTGTGGGGCGCCCGCAAGGCCGTGGCCGTTGCCGGTGTCGTGATCATGACGGGTCACTTCCTGCTGGCGGTGCCCTCGTCCATCTCGTTCTTCATCGGCCTGGCGCTCATCGCCGCCGGTTCCGGCGTGCTCAAGGCCAACATCTCCACGATGGTCGGCCAGCTGTACAAGGACAAGAACGACCCCCGCCGTGACGGCGGCTTCACGATCTTCTACATGGGCATCAACCTCGGTGCCTTCGTCGCGCCGCTGACCATCGGCTACGTCGGCCAGGAGGTCAGCTGGCACCTCGGCTTCGCCATGGCCGGTGTCGGCATGGCCCTGGGCCTCGCCTTCTACTTCTTCGGCTTCCGCCACCTGAACCCGGTCTCCAACACGGTTCCGAGCCCGCTGAGCGCCGCCGAGAAGTCCTCCGTCGTCAAGAAGGGCCTGATCTGGCTCGGCGTCGCCGTCGCCGCCTACGCCGTCATCGGCCTGGCCGGCATCTTCACGATCAACTACGCGCTGTGGCCGCTGACCATCGCCGGTCTGCTCCTCCCCACCTGGGCGCTCCTGCGCATCAAGCGCGACAAGGACCTCTCGGGCGTCGAGCGCTCGCGCATGTCGGCGTACGTCTGGTTCTTCGCCGCCGCCGCCATCTTCTGGGCGATCTACGACCAGACCGGCTCCACGCTGGCCCTGTTCGCGAAGGACAGCACGGACAGCACGCTGTTCGGCTTCAACTTCCCGGAGAGCTGGTTCCAGTCGCTCAACCCGCTGTTCGTGATGGCGCTCGCGCCCCTCTTCGCGATGCTGTGGGTGGCGCTGGCCCGTCGCTCCAAGGAGCCCACCACCCTCGCGAAGTTCTCCTTCGCGCTGGTCATGATCGGCGTCTCCTTCGGCGTCATGATGATCGCCCAGGGCCTGGCCACCGGAGACACGAAGGTCAGCCCGATGTGGCTGGTCGGCGTCTACTTCATCCAGACCGTCGGTGAGCTCACCCTCTCCCCCGTCGGCCTGTCGCTGACGACCAAGCTGGCGCCGCAGAAGTACGCCTCCCAGATGATGGGTGTCTTCTTCCTCGCGGTCACCGCCGGTGACTCCACGATCGCCCTGCTCCAGCTGCTCGGCGCCCCGACGGACACCCAGGGCTGGTTCGCCACCCAGGGCGTGCTCGCGGTGCTCGCCGGCATCGCGATCTACATGTACCGCAAGAAGGTCCAGCCCCTCATGGGCGGCGTGCACTGACGCACCCCCGTACGGGCAACGGCCCGGCGCGCCTTTCGGCGTGCCGGGCCGTTCCTTTGTGCGGTGTACCGGTGTGTGCCGGTGTGCCGTTACCGCTGGCCGCGCAGGCGGCGCCACGGGGTGAAGGTGAAGACGGCCGCGCCGAGGAGCATCACCGTGCCGGCGACCAGGGCCAGGGCCTTGATGCCGCCGTCGTCCGAGGCTCCGGTCTCGGCGAGGCCGCCCGAGGTGCTGCCCGAGGAGCCGGAGGTGCCGGAGCCGCCGGGCTGGGCGGCGGTGTCCAGCGTGAGCGAGACCGCGCTGGACTTCGCGACGCAGGGCACCACGATCGGGGCGGAGCCCGGGGCCATGACCACGTTGATCGTCAGCTTGTCCGGGGTCAGCGTGGTCTTGCCGGTCTTTCCGGGCTTGTAGGTGCCCTTCATGTCACTGAGGCTGACCGGTGCGCCGCCCTTGATCGGCTCGGGGTTGCCCGGGCCGCTGACCTTGACGATGCCGCTGTCGGCGCCGCCGAGCTTGATGTCCAGGGCGGGCTGGAGAGCTCCCGCGGGAAGGTCCATGGGGCTGTTCATCACGCCCTTGGCGGTGGTGGCGGTCAGGTCGTAGCTACCGCCGTTCTTCTTCGCGTTGATCGTCACCTTGCCCTTGAGCGGGCCTCCCGGGAGGAAGGTCCCGCAGTCGAAGGTGACGTCCACGGTCTGGCCCGGGAAGTCGCTCTGACCCCCACCGGACGGGGAGGGCGTGGGGCTGGTGGGCGGCGCGCTGGTCGGGGGCCGGCTCGTCGGGGGCGCGCTGGTCGGGGGCTGGCTCGTGGGCGGCGCGCTGGTCGGAGGCTGGCTCGTCGGCGGCGTGCTGCCCGATGCGCTGACCTTGATCGTGGCCCCGACCGGGACGGTCGTCCCCTCCTTGGCCGCGCACGCGGTCTCCGTGCCCATCACGCTGATCTTGTACGAGGCCGGGGTCAGGGTGACCGTGCCGGCCTTCGTCAGCTTGAGCTTCGCCTTCATGGGAGTGATCACCATCGGCGAGTTCTTGGGGATCGGCGGATTCTCCGCCTTTCCCTGCACCGCCAGGTCACCGGTGGCGTCCCCGCCCAGCTTGAGCACCCCGGACGGGGTCACGGAGTTCGCTTCCAGGTCTACGTAGCCCGGGTTGTCCGAAGCCGCCTTGGTGGTCTTCCAGACCACCTCCACCTCATCGCCCACCTTGGCCTCGGCGGGCGTCACGGTGACCTCGGCCTTGGTCGTTCCCTCGATGTTGGCCCCGATCGGCGGGTCGCACACGGTCGGGAACGAGATCTCGGCCGCGCCGGCCGGGGCCGCGGCCACCATCACCACGCCCGCGCCGCCGAGAAGCAGCGCGATCGCGGCCGCGCTCATCCTCCGTTGGGTGTTCACAGGGTTCCTTTCGTCGTCGGACTGTTCTCAGACGGTGCGGACGTCTGTGCTGCCTGTGGTGCCTGTGCTGCCTGTGGTGCGTCGGATGGTGCTGCTGTCCCCGGCGCGTCGTCCGGGGTGAACCACGGCAGTACCGCCGTGGTGGTCTGTGGGGGTTCGTCCGCCGGGGCGGAGCGGGCCAGCGGTCCTCGTACGGGGCCTCGCGCGGGACCCCGTACCGCCGGGATCCGCGGCAGCCGGGCGGTCACCGCCGCCGCCGGGTCGGGCTGCGGACGGTGGCCGCGGTGGCGGCCCGACTCGCGCGGGCGGACCTTGTCGACGACGGCCATGCCGATCCGGAAGACGCCGGCCGGGATCACCAGCAGGAGCAGGCCCCAGAACAGCAGCACCCCGTACGGGCGGTCCACGCCCCAGGGCTGCGTGGCCAGGACCGTCTCCCCGTACTTGAGGGAGAGGGTGTAGTCCCCGTGGGCGCCGGCCGTCAGGGTGGCGTCGAGGGAGACCTCCGCCTTGCCGCCGGGCGGGATGGTGCCCTTCCAGCGGACCTCCTCCCAGGTCGGCGCGAACACTCCGTGGGCGGTGCCGAGCTGGAAGACCGGGTCCTTGACCGCGGCGGAGCCGAGATTGCCCACGGTGACCGTGAACTTCCGGCCGGGCGGGGCCCCGAACCAGGTCAGCACCCCGTCCTCGCCCTTGAGCCGGACCCCGGTGAGCAGGGCGAGCCGGCCCGTGCCGCCCTCGGCGGGCAGGTCGGCGACCGCGTGGTCGGTGATCTTCAGCGGGGCGGCGACGGTGGACTGGTCCCCGTTGACGGAGGTCACGTTGACCACGCAGGGGCAGGGCTTGGGCGGGGCGACCACCGGGAGCTGGGCGGAGAAGTGCCCGTCGGCGGCGACCGAGACGGCCACGCCGTCGGCGTTCGCGCAGCTGTTGGTGCCGCCGATCATGTTCTGTCCGCAGACCAGCAGCATCACCATGGTGTTGGCCCGCCAGCCGGTTCCGGTGACGGCTAGCTCCGTGCCCTTGGCGGCTTCCTTGAGCGAGAGGGCCACGGCGGGTTTGGGCCCGTCGTCCGCGGCCGCCGGGGCCGCGGCGGACAGCGCGAGCGCGCACACCGCCAGCCCTGCCGCCAGCCCCGCGCGTCCCGCCGCGACCAGGGCCCTGACCTTGTCGCCGTGTCTCCCACCGGCCATGGCGCTCACCTGGGTGCTCCCGTCAGTTCGTGTTCCGGCGCTGGGGCTTCTTCGGGTACGGCGCTCCCGTGCGGCGCGGGCCCGGTGCCCGGTCCGGACCCGCCGGAGCGGATCCGCCGCTTGCGTACGAGGAGCAGCGAGGCCGTCGCGACGCCGCCGAGGCCCAGCACCCCGAGGCCGGTGGTGCCCGCGATACCCCAGGGCACGAACCACGCCGAGGTGCTCCCCGTGGCGCGGGCGCCGCCCGGGGCCGTGACGGTGAGGGTCAGGGCGACCCGGTCGAACACGGGCGCGCCGGGCCAGGGTTCGGTCAGCTCGACGCGCTGACCGGGCAGCACCTCGACGGGCAGGGCGCGCACGCTGCGGCCCGCGACCTTGCCGAGGGCGCCGTCGGCGCTGATGGCGAGCTCGGGGGCGAGGGCCACGTTGCCCCGGTTGACCAGCGTGTACGCGACGCGCGCGGTCGCGCCCTTGCCCCGTACGGCCACGTCCTCGACCGTGAGCGCCGCCAGCGCGGGGCCACCGACGCGCAGGTGGACCCGTACGCCCACCTCGCGGCCGGACTCGGTGGCGACGACGGCGGCCGGGTGGTCCCCGGGCGGGGAGCCGGGCGGCACGGTGACGGTGAAGGGGACCACGGCGCGGGTGTGCGCCGGGACCTTGACCGTGGTGGCCGCGCCGAAGCTGATCCACAGGCCCGCGCCGGTCGACTCTTTGGCGCTGCGCACGGCGAAGGCGCCGGCCGCCGTGTTGTAGGCGTCGGCGCCGCGCAGGGTGATGGTGTGCTCCTGGTCGCTGGTGTTGGCCAGGGCGAGGCGGTCCTCCAGCACGGTGCCGGAGTTCCCCGCGGCGTAGAAGAACGGGCGGGCGAAGTACGGGCGGGCCCCGGCCTTCGCCGCCGCGGGCGCGCTCCCGGCGACGGGCTCGGCGGTCCAGCCGGGCCCGTCGGCGGCGGCCGGGGCCGCCACCGCGCAGGGGAGCGCGGCGACGATCGCGGCGGCGACGGTGGCGAGGAGGAGCCCGCCGGACCTTCGGGGCGAGTGGAGCACGGGCATGACCGGGTGCGCTCCGTTCAGGACCGGGCCCGCTGGCCGCGCCGGGTCAGCCAGAGCACGCCGGCGGCGCCGGAGAGGATCACGGTGGCGCCGAGGGTTCCGAGGGCGATGGCGGAGTCCTCGGGACCGGTCTGCGGGAGGCTGTCCCCGGTGGTGGTGTCGCCGCCCGAGCCCGTCGCGTCGAGTTCGAGCGAGGGCTTGGGGCTGTTGCCCGGGGTGCAGGTGGTGGTCGTACCCATCGCCTTGATCGTGAGCACGCCCGCGGTGAGGGTGACCTTGCCGGACTTCTTGGGCGTGTACGTGCCCGAGAGGTCGCTGATCTTGATGGGGGTGTTGGCCGGAATGGCCTCGGGGTTGGGCGGCCCTGAGACCGGCACCGACACCTTCTCCGCGCCGTCGACCACGATCACGGCGCTGGGCGTCATCGCGCCCTTGCCGAGCTCGATGGGGCTGGAGGAGACGCCCTTCTGGAAGGACATCGTCAGCTTGTACCCGCTGCCCTCCTTGACTCCTTTGATCTCGATCGGCGACACCGCCGATTTGGGGCCGATGGGGGTCTTGCAGTCGTACTGGACGTCGACGACGGCCGCATGGGCTGCGGGGGCGGCCAGCAGTACCGCCGCCCCCGCCAGCGCGGAGGCCAGCGCGAGCGCGGTGGAACGTTTCCGGTCGGACACCTTCGTCTTCCCCTCGAACCTTGGGCCACAAGTTACTGACGGCACATCAGATTGGTGGCTCAAGGTAGCCCCGGGGCCTTACGGAGGGAAGACAAAGGACAGCGCCGTATCAACAGCCCGTCCACAGGCCGCGATGGGCCGCGATCCGCCCCCGGAGGCGACCGACGGCGTCCGGATCCCGACTGTTTCAGGCCGTCTTGAGGCCCTTCTGCCAGACGGCCGACACCAGCGGGACACCCGGCCGGTAGGCGAGGTGGACGTGGCTGGGGGCGTCGAGCAGGGCCAGGTCCGCGCGGGCGCCGGGAGTCAGGATGCCGATGTCGGCGCGGCGCAGGGCGCGGGCGCCACCGGCGGTGGCCGCCCACAGGGCCTCGTCCGGCGTCATCCCCATGTCGCGGACGGCGAGGGCGATGCAGAACGGCATCGAACTCGTGTAGGAGGAGCCGGGGTTGCAGTCGGTCGACAGCGCCACGGTGACCCCCGCGTCGAGGAGCCGGCGGGCGTCGGGCCACTGCGCGCGGGTGGAGAACTCGGCGCCGGGCAGCAGGGTGGCCACGGTGGTACCGGACGCCTGGGCGAGGGCGTCGACATCGGCGTCGGTGAGGTGGGTGCAGTGGTCGGCGGAGGCCGCCTCCAGCTCGACGGCGAGCTGTACGCCGGGGCCGTGGGAGAGCTGGTTGGCGTGGACGCGCGGGATCAGCCCGGCGGCGGCGCCGGCGGTGAGGATCGCCCGGGCCTGGTCGCCGTCGAAGGCGCCCTTCTCGCAGAACACGTCCACCCAGCGGGCGTACGGGGCGCAGGCGGTCAGCATCTCGCCCGTGACGAGGTCCACATAGCCCGCCGGGTCGTCGGCGTAGTCCGGGGAGACGATGTGCGCGCCGAGGTAGGTGACCTCCTCGGTGTACGCGGCGGCGATGCGGAGTGCTCGTGCCTCGTCCTGGACCGTGAGGCCGTAGCCGGACTTGGTCTCGAAGGTGGTGGTGCCCTGGCGGCGGGCCTCGTGGAGGTGGCGCACCAGGTTCGCTTCGAGCGCGGCGTCGGAGGCGGCGCGGGTGGCGGCGACGGTGGTGCGGATGCCTCCGGCGGAGTAGCTGCGGCCGGACATGCGGGCGTTGAACTCGGCGGTGCGGTCGCCCGCGAAGACGAGGTGGGAGTGGGAGTCGACGAAGCCGGGGATCGCGGACCGGCCCTGGGCGTCGTGGGTCTCGTCCGCCGCCGGGGCGTGGGTGGCTGCGCCGACCCAGGCGATCTTGTCGTCCTCGATGACGACGGCCGCGTTCTGGATGAGGCCGAGGGGGGTGCCGTCGCCGAGGGCGGGGTCGTTGGTGACGAGGCTGCCGATGTTGGTGATGACGGTGGTGGTCATGAGTCCTCGGGTGGTCGAGTGGTTTCGTTCCCCCACCCCGCCCCTTCCCGAAACCGGGGCTCCGCCCCGGACCCCGTTCCGGGCGCTGCGCGCCCGGTGCGCTCAAACGGGGTTCGGGGGCGGAGCCCCCGCCGGGTCCGGGGCGGAGCCCCGGGGCGGGGGCCGGGGCCGCCAGGCCCCGGTTTCGGGAAGGGGCGGGGTGGGGGGGAGGCCCGCCGCAGGCGGAGACGTTGGGCGGAGACGTCAGCCGCGGAGGGCGGCGATGGTGGTGGCCAGGGCCGTCGGGACGTCCTCGACCAGGGTGTGGGCACCGTCGCGGACGATGTGGCGGCCGGCCACGACCGTGTGGCGGACGTCCGCCGCGGAGGCGGCGAACACCGCCGTCTCCGCGCCGAGGCGGGGCAGCGCGCCCGCCGTGCGGACGGAGTCCAGGGCGATGGTGGTGAAGTCCGCGAGGGCCCCCGCCTCCAGGCGGCCCGCCTGCGACCAGCCGAGCGCCGCGTGCCCGTCCTCCGTGGCGGCGGTGAGCAGCGCGTTCGCCGTCCAGTGGCCGCGCGTACGGCTGCTCAGGCGCTCGTTCAGTTCCATCGCCCGTGCCTCTTCGAGCAGGTCGATCACGGCATGGCTGTCGCTGCCCAGCGAGAGCGGACTGCCCGCGCGCTGGAGGCGTACGGCCGGGCCGATGCCGTCGGCGAGGTCGCGTTCGGTGGTGGGGCACATGCAGGTGCCGGTGGTGGTGGAGCCGAGGAGCGCGATGTCGGCATCGGTGAGGTGCGTGTTGTGCACCCCGGTGGTGCGCGGGCCGAGCACCCCGTGGTCGGCGAGCAGTTGGGTCGGGGTGCGGCCGTGGGCCGCCAGGCAGGCGTCGTTCTCGGCGGTCTGCTCCGAAAGGTGGACGTGCAGCGGGGCCCGCCGTTCGGACGCCCAGGCGGCGACGGTGGCGAGCTGCCCCGCGGGTACCGCGCGGACCGAGTGGATCGCGGCGCCGATCAGGGCGTGCTCGCGGGGCTTGAGCGCCGAGACCCGCTCGGCCCAGGCGTCCGCGGTGGAGTCGGAAAAGCGCAGCTGGTGGGGTTCGGGGGCCTTCCCGAAGCCCGACGACAGGTACGCCGTGTCGAGGAGCGTGATGCGGATGCCGGCCTCGGCGGCGGCCGCGATCAGCGCCTCGCCCATGGCGTTGGGGTCGGCGTACGGGGCTCCGCCGGGGGCGTGGTGGACGTAGTGGAACTCGCCCACCGCGGTGATGCCGGCCAGCGCCATCTCGGCGTAGACGGCGCGGGCGAGCGCGAAGTAGCTGTCCGGGGTGAGGTTCTGGGCGACCTTGTACATGAAGTCGCGCCAGGTCCAGAAGGTGCCCGAGCCGACCTGCACGGTCGAGCGCAGGGCCCGGTGGAAGGCGTGGCTGTGCGCGTTGGCCAGGCCCGGGACCGTCAGGCCGCGCAGGACCTCCGCTCCCGGGGGCGGGGTCTCGTACCCGGGACCGGTCCGCAGGGCGGAGATCCGCCCGTCGTCCGCTACGTCCAGGGCCACGCCCGGCTCGACATGGGTGCCGAGCCAGGCGTGCTCCAGCCAGTACGTCTTCAACTCGTGCCCCTTGAACCGCATGCCAGGCCTTCCAGTACGTCGGCGAGGGCGAGGACGCCCGCCACGCAGTCGTCCTCGGCGGCGAACTCCCGCGGGGAGTGCGAGACCCCGGTGGGGTTGCGTACGAACAGCATGGCGGTCGGGACGGCCGCCGAGAGGATTCCGGCGTCGTGTCCCGCGCCCGTGCCGAGCACGGGGACGGCTCCGCCGAGGATCCGGTTCATCTCCTCGCGCAGGGCGTGCTCGAACTCGACGACCGGGGTGAAGGACTCCCGGACCACGTCCAGGTCGATCCCCTCCGCGTCCGCGCGCTCGCGGGCGGCCTTCTCGATCGCGGTCACGACCGTGTCGAGGGACGCCTGGTCGGCGGCGCGGGAGTCGAGCCAGCCGCGGACGAGCGAAGGGATGGCGTTGACCCCGTTGGGTTCGACGGAGATCTTCCCGAAGGTGGCCACGGCCCCGGCGAGGGCCGCCTCGGCGCGGGCCGCGAGCACGGTCTGCGCGTACGTGAGCATCGGGTCGCGGCGGTCGGCCAGCCGGGTGGTGCCGGCGTGGTTGGCCTCGCCCCGGAAGTCGAAGCGCCAGCGGCCGTGCGGCCAGATCGCGGAGGCGATGCCGACCCGGTCCCCGGACAGGTCCAGGGCCCGGCCCTGTTCCACGTGCAGTTCGACGAAGGCGCCGATGCGGGCGAGGCGTTCGGGGTCGGCGCCGATGGTCTCGGGGTCGTAGCCGGCCGCCTCCATGGCGGCCGGCAGGCTGATGCCGTCCGCGTCGCGGAGCGCGTACGCCTTCTCCTTGGTCAGCTGCCCGGCGGCCAGCCGGGAGCCGACGCAGGCGAGGCCGAAGCGGGCCCCTTCCTCGTCGCCGAAGTTGGTGATGGCCAGGGGCCGGGAGAACTCCGCTCCCCTCCTGCGGAGTTCGTCCAGGGCCGCGAAGGAGGACACCACCCCGAGGGGGCCGTCGAAGGCTCCGCCGTCGGGGACGGAGTCCAGGTGGGAGCCGGTGACGACGGCGTCACCGGCTTCGGGGTCGCCGAGCCAGGCCCACTGGTTGCCGTTGCGGTCGGTCTCGTAGGCGAGCCCGCGCTTTTCGGCTTCCGCCTGGAACCAGGTCCGGCAGTCGGCGTCCGCGCCGGTCCAGGCGTAGCGCCGGTAGCCGCCGGACTCCGCGTGGCGGCCGATGGGCCGGAGCTCGGCCCACATGGAGTGGAACGAGGCTCCGGCGGCGGTGCCTTCGACGGCCTCGCTCACGCGTCGTCGCCCTCGCGCATCGGGATGCGGACGCCGCGCTCGTCGGCGACCGTCTCGGCGATGTCGTAGCCGGCGTCGACGTGGCGGATGACGCCCATGCCCGGGTCGTTGGTCAGCACACGGCGGATCTTCTCGCCGGCGAGCTTCGTGCCGTCGGCGACCGTGACCTGGCCCGCGTGGATGGAGCGGCCCATGCCGACGCCGCCGCCGTGGTGGATGGAGACCCAGGACGCGCCGGAGGCCACGTTGACCATGGCGTTGAGCAGCGGCCAGTCGGCGATCGCGTCGGAGCCGTCGAGCATGGCCTCGGTCTCGCGGTACGGGGAGGCCACCGAACCGCAGTCGAGGTGGTCGCGGCCGATCACCAGCGGTGCGGCGAGGGTGCCGTCGGCCACCATCTCGTTGAAGCGCTCGCCGGCCTTGTCGCGCTCGCCGTAGCCGAGCCAGCAGATGCGGGCGGGCAGTCCCTGGAAGTGGACGCGCTCGCCGGCCATCTTGATCCAGCGGTGCAGGGACTCGTTCTCCGGGAACAGCTCCAGCATCGCCTTGTCGGTCTTGTGGATGTCCGAGGCCTCGCCGGACAGCGCCGCCCAGCGGAAGGGGCCCTTGCCCTCGCAGAAGAGGGGGCGGATGTAGGCGGGGACGAAGCCGGGGAAGGCGAAGGCGCGGTCGTAGCCGGCCAGCTGGGCCTCGCCGCGGATGGAGTTGCCGTAGTCGAAGACCTCGGCGCCCGCGTCCATGAAGCCCACCATGGCCTCGACGTGCGTGGCCATGGACTCGCGGGCGCGGGTGGTGAAGCCCGCCGGGTCCTTGGCCGCGTAGTCGGCCATGTCGTCGAACTCGACGCCCACGGGGAGGTACGCGAGCGGGTCGTGGGCCGAGGTCTGGTCAGTCACGATGTCGATCGGGGCGCCCTCGGCCAGCATCTGCGGCAGCAGGTCGGCGGCGTTGCCGAGCAGGCCGATGGAGAGCGGCTTGCGGGCGTCGCGCGCCTCGACGGCGAGCTGCAGCGCGTGCCGCAGGTCGTTCGCCTTGACGTCCAGGTAGCGGTGCTCGATGCGGCGGTCGATGGCGCGCGGGTCCACGTCGATGCAGATGGCGACGCCGTCGTTCATCGTCACGGCCAGCGGCTGGGCGCCGCCCATGCCGCCGAGACCGGCGGTGAGGGTGATGGTGCCGGCCAGCGTCCCGTTGAACTTCTTCGCCGCAACGGCGGCGAAGGTCTCGTACGTACCCTGCAAAATCCCCTGGGTGCCGATGTAGATCCACGAACCGGCCGTCATCTGGCCGTACATGGTCAGGCCCAGGTTCTCCAGGCGGCGGAACTCCTCCCAGTTGGCCCAGTCACCGACCAGGTTGGAGTTCGCGAGGAGCACGCGCGGTGCCCACTCGTGGGTCTGCATGACGCCGACCGGGCGGCCGGACTGGACGAGCATCGTCTCGTCCTGCTTGAGGGTCTGGAGGGTGCGGACCATGGCGTCGTACGAGCGCCAGTCGCGGGCCGCCTTGCCGGTGCCGCCGTAGACGACGAGCTTGTCGGGGTGCTCGGCGACCTCGGGGTCGAGGTTGTTCTGGAGCATCCGCAGGGCGGCCTCCTGCTGCCATCCCAGGGTGCTCAGCTCGGTACCTCGCGCGGCACGTACGGGGCGGGGTCCTGACATGGCGGTGCCTCCTCCATTGTTGGTCTATCTATTCACATCCTGGCCCCCTGAATAGGTTCAGTCAACAGCTGCGCGCGGACGCGCCGGATGATGGGATGGCGAACATGGCAGCCGACGCACACGCGCACGCCGTCGCGGATTCCGCCGGGCGACGGGACCTGGCCGTACGGGCCGCCGTCGAACAAGGCCTGATCGACGAGGACACCCCCCTCGTCTGCCTGCTCGACACGGCCGGCATCCGCGCCTCCGCCGCCGCCCTGACCAGCGCCTTCGCCCGGGCCCTCGCCCCCGGCACCCCCGTCCTGCACGCCTTCGCCGTCAAGGCGGCCCCGCTCGTCCCCGTCCTGCGGCTGCTCGCCGACGCCGGACTGGGCTGCGAGGTGGCCAGCCCCGGCGAACTGGCCCTGGCCCGCGCGGCCGGGGTCGCGCCGGAGCACATCGTCCTGGACTCCCCCGCGAAAACGGCCGCCGAGCTGCGCGAAGCCCTCGCCCTGGGGGTGGCGGTGAACGCCGACAACCGCCAGGAGCTGGAACGGCTCGACGCCCTCGTCGCGACGGCCTCCACCGCCTCCACCTCCCCGATCGGCGTACGGATCAACCCGCAGACCGGCGCGGGCACCATCGACGCCCTCTCCACCGCCACGGCCACCTCGAAGTTCGGCATCGCGCTGCGCGATCCGGGCGCGCGCGCATGGCTCGTACGGGCCTACCTGGACCGGCCGTGGCTCACCCGGCTGCACACCCACTCGGGCTCCCAGGGGGTTCCGCTCCCCCTGATCGCCGAAGGAGTACGGGAGCTGTACGCACTGGCCGAGGAGATCAACGCGGCGGCCGGGCGGCGGCAGGTCGACACCCTGGACATCGGCGGCGGGCTGCCGGTGAACTTCACCTCGGACACCACCACCCCCACCTACGCGCAGTACGCGAGCGCGCTGCGCTCGGCCGTCCCCGGGCTCTTCTCAGGGGCGTACGGGCTGGTCACGGAGTTCGGCCGGTCCCTGACGGCCAAACACGGGCTGGTCCTCTCCCGGGTGGAGTACACGAAGACCACCGGCGGCCGGGCCATCGCGCTCACGCACGCGGGGGTCCAACTGGCCACCCGCACGGTGTACGCCCCGGCGGCCTGGCCGCTGCGCATCCTCCCCTACTCCGCGAAGGGGGCGCCGCTGACGGGGCCGCCCGTCGCCCAGGACATCGCCGGGCCCGCCTGCTTCGCGGGCGACCTGCTCGCCTCCGCACGGGAGCTGCCCCTGCTGGCCCCGGGGGACCTGGTCTGCGTGCCCGACACGGGGGCGTACGCCTTCACCGCGCACTACGGCTACAACAGCCTGCCCCGCCCGGCGGTGCACGGCTTCGCCGTGGACGCCTCCGGGGTCCGCTTCACCCTGGCCCGGGCGGCGCAGCCCCTGACCTCAATCCCCGCGGAAGCGGGCGCAGCCACCCCCGACGCCCTCCTCTGACGGGGCCGGTTCGCCCCCCGCGGCACACCCCTCCCCGCTGCGACCTTTGCCGCTGCGCGGGGCTTGTCCCCTACCCGCCCTTCCACCGTTCCCCGGGCTCCGCCCGGACCCGCGCCTCAAACGCCGGCGAGGCTGGAGAAGGTCCCCGGGCTCCGCCCGGACCCCCTGGGGCTCCGCCCCAGACCCCGGTCCTCAAACGCCGGACGGCTGAAAAGCCAAACCCCGGCCGGGGCCAAAGGTCCCCCGGCCGGGACCGAATGCCCCCGAGCTGGGACTGAACTGTCTCCCCCGGCCGGAGTCGGGGGCTGCGGGGCCAGGGCCGGGGACGGGGGCGGGGTGGGGTGTTGGCCGGGACGTAAAGCGTGATTTGTGGCGCACAAAGAAGCCGCGCCCTGTCGAAAGTCGGGGACAGGGCGCCTAAATCATGCAGTCCAGGCCAACACCCCACCCCGCCCCCGGCACCGGCCCCCAGACGCAGCCAACCCGCCGCACAGGCCACCCCCAGCCCCGCCGGCGCTTGAGGCGCAAGGGCCCTGAGACCGGGACCCGGCAACCGCCGGCTACTCCACGAACAGCCCCCGCGCCGCCGCCCCCGCGTCAAACGCCTCCAGCCGAGCCTGCGCATCCGGCAGCGCATCCGCCATCGCCTCCAGCAGCACCCGCCCCAGCAACATCGGCGCGCACGCCGTGTCGAAGGCCAGGCCCGTGCCGACGGGCGCCGGGATCAGCAGGTCGGAGTGGCGGGCCACCGGCGCGAAGGCCGAATCGGCGACCGTGACCACGGTCAGCCCGGCCCCCCGCGCGTGCTCCAGAGCCTCCGCGACCTCCTTCGGATGGCGCGGCAGCGCAAAGCACAGCAGGGCCGAGGCCCCCGCCCCCGCCGCCGCGTCGAGCCGGTCGGCGAGCATCGAGCCGCCCTCGTCGAGGAGCCGTACGTCCGGATGGACCTTCGCGGCGAAGTACGCGAACCCGCGCGCCTGCGAGGACGCCGCGCGCAGCCCCAGGACGGGCAGCGGGCTCGACCCGGCCAGCAGCCGGCCCGCCTCGCGCACCGGCTCCGGATCGGCGAGCATCGCGGAGAGCTGCCGCAGGTTCTCGATCTCGCCCTGAACGGCCTGCTGGTACTCGTTGTACGCGTCCTCCTCCCCGCCGCCAGCCCGCTCGGCGGGGGCCACTTCCCGCAGGTGCCGACGCAGCGCGGGATAGCCGTCGAAGCCCAGCGCCACCGCGAACCGGGTCACCGACGGCTGGCTCACCCCGGCCAGCTCGGCGAGCTCCACGCTCGACAGGAACGGCACCTCGGCCGCCCCGCGCACCATGCAGTGCGCGATGCGCCGCTGCGTGGGCGTCAGCCGGTGCCCCTCGAACAGCTTCTGCAGCCGGGCCGCAGGGCTCTCGTTCATCCCGTTCCCCTCCGTCCGACGAGATATTCAGTCACCGAGCACTCTGCATGCGGCTATGCAGGACGGCAAGCCGATCCCGCGATCCGAGACCTTCCGAAACCCACCGGAAGCCGTCTCGAACCCCTCATCAATTCGCTTGACCGGTCCGCCGCCGGCGCTTGATCCTCAAGGGCCGGCCACCGGGATCCGACCGGCCAACCTCCCACCGACTTCAAGTGAATCGGCCCCCATGGTGTCTTCGTCCGTTTCCGCCACGCCCCGGCCCGGAACCCGCCTGTGGACCAGGAACTTCGGCCTGTTCTTCACCGCCCGCATCGTGTCGATGCTGGGCGACATGATGATGCCGGTCGCCCTGGCCGTCGCCATGATCTCGCTCGGCTACGGGGTGAGCGGCATCGGGTACGCGCTGGGCGCCTGGATGGGGTCCTTCGCCCTCTTCATCGTGTTCGGCGGGGTGATCGCCGACCGCTTCCACCCCCTGCCGCAGATGATCGGCGCCGACGCGGTCCGCTGCGTGGCGCAGGGCTCCTTCGCCGTCTACCTCTGGCTCGGCCACCCCACCCTGTGGTTCGTCATCGGCGGATCGGTCCTCGGTGGCATCGCGACCGCGATGTTCCAGCCGGGCACCTCCAGCCTCGTCCCCCAGGTCTCCACCGCCCCCACCCAGGCCAACGGGGTGCTGCGGGTGAGTCAGGGGATGGCCACGATGGCCGGGCCGGCGCTCGCCGGTGTCCTCGTCGCCGCCACCTCCACGGCCTGGGTGTTCGTGATCGACGCCGCCACCTTCGCCATCAGCGGGGTCTGCCTGCTCGCGCTGCGCCTCCCCCGCTTCGCACCCGACCACTCGCAGTCCATGCTCACGAACCTGCGCGAGGGCTGGCACGAGTTCCGCTCCCGGTCCTGGCTGTGGGCGGTGATCCTGATCTGGTGGGTGCTCGGGGTCTTCGTCTGGGGCCCGCTCACCCCGCTCGGCGCGGCCTCGATCATCGCCGAGCACGGCAAGGCCGCCTTCGGCTACGCGGAGGGCGCCTTCGGGGCCGGCTGCGTCCTGGGCGGCCTCGTCGCGCTCCGGGTCCGCCCGGCCCGCCCGCTGCTCGGCGGCGGCGTCGCGATGTTCCTGTTCCCGATGATGCCGCTGGCCGCGGCCCTGGTACCGGCCCTGCCGCTGCTCATGCTCGGCTACGCGATCAGTGGCGTGGGCTGGGCGTTCTGGGGCGTCCAGTGGTCCACCACGATGCAGACCCAGATCCCCGAGGACCGGCTCAACCGGGTGACCGCGTACGAGGTGGGCGGTTCGATCCTCGCCATCCCCCTCGGCCAGGTCCTCTCGGGCCCGGCGAGCGCCCTCTTCGGCGTCCGCCCGCTCCTGATGACGGGCGCCGCGATCGGCCTCGGCTGCGCCTTGGCCCTCCTCCTCGTCCGCCCCGTCCGCGGGCTCGTACGGCGCGATACGGGGGCTAGCCCCAGTGCCGTCGAGGACGGCGTTTCCTAGGGTGGCGGGATGGAGTCCCAAGAGCTGAAGAAGGAATTCGCCGCCACGCTGGACGCCCGGCGGGAGCTGGGGGCGGAGTACGAGGCCGCGCTGGTGGACTCGTTCGTGGAGAAGGTCGACACGCAGGTCCGCCGGCGCCTCGCGGAGGAGCGGCTCTCCGCCGCCCGCGGCACCCGGACCGGCTCCGACTCCCCGGACGGCAACTTCGGCGAGCGCTTCGGCTTCGCGATCATCACCCTGGTGCTGGCGATCCCGCTCTCCGCGATCGGCGCCGCACAGGCCCGTCTCAGCGGCCTGATCGTGGTCTGGCTCGGCATCCTGGGCGTCAACTACGTCCACGCGGCGAAGTTCTTCCGCCACCGAGGCGAGCGCGGTACCGATCAGCTGAGCTGACGGCCGGGCGGGGGGCGGCAGGGCCGACGGGGCGCCCGCGCACATGTTTATGCGCGGGGACCGCCGCACCCCGGTTTCCCGGGGGCGGGACGACGGCGGTCCCCGCGCAGGACACGGGCCGGGTCAGGGCCGTCCGCGCGTCCGTGGCGTCCAACGCGGTCCGGGAGCCGCTCCGGAGGTGCGCCGACGCCGTTCGTGGTGCCGGCCGGGTCCCGGTCTCCCGGGCTTCCCTGCCGACAACCACCACTGTGCCGGAGTCGTGTTAAGCCGGTGCTGCCGTCACGTGTCGGGCCCGTACCGTTTGCGCGTCGCCCGCGCGCGGACCCGTACACCTACTCGTGCGCGTACCGGTACGCGTACCGGTACGCGCACGCGAACGCCGACCCCTGCGGGCTACTTGGCGCCCTTGGCCAGGAACGCCAGCAGGTCCTGACGGCTCACCACACCGGTCGGCTTGCCCTCGACCAGCACGATCGCCGCGTCGGCCTCGCCGAGCACCGCCATCAGCTCGGAGACCGGCTCGCCCGAGCCGACCTGCGGCAGCGGCGCGCTCATGTGCTTCTCCAGCGGGTCACCGAGGGACGCGCCGCCCGCGAACAGGGCCGCCAGCAGCTCCTTCTCGACCACGGAGCCGATGACCTCGGCCGCCATCACGTCGGGGTGGCCGGCGCCCGGCTTGACGATCGGCATCTGCGAGACGCCGTACTCGCGCAGCACCTCGATGGCCTCCCCGACGGTCTCCTCGGGGTGCATGTGGACCAGCGAGGGGATGCCGCCCGCCTTGTCCGCGAGCACGTCGCGGATGCGGGCGGAGGGGCCCGCGTCCTCGAGGAAGCCGTGTCCGGCCATCCACTCGTCGTTGAAGATCTTGCTGATGTAGCCGCGCCCGCTGTCCGGGAGCAGGACGACGACCACGTCGTCCGGGCCGAGGCCCTCGGCCGCCTTCAGCGCGGCGACGACCGCCATGCCGCAGGAGCCGCCGACCAGCAGGCCCTCCTCCTTCGCGAGGCGGCGGGTCATCTGGAAGGAGTCCTTGTCGGACACCGCGATGATCTCGTCGGCCACCTCCGCGTCGTAGGCGGTCGGCCAGAAGTCCTCGCCGACGCCCTCGACGAGGTACGGACGGCCGGAGCCTCCGGAGTAGACCGAGCCCTCGGGGTCCGCGCCGATGACCTTCACGCGGCCGTCGGAGGCCTCCTTGAGGTAGCGCCCGGTGCCCGAGATCGTGCCGCCCGTGCCGACGCCCGCGACGAAGTGGGTGATCTTCCCGTCCGTCTGCTCCCAGAGCTCGGGGCCGGTGGTCTCGTAGTGCGAGCGCGGGTTGTTCGGGTTGCTGTACTGGTCGGGCTTCCAGGCTCCCGGGGTCTCGCGCACGAGGCGGTCGGACACGTTGTAGTACGAGTCCGGGTGCTCGGGGTCGACGGCGGTCGGGCAGACCACGACCTCGGCGCCGTACGCGCGCATGACGTTGATCTTGTCAGTCGAGACCTTGTCGGGGCAGACGAAGATGCACTTGTAGCCCTTCTGCTGGGCCACGATGGCGAGTCCTACACCCGTGTTGCCGCTCGTGGGCTCCACGATGGTGCCGCCGGGCTTGAGTGCTCCGCTCTGTTCGGCGGCCTCGATCATCCTGACGGCGATCCGGTCCTTCGCGGATCCGCCGGGGTTGAAGTACTCGACCTTGGCAAGGACGGTGGCCTGCAGGCCTTCGGTCACACGGTTGAGCTTCACCAGCGGGGTGTTGCCGACGAGGCTGATCATCGAGTCGTGGAATTGCACCATGTTCTCCAAGGAGGGGACTCCACGGGTTCTCCGGGAGGCACCGCCAGACTATGCGGAAAGGGATTGACCGACCGTCCGTACGGGGCAGGAAGGTCAACAGGACGGCAGGGTCGAGCAGGCACGGCGCAGGGATCCGGCCAAGGACCGAGAAGGTGGCTTGAAGGGTGTCCAGGGCGAGGACGGCCCGCCGCATCGCGGCGGGGGCGGCGTACGGCGGTGGCGGGCTCGGGCTCGTCGGGGCCGCCGCGGTCGGGCTGGTGGTCGCGGAAATGCAGTTCGCGAAACGGACGGTCGGCACCGGCCTCCCGGATCCGCCGCGCGCGGACGGGCTGTACGGGAGCGAGTTCGGCGGACCCGAGCTGAGTCCGGGCCCGCTGCGGTTCGGCGTGCTGGGCGATTCCACGGCCGCCGGGCTGGGGGTGCGGCGGGCCCGGCAGACTCCGGGCGCCCTGCTGGCCTCGGGGCTGGCGGCGGTGGCCGAGCGGCCGGTCGAGCTGCGCAACGTCGCCCTTTCGGGCGCCATGTCGGACGACCTGGACCGCCAGACGGGTCTCCTGCTGGACGGCGACGCCCCGCCCCCCGACGTGTGCGTGATCATGATCGGCGCCAATGACGTGACCCGCCGGATGCCGCCCACCCAGTCGGTGCGGCTGCTGACCGCGGCCGTACGCCGGCTGCGGCTCGCGGGCTCCGAGGTGGTGGTGGGCACCTGCCCGGACCTCGGCACCATCGAGCCGGTCTACCAGCCGCTGCGGTGGCTGGCCCGCCGGGTCTCGCGCCAGCTCGCGGCCGCCCAGACGATCGGGGTGCTCGCGCTGGGCGCCCGTACCGTCTCGATCGGCGACCTGATGGGGACGGAGTTCGCGGCGAACCCCCGCGAAATGTTCGGACCGGACTCCTACCACCCGTCGGCCGAGGGGTACGCGACCGCGGCGATGGCCATACTGCCCACCCTGTGCGCGGCCCTCGGCGTCTGGCCCGAGTCGGACCGGCTGGACGTCTCGCGCAACGAGGACATGCTCCCGCTGGCCAAGGCCGCCTCGGCGGCGGCGGGCCAGGCCGGCACGGAGGTGACCGGGGCCCGCGGCGCGTGGGCGCTGCTCAAGTACCGGCGCAGGCGCCGGGTGCCGGGCGAGGACCTCACGGGACAGGCGGAGCAGACTGGAGGAGCGGCGCCGAACGGCGCGGCGACCGGTGCGGGGAACGGCGGGGCGACCGGCCCGGCGGGATCGCCCAGAGCGACCGGAGTCACATCGCAAGGGCAGTGACCTCGACGGTACGGGGCGGTAACTTCGCATGCGGTCCCGGTACGACACCACTTCCCTTGGAGCCCCGATGCCCGAAGCCGTCATCGTTTCCACCGCCCGTTCGCCGATCGGGCGCGCTTTCAAGGGATCCCTCAAGGACGTCCGCCCGGACGACCTGACCGCCACGGTCATCCAGGCCGCCCTCGCCAAGGTCCCCGGGCTGGACCCGCGCGAGATCGACGACCTGATGCTGGGCTGCGGTCTGCCGGGCGGCGAGCAGGGCCACAACCTCGGCCGGATCGTCGCGGTGCAGATGGGCATGGACCACCTGCCCGCGACCACGATCACCCGCTACTGCGCCTCCTCGCTGCAGACCTCCCGGATGGCGCTGCACGCCATCAAGGCGGGCGAGGGCGACGTCTTCATCTCCGCGGGCGTCGAGATGGTCTCCCGGTCCGTGAACGGCTCCTCCGACGGCATCCCGGGCACCCACAACCCGCTCTTCGCCGAGTCCGAGGCCCGCACCAAGGAGGTCGCCGAGTCCACCGGGTCCTCCTGGCACGACCCGCGCGAGGACGGCCGCACCCCCGACGCGTACATCGGGATGGGGCAGACCGCGGAGAACCTGGCCCGGCTCAAGGGCGTGACCCGCGCCGACATGGACGAGTTCGGCGTGCGCTCGCAGAACCTGGCCGAGGAAGCCATCAAGAACGGCTTCTGGGCCCGCGAGATCACCCCGGTCACCACCCCGGACGGCACCGTCGTCTCCCAGGACGACGGCCCGCGCGCCGGGGTCACCCTGGAGGCCGTCCAGGGGCTCAAGCCGGTCTTCCGCCCCGACGGCCTGATCACGGCCGGCAACTGCTGCCCGCTGAACGACGGCGCCGCCGCGCTGGTCGTCATGAGCGACACCAAGGCGCGCGAGCTGGGCCTGACCCCGCTGGCCCGGATCGTCTCCACCGGCGTCACCGGCCTCTCCCCCGAGATCATGGGCCTGGGCCCGGTCGAGGCCTCCAAGCAGGCACTGAAGCGGGCGGGCCTGACCGTCGGCGACATCGACCTGTTCGAGATCAACGAGGCCTTCGCGGCCCAGGTGATCCCCTCCTACCGGGACCTGGAGATCCCGCTGGAGAAGCTGAACGTCAACGGCGGGGCCATCGCCATCGGTCACCCGTTCGGGATGACCGGCGCGCGCATCACCGGCACGCTGATCAACAGCCTGCAGTTCCACGACAAGCAGTTCGGACTCGAAACCATGTGCGTCGGCGGCGGTCAGGGCATGGCCATGATCATCGAGCGTCTCAGCTAGTCCGCCGCGAGCGGGGCCGTCGGGATCAAGAGCCGAGGTCAGACGCCGCAAGGGATCCGCTTGATCCCTTGCGCCGTACTGACACCGAATCTAATCCTGTCGCGGCCATTCTGTGACCAAATGTCCCCCAGGATGTGACCTTAGTCCTGGGGGATCATTGTTTTCCCAGGTCAGACCTGGTTCGGGTGGGGCTCCTGGGACGAAAGACCTGTCCAATTCATGACGTAATGCACTGCAAGCCATTCCCAGGTCAGGACAAGCTGATGTAGGAAGTCGGGGGATCGAATCAATCAGGAGTTAGTCAGTGAGCGCCATGTCTCTTGCCCTACTGCTGACCACGGCCGCTGCCACGGCCGTCGGCGCTGCTGCGCTGCACGCCGTCCACGGCCTGCGCAAGCAGGTCACCGCACTGCGCGGTGAGCTGACGGTTTCGCACCCCCGTGGCGGCGCCGCCACCGTTCCGCACGCCCGCAGCGCCGTGGAGTCCCCCGCCGCCGAGATACGAGCCGCCGTGGCCGAGGCCCTCGCCGAGGAGCGCGAGCGCGAGCTCGCCGAGGCGCGTGCCTTCTGGGCCGCTCAGGAGGCGCGTGACGCCGCCGACGCCCCCTCGCTGCTGGGCGGCCTGTCCGGCCTCGGCGAGGAGAGCCCCGTCTTCCTGCCCCGGCAGGCGGACATGGTCGGCCTGGAGCCGCTGCTGGGCGACGACGCCGAGGACTACCAGGGGTACCCGGAGGACTCGGCCGAGCTGGCCGCAGCCCGCCGGCGCCACCCCTCGCACCCGGACTTCGTCCCCGTGCAGGCCTCGCACCCCGGCGCCGACCACGAGCGCACGGTCAACCGCCTGGAGGAGCTCGCGGAGGCCCGTACGGCCCTCGCGGACGTCCGCCCCGGCCCGCTGGGCACCCTGGACGTGTACGTCTTCACCGACGGCACCACGCTCTGCATGACCCCGGGACACCGGGAGACCGCCGAGCGGCTCGCCGACGCCCTGCGCTCGGGCAGCGCACCGGTCCTGCTGGGCGGCTCGGGCATCTCCGGCGCCTACGCCCTGACCTTCTCCTGCGGAGACTCCGAGGACCCGGACAGCAACGTCTACATCCTCGCCGACCGCGTCATCGCATCGCTCTGAGCACCCTGATTCAGCACAGCACCCTGATTCACCGCAGCGCCCTGGCTTCCGCCTGATCGACCAGCCGAACGGCCTCGTCCAGCACCTCGGACGGGGCCTTCGCCGCGTCCGGGCCGGGCGCACTCCCGGGCGCACTCCCGGGGCCGCCCACGGCGCCGTGCAGGGCCTCGGCGAGGTCCAGTCCGGCCACGGCCAGCTGGTCCCCGACGACGAAGATGCCGGCGTCGGGCATCGTCCGCGCCGGAGCCGCCCCCGCGCCGTCCCCGGCGGCCGTACCGTCTGCGGCCGCCGCCTCCAGCCGCTGCGCGCGCAGCGAGAGCTCCCGGGCCAGGTCCAGCGCCACCTCGGCGGCGCCCTGCTGGAGCCTGCTCTGCGGCGCGGCCCGCAGCCGGTCGGCGAAACGTTCCACGGCGGCGGTCAAGGGTGAGGTATCGAGCACCCGGCCGACCTTACGCGCCGCCCCGGCGCCATTGCCAACGGCCGAACTCTCCGGCACGGTGGCGTGAAGAGAACAGCACAGCACGGCGAAACCCCCGGAGGCGCCCATGTCCGTCGAGTTCTCCGAACAGACCCACCGCAACATGATCGACAGAATCCCCCAGACCACCGGTCGTGAACTCTCCGACTGGCTCCGGGCCGTGGACGACGGCCCCTCCCTCGTCCGGTTCGAAGAGAAGGTCAGCTGGCTGCTCGGCGCGCACGAGCTGTCGTACGGCCAGGCCAAGGCGATCATCCACGAGTACGACCTGCGCAGGGCCGCCCGCAAGTTCGGCTGAGCCGGCCCCTGCCCCCGTCCGTAGCCCCCGATCCCCCGATCACCCGATCCGCTGACCCCCGACATGCGGGAAGGCCCCGCGAGCGTGTGCTCGCGGGGCCTTCCTCTGCTCAGTGGGTGGCGCTACTAGTCACCCTTGAGGATGGAGATCAGGCGCAGCATCTCCATGTAGATCCACACCAGGGTCATGGTGAGGCCGAAGGCCGCCAGCCAGGACTCCTCGCGGGGGGCGCCGTAGGCCACGCCGTCCTCGACCATCTTGAAGTCCATGGCGAGGAAGGCGGCACCGAGGAGGATGCCGATGACGCCGAACAGGATGCCCAGGGGGCCGCTGCGGAAGCCGAGGCCGTCGCCGCCCGCGAAGACGGAGAACAGCAGGTTGACGACCATCAGGAGCATGAAGCCCACGGCGGCGGCCATCACGAAGCCGACGAAGCGCCGGTTCACCCTGATCCAGCGCATCTTGTACGCGAACAGCACGCCGGCGAAGACGCACATCGTGCCCATGACGGCCTGGACGACCGTGCTGGGGCCGGCGTCGATGTAAGTGCTGACGGCCGAGCTGATGACGCCGAGGAAGACGCCCTCGAAGGCCGCGTACGCCAGGATCAGCGCCGGGACGGGCTTGGCCTTGAACGACTGGATCATCGCGAAGACGAACGCGATGAGCGCGGCGCCGATGGCGATGCCGTACGACGTGTTGATGTTGGCCGGGTCGACCGGAAGCGCGATCCAGGAGATCGCCGCCGTCAGGATGACCGTGCCGAGCGTCAGAGCCGTGCGGCTCACGACGTCGTCGATGGTCATCGCGTTGCCGCGGACCGGCGCCTGCGGCATACCCGTGGCCGGGTCGGTCGCGTAGGGGTTGGTCGCGTACGGGTTGGTGGCGGTCCCGGCCTGGGCCTGGGGCTGCTGCGTGCCGAAGCCCGCATAAGCACCGTTGTCGCGGCTGAACCCCCGTCGCGAGAAGACCGGGTTGCTGCTCCTCATCTCACTCCTCCATGGCCACCGTGCGCGGCCTTGGAGTCAAGAGTAATGCGAACGCAAAGGAATCGCCCTACTGCTGGAGGAGGATCTTTCCCTCGGGTACGGGGCCCGCCGGGCGGGACTGGCGGGGGTACCCGTGGCGCCCCCGCCCTCCGCGTGTTCCGGCCTGAAACGGAACATCAACTTCATCGTGCCCGAAGCCGGACTTGAACCGGCACGACCCGAGGGTCAGCGAGGTTTAAGCTCGCCGTGTCTGCATTCCACCATCCGGGCAGGGCGTGGCGGCCCCGTAGGAAAAGCCTTGAACGCTGCGCCGAGCCTATCCGGAACACTTGCGCCCCCACCTGGGCATCTCGCCGATGTTGTCTGATTTTATTGGTGATTGATGGCCCGTCAGGGGACAGAAGGCGCGGTCGGCACGTTCCGGGCGTCGATCATGGCCGCCACGGGATTGACGGAATTTCGATGGCCCCGCGCCACCCCGCACGCCACCCCGTGCGCCACCCCCTCGGGCCCGCTCCGGTTGTGGTCCCTTCCGGGGCCTGTGCCACGTCCCGTTCCGCGCCCCGTTCCGCTCCGGTTGCGCCTCCGCTCGGGGCGCCGCTCGGGGCACCGTCCCTCACCGCTCGGGGCACCGTCCCTCATCGCTCGGGGCGCCGTCCCTCACGCGTGCCCGGGGCCGCTGTCATACCAAAGGAGGAGGCGGGGCCCTCCGTGGTCAGTCTCCGGTGGACCGGAGAAGGGGCATCACGGCTGATCCGGAGCGGGGGTGGGCGCCACGAGGATGGAGGTGTCCCGCCGACCGCGGGCCGTGAGCCCGGTCCGCATGCCCCGCCCCCGACAGGAGTCGCCCCCGTGACCACCATGAACTTCGCCCCGCACACCACCCAGGCCGTCGCCGCGCGCGCCACCGGCCTCTCCAAGGTGTACGGCCAGGGCGAGACGCAGGTGGTCGCCCTGGACAACGTCTCCGTGGACTTCGCGCAGGGCCAGTTCACCGCGATCATGGGCCCCTCCGGTTCCGGCAAGTCCACGCTGATGCACTGCGTCGCCGGCCTGGACACCTTCTCCGCCGGGTCCGTCCGCATCGGCGAGACCGAGCTGTCCACCCTGAAGGACAAGCAGCTGACGCAGCTGCGCCGGGACAAGATCGGCTTCATCTTCCAGGCCTTCAACCTGCTGCCGACCCTGACGGCCCTGGAGAACATCACGCTCCCCATGGACATCGCCGGCCGCAAGCCCGACCAGCAGTGGCTGGACGCGGTGATCAGCATGGTCGGCCTCTCCGACCGCCTCTCCCACCGCCCCACCCAGCTGTCCGGCGGCCAGCAGCAGCGCGTGGCCGTGGCCCGCGCCCTGGCCTCCCGCCCCGAGATCATCTTCGGCGACGAGCCCACCGGAAACCTCGACTCGCGCTCCGGCGCCGAAGTCCTCGGCTTCCTGCGCAACTCCGTGCGCGAGCTCGGCCAGACCGTCGTCATGGTCACGCACGACCCGGTCGCCGCCTCCTACGCGGACCGCGTCATCTTCCTCGCCGACGGCCGCATCGTCGACGAGATGATCCAGCCCACCGCGGACGGCGTGCTCGACCGCATGAAGGCCTTCGACGCCAAGGGCCGCACCAGCTGAGGGACGCGCACCCCCTCGTAGCCGTCCGCCCCCGCTGACCCCTTAGACCTGGACTCCTCCACCATGTTCCGTACCGCCCTGCGCAACGTGCTCGCGCACAAGGCCCGGCTGCTGATGACGGTGCTCGCCGTCGTCCTCGGCGTCGCCTTCGTCTCCGGCACGCTCGTCTTCACCGACACCGTCGGCAAGGCGATGTCGAACCAGTCCGCCAAGAGCTTCGACGGCGTCGCCGTCTCGGTCACCTCCTACGGCGCCCCCCGCAACGACGAGGGCGTCAAGGAGGGCGAGCCGGGCATCAGCCAGAAGACCGTCGACAAGGTCAAGGCCCTCGGCGGCGTCGACTCCGTCTCCGGCCGCGTCCACGGCTTCGCCGCCGTGGGTGACCAGGACGGCAAGCTGATCGGCAACGGCTGGTCCAACACCGGCGCCAACTTCGTCCCCCTCAAGGACGGCAAGGACCCCCGCTACACCTTCACCGAGGGCAACGGCCCGGCCAAGGCCGGCGAGATCGCCCTCGACAAGGAGACGGCCAAGCGCGGCAAGTACAAGGTGGGCGACAAGGTCCGGGTGGCCGACAACGGCCCGGCCAAGGAGTACACGCTCGCCGGCGTCTTCACCACCGAGGACGGCGCGGTCAACGCGGGCGGCTCGCTCGTCCTGTTCGACACCCCCACCGCCCAGCAGCTCTACCTGGAGCCGGGCTTCTACGACGAGCTCGCGGTCAGCGCCAAGGCCGGCACCTCCGCCGACCAGCTGCTCACCGAGATCAAGCCGCTCGTCGGCAAGGACGCCAAGGCCCAGACCGGCGCGGCGCTCGCGGCCGAGCAGGCCAAGGACATCGAGGCCAGCATGAGCAGCATGAACCAGATGCTGCTGACCTTCGCGCTGATCTCGCTCTTCGTCGGCGTCTTCCTGATCTACAACACCTTCACCATGCTGGTCGCCCAGCGCACCAAGGAACTGGCCCTGCTGCGCGCCGTCGGCGCCAACCGCGGCCAGGTCAAGCGCTCGGTCCTGGCCGAGGCCCTGGTCGTCGGCGTGATCTCCTCCGCCATCGGCCTGATCGCCGGTGTCGGGCTCGCCGTCGGCATGCGCTCCGCGATGAACGCCTTCGACGTCAAGATCCCGGCCGGTCCGCTGGTCGTCGCCCCCGTCACCGTCCTCGCCGCGATCGTCATCGGCGTCGTCGTCACGATGGTCGCCGCCTGGCTGCCCGCCCGCCGCACCGCCAAGATCTCCCCGGTCGCCGCCATGGGCAGCGCCCACCTGCCGGCGTCCTCGAAGTCCCTGGTGCTGCGCAACAGCATCGGCGGCGCCGTCACCCTGCTCGGTCTGCTCGCCATCCTCGGCGGCGCGATGACCGGCAAGGACGGCAAGATGCTGATCGGCGCCGGCGCCTTCCTCACGATGATCGGCATCATCGTCCTGCTGCCGGCCCTCTCCCGCCCGGTCATCGCGGCGGTCCGCCCGCTGCTGGAGAAGGTCTTCGGCGTCGCCGGCAAGCTGGCCGCGCAGAACGCGGTCCGCAACCCGCGCCGCACCGCCGTCACCGCCGCCTCGCTGGCCATCGGCCTGACCCTGGTCACCGCCCTGTCCGTGCTCGGCATCACGATGGGCAAGGCCATCGACCGGATGACGACGGACAACCTCAGGGCCGACTACACGGTCTCCATGGGCGAGAGTTTCGGCGGCCTGGACGCCTCCGTGATCCCGGCCCTGGAGAAGGCCCCGGGCGTCAAGGCCGTCTCCCCGCAGCAGGCCGGCGACTTCAAGGTCGGCGACGGCGACACCTACCGCTCCGTCTCCGGGGTCAACCCGGCGACCATCGGGCAGCTCCTCAACTTCGACGTGCTCAGCGGGCAGCTGACCAGCCTGGCCAAGGGCGAGGTGGCCGTCGCTGAGAAGACCGCGAAGTCGGACGGCCTGTCGGTCGGCTCCCCCCTGAAGGTCACCTTCCCGGACAACAAGAAGGCGGACCTGAAGGTCGGCGCGGTCTACAAGGACATGGAGGGCATGCTCTCCCCCTACGTGATCGACTCCCGCGTCCTCGACCAGCACAGCGAGAAGCCGTACCTGCGCGAGGTCCTCGTCAAGATGGACGGCGGCCCCTCCGACAAGGCCGAGCAGTCCCTCGTCGACGCCCTCGGCAAGAACCCGGCGATCACCTTCGCCACCCAGCAGGACATCCGCAACCAGATGGGCGGCATGATCAACACCGCCCTGAACATTATGTACGGCCTGCTCGCCATGGCGCTGATCATCTCCGTCCTCGGCGTCGTCAACACCCTGGCGATGTCCGTGTACGAGCGGACGCAGGAGATCGGCATGCTGCGGGCCATCGGCCTGGACCGCGGCCGGGTCAAGAACATGATCCGGCTGGAAGCCATCGTGATCTCGCTCTTCGGCGCGGTCATCGGTGTCGCCCTCGGCACCTTCATCGCCTGGGCCGTCGGCGAGACCATCAAGGGCTCGATCCCGAACTACGCCCTGGTCATCCCCTTCGACCGGGTCGCGATCTTCATGCTGCTGGCCGGCATCGTCGGCGCCCTGGCGGCCATGTGGCCCGCCCGCAGCGCGGCCCGGCTGAACATGCTGACCGCGATCAAGACGGAGTAGCACCGCACCGGTACACAGCACGCAGGGCCCCGCGACATGCCGTCGCGGGGCCCTGCGGCCGTTTCACCGCCCGTACGGGCGTCCGGCGCCGGTACGGGGCTACGCGGGCCACGCCCGGGCGCGCAGCGGCATCCCGGAGGCCGACCGCCGCCCGGTGCGCACCGCGAGCACCTGGTTGACGCCGAGCCGGTTGTGCTCGAAGGCGAGCGCCGAGGCGGCCATGTACAGCTGCCAGACCCGGGCCCGTCCGGGCGAGGTCAGCTGCTGCGCCTCCTCCCAGTGCTCCTCCAGCCGGGCCACCCAGGCCCGCAGGGTGAGCGCGTAGTGCTCGCGCAGCGCCTCCACGTCGCGGACCTCGAAGCCGGCCCGCTCCAGCTCGCCGACGGTGGTGCCCAGCGGGGACAGCTCGCCGTCGGGGAAGACGTAGGCGTCTATGAAGGCGTCGATCCGGTACGCCTCCTCGTCCGGCTCGGGGCGCCGGGCGATCTGGTGGTTCAGCAGCTTCCCGCCCGGCCGCAGCAGGCCGTACAGGGTGTTGGCGTACGTCCGGTAGCGCTCGGCGCCGACGTGTTCGGCCATCCCGATGGAGGAAATGGCGTCGTACGGGCCGTCCTTGACGTCCCGGTAGTCCTGGACCCGGATCTCCACGAGGTCGGCCAGGCCCTCCTCCGCGACCCGCTTGCGGGCGTAGGCGGCCTGTTCGCGCGAGAGGGTGATCCCGGTGACCTTGGCCCCGTACTCCCGGGCCGCGTGCAGCGCCATCGAGCCCCAACCGCAGCCGACGTCCAGGAGCCGGTCCCCCGGGCCCAGGCCGAGCTTGCGGCAGACCAGGTCCAGCTTGTCCCGCTGGGCGTCCTCCAGGCTCCCGCCGGGGCTCCAGTAGGCGCAGGAGTACACCATCGACGGGCCGAGCACCCGCTCGTAGAAGGTGTTGCCCACGTCGTAGTGGTGGCTGATGGCCCGCCGGTCGCTCCCCTTCGTGTGCCGGGGACCGCCGCGGCGGACGGCCTCCTCGGGCGGCGGGGCGGGCTTGGTCCACGGCCGCGCCAGGCCCACGAGGCTCCGTACGGCTGCCCTGGCGCGCGGATCGCGCAGCAGGGCGGCGGGCCCGGTGTCCTTGGCGGCCGGCTCCGCGGCGGGCTCGCGGTCCCGCTCCCAGAGCACGCCGCCGACCCGGTCCAGCAGCTCGAACAGGTCCCCGTCGACGGTGAGCTCCCCGGCCACCCAGGCGCGGGCCAGGCCGAGCTCGCCCGGCTTCCACAGGATCCGGCGCAGGGCGCGCCGACTGTTCAGGACCAGGATGGGACCGCCGAACGGGCCGGCCTCGCTGCCGTCCCAGGCCCGGATCCGGACGGGGAGCGGGGCTCCCATCAGGGTTTCGGCCAAAGCAGCCAGCCGCGGCGCGGCGTCGTTCATGCGGGACCCTCCAACAAGATCCGACCAGCTCGACACGTTCCGACCGAACGGCCTACCCGGATCCGGCGCCGGATATGCCGAAAGGGCCGCCCGCACCACGGATGGCGGGCAGCCCTTTCGGGTCGCACTGGGTCGTACGGGTCATGCTGTCCTGCTGGTCCTGCTGGTCCTGCGGTAGCCGCCGGTCCTGCCGGTCCTGCCGGTCCCCTACGGGGTCAGGAGGCCTTGGCCTTCTCGGCCGGGGCCGTGACGGCTGCCGGAGCCGGCGCCGGCTTGGCGGCCTCGTAGAACTCCTCGCGGGGGCTCTCCAGGGCACCGAGGGAGACGACCTCGCGCTTGAGGAACATGGCGAGGGTCCAGTCGGCGAAGACGCGGATCTTGCGGTTCCAGGTCGGCATGGCCATGCCGTGGTAGCCACGGTGCATGTACCAGGCGAGCCGGCCCTTGAGCTTGATCTTCATCTTGCCCATGACGATCATCGCGACGCCCTTGTGGAGGCCGAGGCCCGCCACCGCACCCTTGTTGGAGTGCGAGTACTCGGCCTGCGGGAAGCCCCGCATGCCCGAGATGACGTTGTCGCCGAGGACCTTGGCCTGGCGCAGCGCGTGCTGGGCGTTCGGCGGGCACCAGGCGTTCTCCACGCCGGCCTTGCGGGCGGCGAGGTCGGGCACCTGGGCGTTGTCGCCGGCGGTCCAGATGTAGTCCGTGCCCTTGACCTGGAGGGTCGGCTCGGCGTCCACGTGGCCGCGGGGGCCCAGCGGCAGGCCGTAGCGGGCCAGCACCGGGTTGGGCTTGACGCCGGCGGTCCACACGAGGGTGTTGGAGTCGACCTCGAGGCCGTTCTTCAGCACCACGTGGCCGTCCACGCAGGAGTCCATGGAGGTGTTCAGGTAGATCTCGATGCCGCGCGACTCGAGGTGCTCCTTACCCCAGGTGCCGAGCTTGGGCCCGACCTCGGGAAGGATCTTGTCGGCCGCGTCGACCAGGATGAAGCGCATGTCCTCGCGCTTGATCGTGGTGTAGTACTTCGCGGCGTCGCGGGCCATGTCCTCGACCTCGCCGATGGTCTCCGCGCCGGCGAAGCCGCCGCCGACGAAGACGAAGGTGAGGGCCTTGCGGCGGACGTCCTCGTCCGTCGTGGACTCGGCCTTGTCGAGCTGCTCGAGTACGTGGTTGCGCAGGCCGATGCCCTCTTCGACGCCCTTCATGCCGATGCCCTGTTCGGCGAGGCCGGGGATCGGGAAGGTGCGGGAGACGGCGCCGAGCGCGATCACCAGGTAGTCGAAGGGCAGCTCGTACGCCTCGCCGACCAGCGGCGTGACGACGGCGACCTTGCGGTCCTGGTCGATGTTCGTGACCCGGCCGGTGAGGACCTCAGCCTTCGGAAGCACGCGTCGCAGCGGTACGACGACGTGCCGAGGCGAGATGCTGCCTGCGGCCACTTCGGGGAGGAAGGGCTGGTAGGTCATGTACGAGCGCGGGTCGACGACCGTGACGGTCGCCTCGCCGTAACGCATCTTCTTCATGATGCGCTTGGCTGCGTACAGGCCTACGTACCCACCTCCTACAACGAGGATCCTGGGACGCTCCGTGGTGCTCATAGAACGAGTATCCAGCACCCCCAGGGGTGACGCTCGTGAGCCCCTTCACAAGGACCTAGGTACCCTCTGCTACACTCCGCGGCCCACGTGACCGAGGTCATGGCGCGAAGCGGGAACCAGGGTGTAACGGGAGTCGTTGAACACCAGTCCCGACCTGGCCTCCAGGCCCTCAAGCGGAGTAGACCACCGGGTTCGTGGATACCTACGGCCAGAGGTGCGTGACGCCCGGCAATCGCACGAACGCGAGCGAAAAGAAGGCCCAGGAGGCTCCGGACTCGCCCAAAAGGCTCCTCTGGAGCCCTCACAGGCACCTTTTCCTTGTGAAGAACTTCACGAAGTTCATGTGGACGACGGGACCAAAGGCCCCCGAACGGCCCCCCGGGAGCCCTTCTTGACCCTCGACCTGGTCGAGGGCCCAGGGTTCGGGGCGTGGAGAACGAGATGCGCAGTATCGGCGAGACCGCCCTCGACAGCGGCCTGAGCGTGAGTGCCCTGCGGTTCTACGACGGGGCCGGGGTACTGGTGCCCGTACGGGTGGACCCGGCGAGCGGGTACCGCTGGTACGGGCCCGAGCAGGTCGAGGAGGCCCGGCTGCTGGCCCGGCTCCGGCGGACCGGCATGCCCCTGGCGGACATCCGGCTCGTGCTGGCCGGCTGGGCCGGCGCGGACACCGATCTGGTCCGCGGCCTGCTCCGGGCGCACCTGCTCCGACTCGAACAGGGCCTGTCCGATGCCCGCACCGAGCTCTCCACGATCCGAGCCCTACTCGAACGCAGGGAGACCCCCATGAGCGCGAGCACCACCCTTCCGACCACCACCCCCACCCCCACGGCCACCCGGCTCACCCTGTCCGGCCCCGAGCTGGCCGCCGCGCTGGACGCGGTCCGGTTCGCCGTCGGCTCCGACCCCGGGCTTCCGGTGCTCGGCGGCATCCTCTTCGACATCGAGGACGGGGCGCTGCGCGTCGTGGCCACCGACCGGTACCGCCTGGCCGTCGCCCGCGCCGGGGCCGCCGGGCACACCGGCCCCCGCCTGCAGCGCCTCGTACCCGCCCCGCTCGCGGACGCCATGCGGGCGCTGCTGAGCGAGGGCGCCCCGGTGCTGCTCACCGTGGACGGCGACCGCGTGGCTCTGGAGACGGAGACGGCCGACCGCCAGGCCGCCGGCCGCTGCCTGGGCCACGAGTTCCCCGACTACCGCCGCCTCGTCACCCTGCCCGCGGGGCGCCGGGTCCTGGTCGACGTACCGGCCGTCCGCAAGGCGCTGGAGGACGGCCCCGTCCGCCCGGCCGAACGCGAGCAGGACGGCGCGACCGGCGATGTCAGCGTGCTCAGGGTGACCGACGGGGGCGCGCTGTCCCTCGGGGACAGTGGCGCCGACGACCCGGCCGACGTCGGCCTGAACCGCGCGTTCCTGCTGGACGCCCTCGCCGCCGGGGCCCGGGACCAGCTGATCCTGGAACTCGGCGCCCCCAAGGCCCCCGTGGTGATCCGCCGCCCCGACGACGAGGAGTCGTTCTCGCTCCTGATGCCGGTCCGGCTGGACGCGTAGGCGGCCGCGGACATGACGGTGCCCCCGGCGGGATTTCGCCGGGGGCACCGTCGTGTGCGTGTCGGGTCTGGCCTCAGGCGATGGACCAGGCGATGCCGTCGAGGATGTCGTGCTCCGAGACCACGACCTCCGAGGCGCCGACGCGCTCCATGATCGCCAGCAGGACCAGCGCTCCCGCGCCGATCACGTCGACCCGTCCCGGGTGCATCACCGGGATGGCCGCGCGTTCGGCGTGCGTCAGCGTCAGCATCCGCTCGCTGATCTCGCGGACCGTCGCGTACGGGATCCGCGAGTGGTGGATCCGCGCCGAGTCGTACGCCTCCAGGCCCAGCGCGATCGCGGCGACCGTGGTCACCGAGCCGGCCAGGCCCACCAGGGTGCGCGCCTCGGCCAGCGGGACCGTCTCGGAGGCCAGGTCCAGGGCGGCCTCGATGTCGGCCCGTATCGCGGCGATCTGCTCCGCGGTCGGCGGGTCGGTGACGACCCCGTCCACCGCCAGGTGACGCTCGGTCATCCGGACGCAGCCCACGTCGACGGAGCGCGCCGCCCCGACGTGCTCGGTGCCGACCACGAACTCCGTGGAGCCGCCGCCGATGTCCACCACCAGGAAGGGCCGCTCCAGGTCGGTGCGGCCGGCCAGCTCACCGGTGGCGCCGGTGAAGGAGAACTCGGCCTCCTGGTCCCCGCTGATCACCTCGGGCTCGACGCCCAGGATGTCCAGCACGCCGCGGACGAACTCGTCGCGGTTCTCGGCGTCCCGGGAGGCCGAGGTCGCCACGAAGCGCACCCGCTCGGCGCCGAGCTCCTTGATGACCGCCGCGTACTCGCGGCAGGCCGCGAAGGTGCGCGCCAGTGCCTCCGGGGCCAGCCGGCCGGTCTTGTCCACGCCCTGGCCGAGCCGGACGACGGTCATCCGGCGGTCCAGGTCGGTCAGCTCGCCGGTGGCGCGGTCGAGGTCCGCGACGAGGAGCCGGATGGAGTTCGTACCGCAGTCGACGGCCGCGACGCGGGTCACGCGCCCGCCTCCGGAGCATCGGCCTCGGGAGCGTCGGCCTTCTTCTCGCCGCACGGGGTGACGCAGGCGCCCTTGGCCCACCACTCGGGCAGCATCGCCAGCGCCTCGTCGCCGAACGGGTTCACGCCCGGGCCCGCGGCCAGGGAGTGGCCGACCAGCACGTGCAGGCACTTCACCCGGTCCGGCATGCCGCCGGCGCTCGGGAAGCCCTGGAGCACCTCGATGGCGTCGCGGCGGGTGATGTAGTCCTCGTGCGCGGCCCGGTAGGCGTCGGCCAGCTCCGGGTCCACGGCGAGGCGGGCCTGCATCTCCTTCATCACGCCGTTGGCCTCCAGCGTGCCGATCGCACCGGCGGCCCGCGGGCAGGTCAAGTAGTACAGCGTCGGGAAGGGGGTGCCGTCGGGGAGCCGCGGGGCGGTCTCCACCACGTCCGGCTGCCCGCAGGGGCAGCGGTGCGCGATGGCGCGGAGCCCGCGCGGGGGGCGGCCGAGCTGCTGTTCGAACGCCTCGATGTCGGCGGCGGTCGGCTCGGTCCGGTCGGTCTGGGGCGGGGGCGTCTGCATGCCTGGAGGAAGTCTTTTCGTTCTCGTGGATGGGTGGGACTCAGTCGCCCGGGCGGTCGGCCTTGTCGACGCCGTCCCAGACGTTGGAGTACCAGGGCCGGTCGGTGGCGGCCTGTCCGCCGCGGCGCTGCTCGCCCGCTGCGGCTCCGGGGTCGGTCATGATGTAGCTGACCTCACCCGGCCGGACGAAGTGCAGGTGCTTGCGCGCCTGCTGCTCGGCGTACGCGTTGTCCTGCCAGCGGGCCTTCTCGTCGCGCAGCCGTTCCAGCCGGTCCCGCGCGGAGACGGCCTCCTTCTCCTGCTTGGCGATCTCCGAGCGCTGGGAGACGTACTGGCGCATCGGATACGCGAGGGCGACGACCAGGGTACAGAGGACGAGCACGAGGAGGGCGGCCCGGCCGGTGAGCCGGCTGCGGCGGACCTGCCGGCGGGACTGCGAGCGGTACACGTGTGCCGCGGTCCGCTCACCGAGCTGCTTGAGCCTGGTCGCGGTCGAGAACGTGGCGAACCGGTCCCGGTTCCCGGCCATTGATCCGCCTCCCCTATATGCGCCCTATATGCGCACGACGCACTACGTCCCCGCACACGGTACGGGACCGAGTGCGGGGACGTAGGGAGGCTTGCGCCCCTAAGGACCGATCAGGGTGTTCAGCCCTTGAAGCGCGGGAACGCGCTGCGGCCCGCGTACACCGCGGCGTCGTCGAGGATCTCCTCGATGCGCAGCAGCTGGTTGTACTTGGCGACGCGGTCCGAGCGGGCCGGGGCGCCGGTCTTGATCTGGCCGCAGTTCACGGCGACCGCGAGGTCGGCGATGGTGACGTCCTCGGTCTCACCGGAGCGGTGCGACATCATGCACTTGAAACCGTTGCGCTGGGCCATCTCGACGGCGTCCAGGGTCTCGGTCAGCGAACCGATCTGGTTCACCTTGACGAGCAGGGCGTTCGCGGAGCCCTCTTCGATGCCGCGGGCGAGACGCTCGGGGTTGGTGACGAAGAGGTCGTCGCCGACGATCTGGACCTTGGAGCCCAGCTTGTCGGTGAGGACCTTCCAGCCCGCCCAGTCGTCTTCGTACAGCGGGTCCTCGATGGACACGAGCGGGAACGCGGAGACGAGCTCCTCGTAGTACTCGGTCATCTCGGCGGCCGAGCGGGACTGGCCCTCGAACTCGTACTTGCCGTCCTTGTAGAACTCGGACGCGGCGACGTCGAGCGCGAGCGCGATGTCCTTGCCCGGGACGTAGCCGGCCTGCTTGATGGCCTCGACGATGAGGTCGAGCGCGGCGCGGTTCGACTCCAGGTTCGGCGCGAAGCCGCCCTCGTCGCCCAGACCGGTGGAGAGGCCCTTGGTGTGCAGGACCTTCTTGAGGGTGTGGTAGACCTCGGCACCCCAGCGAAGGGCCTCGGAGAAGGACTCCGCACCGATCGGGGCGATCATGAATTCCTGGATGTCGACGTTGGAGTCGGCGTGCGACCCACCGTTCAGGATGTTCATCATCGGAACGGGCAGCAGGTGCGCGTTCGGGCCGCCGAGGTAGCGGAAGAGCGGGAGGTCCGAGGCCTCGGACGCGGCGTGCGCGACGGCGAGGGAGACGCCGAGGATGGCGTTGGCGCCGAGGGAGCCCTTGTTCTCGGTGGCGTCCAGGTCGATCATCGCCTGGTCGATCAGGCGCTGCTCGGTGGCGTCGTAGCCGACGAGCTCCGGGCCGAGCTGCTCGATGACGGCCAGGACGGCCTTCTCGACGCCCTTGCCCATGTAGCGGTTGGGGTCACCGTCGCGGAGCTCTACGGCTTCGAACGCTCCGGTGGAGGCGCCGGACGGAACTGCAGCACGGCCGGTGCTGCCATCGTCGAGGCCAACCTCGACCTCGACCGTGGGGTTGCCTCGGGAGTCCAGGATTTCCCGGGCTACGACGACGTCGATGGACGGCACGAGCATCTCCTTCTGGGATGTGACGCTGGGTGTGCGGTGGCGTGTCAGGCCGTGGGATGGCCTTGCCGCTTAGAGCCTAACCGCCTCCGGGGCCTCGGCCACCCGACCGCCCGGGTCCTGGGACGAAAAAGGGCCTGAATGCCCCTCTTACAGGACATAGGGCCCTTGATCACCGACGTTCCGGAGACCCCGTCAGGCCGGAGGCCCGCACACAGCACCGCCCGGCGCGAAGGGGGTTACGCGCCGGGCGGTGGAATCGCGTGGTGGAGCTACGCGACGGAACTACTGCGTGTCGCCGAAGCGGACGCCATCGTTCTCACAGGTTTCAGCTGAGGTTCAGCTTCTGACCCGGGTAGATCAGGTCGGCGTCCGACACGATCTCCTTGTTGAGCTCGAAGAGCTTCTCCCAGCCACCGGACACGTTGTTCGCGTCGGCGATCGCACCCAGCGTGTCGCCGGACTTGACCTCGTAGGAGCCGTTGCCCGTCTTGGGGGTCTCGGTCTTCGGCGCGGCGGCCGGGCGCTCGGAGCGGGTCGTCGGAGCCTCGACGCGCTTGGTCTCCTTCTTCGGAGCCTCGGTCTTCGGCTTCGGCGCGGCCGGCTTCGGCTGCGTCTTCGGCTTGGAGGGGGTGGTCTGCCCCGACCCGCCGGTGTAGGAGGAGTTCGACAGGCCGACGCCGCAGGACGGCCAGGCGCCCTTGCCCTGGCCCTTGAGGACCTTCTCGGCGATGGCTATCTGCTGCGACTTGGAGGCCTGGTTGGCCTGCGCGGCGTACGCCTTGCCGCCGTACGCGGCCCAGGTGGAGGACGAGAACTGCAGGCCGCCGTAGTAGCCGTTGCCCGTGTTGATGGACCAGTTGCCGCCCGACTCGCACGAGGCGACGCGGTCCCACTCGGCGCCGGTCGCGGCGGAAGCGGTGCCCGCGGCCATCAGCGGCGCGGCCACGGCCACACCGGCGACACCGGCGAGCGTGACGAGACGGACAGACCGCTGAATGGCAGCGCCGCGACGGTGCTTGCCCTTGCCCGAAAGCAGCATGGAGTTCTCCTCACCGACGCCTACGAGGTGAGCTGTCGGGTTCGGGCGAGTGAGTGCCCGGCCGAGCGACCTAGCGCTTGGCTTAACCCCTAGCCGGCGATGTGACCGTCTCTCAACGGCCGCTGCCGGCGCCTACCTTGGTTCCCCCGCTCCTGCCTTCGGCGCTTTACGCGACGAGTGTTCCCTCCGTCCGCCGGCAGGATTCGGCGATGCGGTCGAAGGAGCCCGCGGTGGCGAGCGATTCAGAAGGTAGACAGGTCTCCCCCCGATGTTCAACGAGGAACATCGGGGGGAAACGGTGCCTACTTGCGCTCCCCGGAAGGACGTTTGCGCAGGTGAGGGCGGGGTTTGCGGAACGCTCCGGGCCTGACACGCCAGTTGACCTGAAGAGACACATGTCTCACTTACAGAAAACGGACAATCAGCTGGTTCCGGGCGCCTCAAGTGTCCCTATTAGTGCGTTAGATCCAGGTTCTGGCCGGGCTTGATGAGGTCCGCATCTCCGCCGATGACCTGCTCGTTGGCCTCATAGAGACCCTTCCAGCCGCCCTTCACTCCGTTGGCGTCCGCGATCTCGATCAGGCTGTCGCCCGCCTTCACGGTGTACGTCGCCTCCGACGCGGCATCAGACGCGGCGGGCGCCTCGACCGCGGCCGGGCCGCGGTGCTTGCCGCCGCCGCCGGTCGCGCCGGGGGTCGCCGTCCCATCCGGAGCGGTGGAGGCGCCGGGTGCGCCCGGGGTCGTCGGGGCCGTGGGATCAACCGGGTTGACCGGATTTGCCGGGTTCGCGGAGTTCCCGGGATCGGTCGGGTCGATCGGGTTGGCCGGGTCGAGCGGGGACACGGGGGTCGTCGGGCCCACCGGCGCGGTCGGGTCCGTGGACGGCGGAGCCACCGGCGTGGTGGGGCCGACCGGAGCGGTCGGGTCCGTGGACGGCGGCGTCACCGGGGCCGTGGGGTCCACCGGGCTCGTGGGAGCCGTCGGGTCGCCCGGGAGTCCCGGGGGCGTCTCCAGGTCCGGCGCGGGCATGACGGGCAGTTCGCCGGGCACGCCGATCGGATAGTCGGGCTGCGTCGAGGCCGACGGGGCCTCGGGAGCCGGGCTCTTCGGCGTAGGGGCCCCGAAGTCCGTGGAGGGCTTGCCCGAGCCGGTGTGGGGCACGGAGTCGTCCGGGCGGGACGGGGTCGGGGCGAGGGATCCGGAACCGCCGGGCAGGCCCGGGTCCACCTCGGCCGCGGGCGCGTCCTGCGTCAGACCGGCCCGCACTCCGCACAGCGGCCACGCCTGGGGCCCCTGGGAAGCCAGCACCCGCTCCGCCACGGCGATCTGCTGGGAGCGGCTGGCGAGGTCGGCGCGCTGCGCGAAGTCGAGTCCACCGGCGTTCTTCCACTGCTCCTGGCTGAACTGCAGCCCGCCGTAGGCGCCACCGCCGAAGTTGGCGCTCCAGGTTCCGCCGCTCTCGCACTCGGCGACCTGGTCCCATGTGGAGGTCTCCGCGGCGCTCGCGCCCGTGGCGGCGAGCAGCGGCAGGGCGAGGGCGGTGCCGGTGACTCCGGCGGTGACGACAAGTGCGGGCACTTGTCGGGGGCGTCTGTGGCGGCCGTTCCCGGAACGCATGAGGCTGCACCTTTCGCATAACGGCGGGGTAACGGCAGAACCTAGCGGCCTTCGAACGCCTGTCACAAGTTTGGGCAGCCAACTGACTTCAGGTCAGGCCGGTTTCAGGTGTTTTGGGCGGTGGATTCGGCCGAGAAGCGGACCGGGAGCGTCCGCAGCCCCCGCATGATGAGCCCACCGCGCCAGCGCAGCTCCTCGGGCCCCACAGCCAGTTCCAGATCGGGCAGCCGGGTCAGCAGGGTCGCGAGCGCCGTCTGCCCTTCGAGCCGGGCGAGCGGAGCGCCCAGGCAGTAGTGGATGCCGTGCCCGTATCCGAGGTGCTGGTTGTCCGTCCGGGAGAGGTCCAGCGCGTCCGGGTCGTCGAACCGCTCGGGGTCCCGGTCGGCGGCCGCCAGGACCACCAGTACCGGATCGCCCGCCGCGATCCGCCGGCCGCCGAGCTCGAAGGCCTCGGTGGCGAACCGCCAGGTGGCCAGCTCCACGGGGCCGTCGTAGCGCAGCAGCTCCTCCACGCCGGTCTCCAGCAGTCCGCTCTCGCCGGCGGCGAGGGAGAGCTGGAGGCGTTCGCGCTGCTCCGGGTTCATGAAGAGGGAGTGGACCCCGTTGCCGATGAGATTGACCGTGGTCTCGAACCCCGCGAACAAGAGGATGAAAGCCATCGCGGTGGCCTCGGCCTCCGTCAGGTGGTCACCGTGGTCGCTGGCCCGGATCAGATCGGAGATCAGGTCGTCGCCGAGGTCGTCGCGCTTGCGGTGGATGAGCTCGCCGAGATAGGTGCGCATCTGCTTCACGGACCGGGCCACCCCGCCGCGCGGCCCGCCGCCGTGCCGGATCATCATGCCCGCCCAGTCGCGGAAGTCGTCCTGGTCCTCTCGCGGTACACCGAGCATCTCGCAGATGGCGTAGATGGGGAGCGGGAAGGCGAACTCGTGGATGAGGTCGGCCTCGCCCTTCTCCGCGAACTGGTCGATGAGGTGGTCGGTCAGCTCCTGCACCCTCGGGGTGAACTCGGCGACCCTGCGCGGGGTGAACGCCTTCGACACCAGACGGCGCAGCCGGGTGTGGTCCGGCGGGTCGATGTTGAGGAGATGGGTCATCAGCTCCGCCTTGCGCTCCCCGGGGATCCCGGTGCGGCCCTTGGCGTGCGCGGAGCCCTCGTGGTGGGCCGGGTTCTTGCTGAGCCGCTGGTCGGCGAGGGCCTGGCGGGCGTCGGCGTACCGGGTGACGAGCCAGGCCTCGACCCCGCTGGGGAGCGTGGTGCGGTGCACGGGGGCGTGCTCGCGCAGCCAGGCGTACGCCGGGTACGGGTCGGTCGCGAACTCCCAGTCGAACAGGGTCGGCGGTGGGGCGGATCCGTCCACCGGTCCGTCCGTGGATCCGTCCACGGACTGCTCGGCGGTGGGCTCTTCTGCGGCTGCGGGGGTCTGCTCGTGCACCCGGAGACCGTATCCCGCCCGCCACCCGACACCCCATATGAGCTATTTATCGCGGCTGTCCGTAGATCGGCCGTGGCTTGACCTCACGTTCTCCGGCGTTCCTACTTTCGGTTTTGTGGATGTGAGGATCTTGAAAAGCAGCTTCGCGGTGGTGGAGAGACGGGCCGAGCACGCGGTCAAGTTCTTCTACTCCCACCTCTTCTGGCACAACCCCGGAGTCCGTGATCTCTTCCCGGCCTCCCTCGAAGACATGGAACGGCAGCGGGACCGGCTCTTCGCCGCGCTCACCCATGTGATCGCCCACCTGGAGAACCAGACGCTCGTCCCCTATCTACGCGACCTCGGCCGCGACCACCGCAAGTTCCTGGCGGGCCCCGAGCACTACGCGGCCGTGGGCACCAGCCTGATCGCCGCGCTCGCCGAGGCCTCCGGGTCCGCCTGGCACCCCCAGGCGGAAAAGGCCTGGTCAGAGGCGTATCAGGTGATCGCCGACGCGATGATGGCCGGAGCCGCCGAGAGCGAGGACCCGCCCTGGTGGGACGCGGAAGTCGTACGCCACCTGCTGTACGGGGAGGACATCGGCGTCCTCACGCTCCGCCCGCACGCGCACTTCCCCCATCTCCCCGGCCAGTACACGAGCGTGAGCAGCGACCGGGTGCCGACGACCTGGCGCACGTACTCCCTGGGGAACGCGCCCCGCGCCGACGGCACGCTCGACCTGCACGTCAGCCGGATCGAGGGCGGCCGCCTCAGTACCGCCCTGATCCGTGAGACGCAGCCCGGGGACGTGCTGCGGCTCGGTGCGGCCGGCGGGCAGATGACCTTCCGCCGCGAGGACCGCCCGGTCAGCTTCATCGCCGCCGGCACCGGCTGGGCGCCGGTCCGCGCGATGCTGGAGGACCTGGCGCACCACCCTCCCGATCAGGACGTGCGGCTCTTCGTGGTCGCACGGGACGCCGCGCACCTCTACGACCGCCCGCTCATCGACGCGTACGGGGACTCCCTGGACTGGCTGAGCGTCACCTACATCACCCCCGCCCCCGGCCAGCACCGCAAGCAGGCCACCGACCGGCTCGCGACCGCGCTCAGCAACCGCGGGCTCTGGCCCGACCAGGACGTCTACCTGAGCGGTCCGCCGCAGTTCATCCGGGAGACCTCGTACCTCCTGGAGGAACTCGGCGCGCGCCCCGACCGGATCTTCTACGACTCCGTACCCGCCGGTGGCAGGAACCAGGAGGACGGAGGCCGTCCGATGGGCTTCAGCGAGTGGTTCCTGAACCGGCCCGACCCGCACTGGCACAACCCGTCGGGCCGCGCTCCCCGGGAGTATTGAGAACGCCGCTGCCTGACGCCTCCGCCGCTGAGGGTTATCCGCCGACACCCTCGGCCGCACGGATCGCGTCCCGGTAGGTCCGGGCCGCCGCGCGCAGCGCGGTCTCCGGGTCGGTCCCCGCCGCCTCGGCCTGCGCCGCCAGTTCCAGCAGCTCGTACCCGACGCCCTCTCCGCGGGGCAGTTCCACGGGCACCGCCCCCGCTCGGGCGCGGCCCGCCAGCTTGGCCGCGAGCGCGAGACCGGGCTGGCCGAGCGGGATCCCGTCGGTCACCGACTCCCGCTGCTTCTCCTCCTGCTTGGTGCGCTGCCAGTGCGCGTGCACGTCCTCCGGGGTCTGTGCCGTCGCGTCGCCGAAGACGTGCGGGTGCCGGTGGATCAGCTTCTCGACGAGGGCCCCGGCCACGTCGTCGATGGAGAACGGCTCGCCCTCCTCCCCCTCTTCACCGGGGACGCCCTCCTCCGCGATGCGCGCGTGGAAGACCACCTGGAGCAGGACGTCCCCGAGCTCCTCGCGCAGTTCCTCGCGGTCCCCGGCCTCGATGGCCTCGACCAGCTCGTAGGCCTCTTCGATGGCGTACTTCGCCAGCCCCTCGTGGGTCTGCTCCGAGGTCCAGGGGCATTCGCGCCGGACCCGGTCCATGACCTGGACGAGGTCGAGCAGGCGTGCGCCGGGCAGATCGTACGAGCCCGGCAGCAGCTCCAGGTCCGGTACGGCGACCCGGCCCGAGCCGGCGAAGCGGGCCAGCCCGTCGGTGAGCCGCCGGTCGCCCTCCCCGCTGAGCAGGACGACGACCGTGTGCCCGCCGGCGCACTCCTCGATCAGTGCCTGGGCGTCGGGGCTCTCCAGCGTCACCTCGACGCCCGCCTCGCGGAGGTAGGGGAGCTGGACGTGGCCTGGGTCGGCGCACAGCACCCGGTGCGCGGCGTGCAGGGTCTGCCAGGCCGGCCAGGACAGCATGCCGGGGGCCACCCGGTGGCTCGTGGTCAGCAGCACGATGCGGCCGGTGGGCTCGGAGGACACGTCGTCAGTCACCCTCCGAACCTACCTCCCCCGGGAGGCGGCCTAGGCGCCGGTGGGGGGCTGCTCCGGCCGGGTGACCTGGGTGATCCACGGGGTGGAGTGCTCGCCGAGGGTGACCCGCTGGGGGTCCCAGACGCCGTAGCGCGGGTTGACCTCGATGCCGAGCTGGGCCGCGGCCTTCGCGGCGGGCTCGGCGAGCTTGCCCTCGCCGTACTTGGCGTTCAGCTTCTCGAAGAGCACCTGGTCACGGACCCAGCGCTCGATCTGGTCGGGGGCGACGGCGGCCTTCTGCAAGATCGCCTCCTCGAAGGCCGCGGCCCCGCGGTTGCCCTCGTCGTAGGCCTTGCGGGCGTCCTGGAGCTCCTTGGGGGTGACGGAGATCCCGGCGTCCTTCGCCATCCGGTCGATGATCCGGCTCTGCAGCATCGTGCTGAGCTTGACCCGGTCGAGCTGCGGGACGGCCGCGATGAGCTCGGCCGCATGTTCGGAGCTGTTCTGTGCGGTGCGGACGTCGTTCACCTGGGCCTGGAGCGCGGAGGTGGTGATCCGTTCGCCGCCGATCACGGCCGCGGTGCCGGGGCGGGCTTCGCCCGAGCACGCGGACAGCAGAGGGGCCGCCAGGAGCAGGGCGGCGGAAACGGAGAGCGCTGTGCGACGGTGCAAAGGAGCCTCCAGGGCCGGGAGATTGTGCTTCGGTGCACAAGGGCCGTGCGGTGATCGATGTTATGCAGTCGAGGTGATCAGAGCCACTGGTTCGACCAACGATTCCGGGGGTGTTGGGGTTCGCGTCCCCCTACGGCCATCCTTCGGCCCACCGGGAGTGCCACGGTCGCCCCACCATGTCGACACCGCACCGCTCCCCGCGCCGCCCCTCCCTGCTCGGCTCGGCGCTCGCCGCCCTGGTCACGGTGGTGGCCGTGAGTGCCGGGGACGCCGTGGCGCGCGTCTTCCCGTACGGGCCGCGCCACCGCAGCATCAACGACCTCGGCAATCAGTTCGTGCCGTTCCACGCGCACCTGTGGGACCTGCTGCACGGGCGCGCCGCGGGCGGACTGCTGCTGAACTGGCAGTCCGGGTACGGGACCAGCTTCCTGCCCGACTTCGGGACCTACCTGACCAGCCCGTTCGCGGTCCTGGTGGGGCTGTTCCCGCGCCAGGACATCGACCTCGCGGTGTACGTGGTCACCCTGCCCAAGACGGCGGCCGCCGCGGCGGCGATGGCCTGGCTGCTGCGCACGCAGCGGCGCGGCCCGGCGTGGGCGGCGGGGCTGCTCGGGGCCTCGTACGCGCTGTGCGGCTGGTCGGTGATCGAGGCCTCGTACAACCCGATGTGGATGGACGGGCTGATCGCCTTTCCGCTCCTGTGTCTGACGGGTGAGTGGGCGCTGCGCTCGCGCCGCCCCGCCGTGGCCGTCGTGGTGGTGGCGCTCTGCTGGACGGCGAACTTCTACACCGCCTACATGGCCACGCTGGGCGCGGTCCTGGTGCTGCTGGTGCGGCTGCTCCTCACCCGGGAGGGCGTGGCCGATCGGCTACGGGTCCTCGCGCGGGCGGCGCTGACCACCACGCTCGGCGTCGCCCTGTCGGCTCCGGTGCTCGTGCCCCTCTTCCTCAGCTCGAAGCAGGCCTACCCCGGGTGGTTCAAGCCCTTCGTGCCGACGTCGACCGAGGACCTGCTGGCCCGGCTGCTGCCCGCCACCTACTCCTTCTCCTCCCCCGCCCTGTTCATCGGCACCGGGACCCTGCTGCTCGCGGCGGCCCTGCCCTTCCACCGTGCCGTGGCCGGGCGGGAGCGGCTGGTGTGGACGGGGCTCGTCCTGCTGGTCCTGCTGTCCTTCCAGTGGGTGCCGACGCACCTGGCCTGGCACCTCTTCGCGACGCCCAACGGCAGCCCGTACCGGCAGACCTTCGTGCTGGCCGGGATCGTGGTGATGGCCGCCTGGGCGGGGCTCTCGGCCGGCCCGCCCCGGCCGTGGGCGCTGGCGGGCGGGGCCGGGGTGCTGACGGCCGTACTGCTCGCGGCGACCGGGAGCCGGCTGGCGACCTCGTGGGGGCTCGCCCTCTTCGGCGGCGGCCTGGTCCTGGCGGGGGCCGCCTGGTGGGCGCTGCGCCACCGGCGCCTGGTCCTGCCGGCGGTGGCCGTGCTGGCGCTGGTCCTGCTGGCCCAGGCGGCGGCGACCACCGCCCAGGGGCACCGGGGCAAGCTGGCGGGCCTGGACGACTACCCGGTGTGGGGCGCGGCGCACACCGCGCGGGCCGACGCCCTGGCGGGCGCCGAGGGCTGGCCCGCGTACCGCACGGACGCCGGGCGGCCCGCGCTGACCGGCAACGACCCGATGCTGCTGGGCGGGGAGGGCGGCGCGTACTACAGCAGCCACACCCCGGACCTGTTCACGCGGACCATGGTGGCCCTCGGGGCGGGCTGGACCTCGCGCGGCCGCAACGTACAGAGCCTCGACAACCCGGTGACGGACGCCGTGTTCTCCGTCGGCGCCCGGCTGCGGCCGGACGGCACGGTCGCGCGGGCCGAGGTCCCGCCGCTGGTCACCGTCCGCCCGCAGGGCCCGGAACCGGCGTACGGGGCCTCGCCCTTCGCCAACCAGGAGCTGCTGCTGGGCGCGCGGGTGTACGAGGATCCGCTCTCCCCCGGGGTCTGCCGGACGGGGACCGAGGCCTTCCTGTGGGCCCCGGAGCACAACGGGACGGCCCGCCTCGCGGACGGGGCGGCCTTCCGGCTGAACGCCAACCCGCCGCGCAACAGGGCGGCCCTGCAGCCCATGGGGCCCTCGCACGGCCCGGCCTCGAAGCTGGTCTTCGAGGCCGCGGCTCCCGCGCACTGGCAGCTGTCCTGCCTGGACCGCTCCCTGCTGACCGCGGCCGTGGCCCGGCTGCGCGCCACGGCCGCGGTGTCCGTACGGGTCGGCTCCTCGGGCGTCCGGGCGGAGCTCCCGCCGGGCAGCACAGGCACGGCGGTGCTCTCCGTCCCCGCGATCGCGGGCTGGACCTGCAACGGACGCCCGGCCGCCGCCCGGCTGGGCCTGGTCGCGATCCCGCTGGACGGGCGCACCACCAGCCTCACCTGTACCTTCCGCCCCCCGGGCCTGGTCCCGGGCGCGGTGGCCGCGGGGGTGGCCCTGGTGGTCCTGGCGGCCCTGCTGGGACTGCCCGGGCGGCCCGGGCCGCTCGCGGCGGGCGGGCGGCTCCGGCGTCGGCTTCGGCGGCCCGACCCGGCCGGAGCGCCGGCGGACCTGCCGAGGCCCGCGGCGCCGGCGGACCTGCCCCGGCCCGAGCGTCAGCGGACCTGACCCAGCCAGAGCAGGGTGCGGCGGACCTCCTCGGTGAAGGGGTGGTTCGGGCCGTGCAGGCGTTCCGCGTCGAAGAGGAGGCGGGCCAGGGTGTCGTGGGCCGCCGGGCGGTCGCCGAGGGAGAGCAGCAGGTGCGCTATCCGGCGGCGGACCTCCAGCGGGAGTCCCGGGTCCGGGTTCGCGTAGTGGTTCTCGAAGAGCGGCAGCAGCGCCCGGTACTCGGCGAGGGCGGCCGCCGGTTCGCCGAGCTGCTCCAGGCACTGGGCCGCGTCGTAGCGGAAGCGCAGGGACTGCGGGTCGCCGGCCGGGAACTCCTCCGCGAGCCGCCGCAGTTCGGGCAGGGCGCGGCGGTACTGGCCGTCATCCATCAGGGTGGCCGCGTACTGCTTGCGCAGGGAGCGGACCACCGGTGAGTGCGCGCCGTGCTGCTCGGCCGCCGCCGGGAGGATCCCGCCGAGGATGTCCACGGCCTGGGTGAGCCTGCCCTGGTCGAGGAGCTTCTTGGCCTCCTCCACGGCCGCCGGGACGTCCGGCCTCGGCGGCTGGGGCGGGGTGGCGGGCCGGGGCGGGATCACGGTGGCGCGGTCGGGCCAGGGGGCCTGCGGGCGCAGGAAGGGGCGGGTCGGGTCGAGGGGGCCGGTCGGGGCGCCCGAGCCGTGGTGGGGCAGCAGCGGAGCGAGGGCCGCGTACACCGCCTGCGCGGAGGCGGGCCGGTCCTGCGGGTCCTTGGCCAGCAGCTTCAGCAGCAGGGCTTCCAGCTGCTGCGGGACCTCGGGGCGCAACTGGCGGACCGGCAGCGGGGGTTCGTACAGGTGGCGGTGGAGCACCCCGAGCGCCGTGGAGCCGGCGAAGGGGACGTTGCCGGACAGCAGCTCGTACAGGACCACGCCGAGCGCGTAGAGGTCGGTGTGCGGGCCCACGGCTCCGCCCATGGCCTGCTCGGGGGCCATGTACGCGGGGCTGCCGATGGGCGAACCGGTGCTGGTGAGGCGGGTGGTGTCGGTGTCCATCACGGAGGCGACGCCGAGGTCCAGGACCAGGACGGTCCCGTCGGGGCGGACCATGACGTTGCGCGGCTTCAGGTCCCGGTGGACGATCGGCACCGCGTGCACGGCCGACAGCACCGAGCACAGCTGCGCGATCACCGAGACCGCCCACGGCCACGGATAGGGGTCGTGCTCGGCGAGGTGGTCAGCGAGGTCGGCGCCCTCCACGTACTGCATGACGAGGTACAGCTCGTCGCCGTCGCTGCCCGCGTCGTGCACGGTGACCAGCCCGGGGTGGTCGACCTGGGCCGTGACCCGGCATTCGCGCACGAAGCGGCGGCGCAGTTCCTCGGCCACGGAGCCGGGGCCCGCCACCTTGTCGGGGCGCAGCAGTTTGACCGCGACCCGGCGGTCCAGGCGCCGGTCGTACGCCGTCCAGACCTGGCCCATGCCGCCCTGGCCGAGGATGGTGGCGAGCTGGTAGCGGTCGCCGATGAGCCGGTCCGTCACGGGCGGGGGTCCTCGTCGCGGGGCGGCTGCTGGCGGCGCAGGAGCTCGCTGAGCTCGTCGAGTTCGGCGCGGACCTGCCCGATGCGCGGGGGCGGCGTCGGGGCGGTCCCGGACTCGTGGGTCTGCTGCGGGGCGGGCTGCTGGGGCTGGTGCTGCTGCGGGGGCTGCTGGTGGTGGTGCTGCTGCGGGCCGGTCTGGGCCACCGGCGGGTAGCCGTAGGCGGGCCGGGTCTGCTGCTGGGGCGGCACGTACGAGGAGGCGGGCGGCGGGTACCAGCCGGCCGCCCCGGGCCCGGCCTTGAGCGCCTCGAAGTGCCGGATCTCGGCGACCAGGTAGTAGATGCACACCACGAGGCCGGTCAGGAGGATGCCGAAGGCCCCCGCGTTGCCCTGCCAGCCGCTGGTGTCGGGGGTCGGGTCCGCGCCGATCAGCGCGAGCGAGACGACGAGGGCCGCGACGGAGCCTCCCATCAGCCACCAGTCCCGGGTCTTACGGGTGACCAGCGCGAGCCGCAGCATCGTCCCCCAGGCGAGGAACCCGCAGCTCAGGATGGGCAGCAGCGCGAACAGCACGCGGAGCGCCACCACGCCCCCGGTGCTGGGCTGGTGACCGTGGGGCGGCGGAATGCCGGGGCCGTGCATCGCTGCTCCTGACGGGCCGTGCGGAGAAAAGGTGGAGGATTCCGGGTCAGAGCGTATACAGCGTTCCCGGCCGGGAGTGAGGGGATGCGCTCAACCGTTGTACGGTCGCGGCCTAGGCCGTCATTCCGGCCGGACCGTGCCGTCCGACAGCCCGTCGTACAGCCCCTGTACGAGCTGCTCCCCGAGCCGGGCGGCCAGCCTCAGGGCGTCCTCGAACTCGGCCAGCGCCCGGAACCGCGCCCCGTAGACCTCCTGCTCGGTCCGCGGCAGCCGGGGCAGTTCGAGGCGGCGCACGTCGAGCCGGGTCGTGGTGGAGGCGTGGCTGCTGGCGCGCCGGTTGTTGGCGGTGGCGCGCAGGAAGCCCGCCAGGAACCAGGGGTCCAGTGCGGCCGGATCGGGCCGCAGCAGCTGCAGGCCCCGGCCGAGCGCCGCCCCGGCGGTGGCCGCGTCGACCACGCGGGCCACACGGGCGCCTCCGGTGAGGGGGACGACCACGTCACCGGGCGCGGTCAGCAGCGGCTCCTCCGCGGCGTCGGCCAGGGTGCCGGACGGGCCGGTGCCGGCACTCACGTCGTGCTCGGTCAGGACGGGGAAGCGGCCCGCCCCGCTGCCGGTGCCCGTGTACAGCAGCAGGGCTCCCGCGCGGGCGAGTTCGCCGACGGTGGTCAGCGGCAGCCTGGCCGGCGCGGTGGCGGGCCTCTCCGGGGAGGCGGCGGGCGGGGCCGGCGGGGTGAGCCGGGCCGCGCGGGTCAGCGTCGAGTCCAGCCGGTCCCGTACGGCGGTCAGCTCGGCCACGCCTCCGCCCGCGGCGGGCGGCGGCAGGTGGCGGGCCGGGGTCAGGTCGACATCGTCGTCGAGCAGCTCCACGACGGGCACGACGCGGCGCACGCCCGGGATGTCCGCCGCGTCCGGGGCCGTGCCGCCGCGCTCGTACGCCGTCCAGGCCTCCTCCACCGCGCTGTGCACGGCGGCCCACCCGGACCGCCCGGTACCCGCTCCGGGACCGTCGGCGAGTGCGGCGGTGTCCACGAGGAGCAGCCCGGAGGGGGGCGCCGCGTGCGGGGCGGGCCTGCGCAGCACCCACAGGTGCAGCGGGATCCCGTACGGGGGCGCGGCGCCGGCCGGGAGGGCCACGACGGCCCGCAGCGCGCCCCGGCGCAGCAGGTCGGCGCGGATGCGGCGGCCCGAGCGGCGGGCGGCGGCGGCGGGCGGCATGAGCAGGACGGCGGTGCCGCCCTCGCGCAGGTGGGCCAGGGCGTGCTGGACCCAGGCGAGTTCGGATTCGGCGCGGGCCGGCAGTCCGTACTCCCAGCGCGGGTCGTAGGACAGCTCCTCGTGGCCCCAGTTGCGTTCGTTGAACGGCGGGTGGCAGAGCACGGCGTCGACCGGTTCGGCGGCGGGGCGCGCGAAGGCGTCGGCGCGCAGGCTGTCGGCGGCGGCCGCGCGGACCGGGGCGTCCGACTGGAGGGCGAGGCGCAGGGCGGCCAGCGCGGCGAGCTCGGGCGAACTGTCCTGCGCGTAGCGGGTGGTGGCCCCGGGAACGGCCCGCAGCAGGGTGCCGGTGCCGCAGGCGGGGTCCAGGACGGTCTGGGGGGACGGCCCGGCGAGGGCGGCCATGAGGGTGGCGAGCCCGTCCGGAGTGAGCGTGTACTGACGGGGGTTGACCTCGAGGTGGCGGCCGAGCAGGAACTCGAAGGCCCCCTTGGTGCCGAGTTCGGCGGCGAGTTCGGCGGCGGCCCGCAGGAAGGGCACCGCGGCGGGCGCCGGTGGGGCGGTGGTCCCGAGCGGGTGCACGGGCCCGAACCGCAGGGCGAGCACCCGGTCGAGGGCGGGCGCCAGCAGGGTGGCCATCCGCTCGTCGGAGACGGCCGCGGCCTCCAGCCACTTCCTGGGCCGGTCGCGTACGAGGAGCAGCGCGCTCCCGGCTCTGACGAGCGCGGCCACGGAGCCGCCGGGGTACGCGGCCACGTACTGCCAGACGCGCTCGCGCAGCGGGACCTCGGCCAGCTTGCCCTGGGCCCTGAGCCAGTCGGTGACCTCGGCCAGTGCGAAGGAGGGGCTGGTCTCGGTGCCGCCGACGGGGCGGGGGAAGTCGGCATGCCGGCGGCGCCAGTTGCTCACGGCGGCGCGGCCGACTCCCGCGAGGCGGGCGATCTCGGCGGCGGTGACTTCGGCGGGGGCTTCGGGGGCGGGCGCGTGGGGGGCGGCTGGGGCCTCGGTGGGGGGCTTCTGCTCCGGCATGTGCGCGAGCATACCGCTGCAAAGAGGAGAGACCCATTCACAGTGTGAATTTAACAATCTCCCAGAAACTCGTTGACTCGGTTCACAGGCTCTGCTGTGATGATCTCACCGAACAGGCCGTCAGATCAGGCAGGAGCCACACACATGTCCCAGACCATGCGCACCGGTTGGATCGCCCGCACCACCCGCAACAAGGTCCTGGCGGGCTGCGGCGCGGCCGTCGCCCTCGTGACGCTCAGCGCATGCGGCGGCGGCGACACCGCCGCCGACGAGGGCGCCGACCCGGCAGCCTCGAAGCCGGCGGCGAAGAGCAGCGCCCCGGCCGCCGACGCGGGCAGGGCGAAGTCGGCCGTCAAGGGCAGCGGCACCTTCCAGGTCGGCTCCGACGTCCAGCCCGGCCTCTACCGCTCGGCGGGCAACAAGGCCGACGCCAACTGCTACTGGGAGCGCGCCAAGGACTCCAAGGCCGAGCCGGAGTCGATCATCGACAACGACAACGTCGTGGGCCTCTCGTACGTGGCCATAGCCGCCACCGACAAGATCTTCAAGACCGAGGGCTGCAAGGGCTGGGAGCTCGTGGACCCGCAGGCCACGGGCACCCCGAAGGCCGAGATCTCCGGCAAGGGCGGCATGCTCAAGGTCGGCGTCGACATCGCCCCGGGCACCTACAAGTCCGCCGGCTCCACCGAGGACGGCAGCGGCTGCTACTGGGAGCGCACCAAGGACGCGACCGGCAGCCTCGACACGATCATCGCCAACGAGAACCCCGAGGGCCAGGCCGTCGTGACGATCGCGGCCAAGGACGGCTTCTTCAAGACCGTCGACTGCCAGGACTGGAAGAAGGCCTGACGGGGGCGGTTCAGCGCAGCCGCTCCGGCGGGCGGGTGGGATTGCCCCCGGTCGGCAGCCGCTCCCCCGGGCAGCCGGCCAGCACGCGCTTCATCGCGTCACGCTCGCCGGCCGTGACCCACAGCCCGTACTTCCGCTTGACCGCGATCTGGGCGGCGACGTAGCGGCAGCGGTACCCGCGGTCGGGCGGGAGCCAGGTGGCCGCGTCACCGTCCCCCTTCTCGCGGTTGGCCGCGGCGTCGACCGCCAGGAGGTTCAGCGGATCGTTGGCGAAGGCGATCCGCTTGCCCTTGTCCCAGCCGTCGGCCCCCTTCTGCCAGGCGTCGGAGAGGGCGACGACGTGGTCGATGTCCACGCCGGGGCGGCCCCGCTCGTGCGTGATGCGGGCGCCGGTATAGGGGTCCTTCTCCAGCACCCCGGTCAGCACCTTGCAGCCGTCCTTGAAGGTGGTCCGGGCCAGGTCCCGCTTGAGGATGTCCTCGCGGGTCCCGCAGCCGCTGCCGTCCGTGTCCAGCCAGCCCTTGCCGAACCGCTCGCGCGCGTACCCCGTCTTCGGCGCCCGCCCCTTGACCGCGAGCCCGTCCACCGAGGTCAGGGCCACCGGCCCGTTGGCCGGGAGGGGGGCGTCCACTTCGGCGCAGCCGGAGGCCGCGAGGGCCGGGGCGAGCAGGAGGACGGGAAGCAGCAGGCGGGAGCGCATAGGACAAGATCATAAACTCCATCCGATTACGGGATGTTCCGACCCTCCAACGAGCGAACCACCCCAAACGGGCGTAGCGTCGCAGAAGGGATTAGGGAAGGAGCCCGAGCATGGGGATTTTCGACAGGTTCAAGGCCAAGGGCAAGGACATCTCCGACAACCTCGAACAAGAGGTCAACGAGAAGACCGGCAACAAGTACGCCGACCAAGTCGACAAGGCCCAGCAGCAGATGGAACAGAAGCTCGGCATCGACGACGACCCGAAGAAGTAGCCCCCTCGGGAACGCGAACGGCCGCGGACGGGGACCGGAAGGTCCCCGTCCGCGGCCGTCGCCGTGTCCACGAGCGCCGCGCTCACCAGCGCCTACGGACGCACCGCCCTACGAGCCGAGGATCGTGGCGAGGAACTCCCCGGTCCAGCCGAGCAGTTCCCGTCCGACCAGCGGCTTCCCACCCACCCGGGCGGTCTTCGGCCGCGGCACCAGCACCTGCGAGGCGGTCGGCTTGATCACCGAGCCGGGGTAGAGCCGCTTCAGCCGCAGCTCCTGCGACTCGCGCAACTCCACCGGCCCGAAGCGGATGTTGGGTCCCTGGAGGGTGATGTCACCGACCCCGCAGGCGCGGGCGAGCATCCGCAGTCCGGCCACCAGCAGCAGGTTCTCCACCGGCTCCGGCAGCTTGCCGTAGCGGTCGGTGAGTTCCTCGCGGACCGCCTTGACGTCCTCTTCGGAGTTGGCCGCCGCGATGGACCGGTACGCCTGGAGGCGCAGCCGCTCGCCCGGCGCGTAGTCGTGCGGGACGTGCGCGTCGACCGGCAGCTCGATCTTGACCTCCAGCGGCGGCTCCTCCTCGACCGCTCCGTCGACGGCCGACCGGTAGTCGGCCACGGCCTCGCCGACCATCCGGATGTAGAGGTCGAAGCCGACGCCCGCGATGTGGCCGGACTGCTCGCCGCCGAGCAGGTTGCCCGCGCCGCGGATCTCCAGGTCCTTCATCGCCACGTACATGCCAGCGCCCATCTCGGTGTGCTGGGCGATCGTCGCGAGCCGCTCGTGCGCGGTCTCGGTCAGCGGCTTCTCCGGCGGGTACAGGAAGTACGCGTACCCGCGCTCGCGGCCACGGCCCACGCGGCCGCGCAGCTGGTGCAGCTGGGAGAGGCCGAAGTTGTCGCCGCGCTCGACGATGAGGGTGTTGGCGTTGGAGATGTCGATGCCGGATTCGACGATCGTCGTGGAGACCAGGACGTCGAACTTCTTCTCCCAGAAGTCCACCACGACCTGTTCCAGGGCCTGTTCGGACATCTGGCCGTGCGCCGTCGCGATGCGCGCCTCGGGCACGATCTCGCGGAGCTTGGCGGCCGCCCGGTCGATGGACTCGACCCGGTTGTGGATGTAGAAGCACTGGCCCTCGCGGAGCAGCTCGCGGCGGATCGCGGCGCCGATCTGCTTCTCCTCGTAGGGGCCGACGAAGGTCAGGACCGGGTGGCGCTCCTCGGGCGGGGTGGTGATCGTGGACATCTCGCGGATGCCGGTCACCGCCATCTCCAGGGTGCGCGGGATGGGGGTCGCGGACATGGTCAGCACGTCGACGTTGGCCCGCAGCTTCTTCAGCTGCTCCTTGTGCTCGACGCCGAACCGCTGCTCCTCGTCGACGATGACCAGGCCCAGGTCCTTGAACTTGGTCTCCTGGGAGAACAGCCGGTGCGTGCCGATGACGATGTCGACGGAGCCCTCCTTCAGGCCCTCCAGCGTCGCCTTGGACTCGCTGTCGCTCTGGAAGCGCGACAGCGCCTTCACCTTGACCGGGAACTGCGCGTACCGCTCGGAGAAGGTGCCGAAGTGCTGCTGCACCAGCAGCGTGGTCGGGACGAGGACGGCGACCTGTTTGCCGTCCTGGACCGCCTTGAACGCGGCGCGGACCGCGATCTCGGTCTTTCCGTAGCCCACGTCACCGCAGATGAGGCGGTCCATGGGGACCGACTTCTCCATGTCCTCCTTGACCTCGGCGATGGTGGTGAGCTGGTCGGGGGTCTCCGCGTACGGGAAGGCGTCCTCCAGCTCGCGCTGCCAGGGGGTGTCGGGGCCGAAGGTGTGGCCGGGGGCCGCCATGCGGGCGCTGTAGAGCTTGATGAGGTCGGCGGCGATCTCCTTGACCGCCTTCTTCGCGCGCGCCTTGGTCTTGGTCCAGTCGGCGCCGCCGAGCCGGTGCAGGGTCGGGGCCTCGCCGCCGACGTACTTGGTGACCTGCTCCAGCTGGTCGGTGGGGATGTAGAGGCGGTCGCCGGGCTGGCCGCGCTTGGCCGGCGCGTACTCGACGAGCAGGTACTCGCGGGTGGCGCCCTGCACGGTGCGCTGCACCATCTCGATGTAGCGGCCGACGCCGTGCTGCTCGTGGACGATGTAGTCGCCGACCTCCAGCGTGAGCGGGTCGATCGTCTTGCGGCGCCGGGTCGGCATCCGGCCGAGGTCCTTGGTGGCGGTGCGCTGGCCGGTCAGGTCGGTCTCGGTCAGGACGGCGAGCTTCAGGACCGGGTCGACGAAGCCGTTGTCGAGGGAGCCGCACGAGACGTGGACCAGCGAGGGCTCCAGGACGGCGACGTCCGCCTCCAGGCGGGCCGCGATGCCCTCGCCGCCGAGCACCTCGACGGTACGGGCGGCCGGGCCGTGGCCCTCGGTGAGGTAGACCGTGCGCCAGCCGTCGGCGAGCCAGGCCTTGGTGTCGGCGAGCGCGCGGGCGGTGTCGCCGCGGTAGGCCTCGGGGGCGTGCATGCCGAGCTTGAGCGTGTCTCCGCCGGTCAGCTCCGCCTCGTCGGCGGCGAACGGGGACACCGACCACCACATCATGCCGAGCTCGCGCGCGTGCTCCCGTACGTCGGCGATCCCGCGGAGCGAGGCGGCGCCCACGTCGATGGGGGCCTCGCCACCACCGGCGGTGGCGGCCCAGGAGGCCATCAGGAACTCCTGCGAGGTGGCCACCAGGTCCGAGGCCCGCGTCCGCACCCGCTCCGGGTCGCACACGACGGCCATGGCGCCGGCGGGCAGTACGTCGATCAGCAGCTCCATGTCGTCGACCAGGACCGGGGCCAGGGACTCCATGCCCTCGACGGCGATCCCTTCGGCGATCTTGTGGAGCAGTTCGCCCAGCTCGGGGTGGAGCTCGGCGAGGGCCGCGGCGCGCTCGCGCACCTCGTCGGTGAGCAGCAGTTCCCGGCAGGGCGGGGCCCACAGGCCGTGCTCGGCGATCTCCAGGGAACGCTGGTCGGCGACCTTGAAGTAGCGGATCTCCTCGACCTCGTCGCCCCAGAACTCCACGCGCAGCGGGTGCTCCTCGGTCGGCGGGAACACGTCGAGGATGCCGCCGCGCACCGCGAACTCGCCGCGCTTCTCGACGAGCTCCACGCGGGCGTACGCGGCTGCGGCCAGTGCCTGCGTCACCGCGCCGAGGTCCACGCTCTCGCCCTGGCGCAGGCTCACCGGGACCAGGTCCCCGAGCCCCTTGACCTGCGGCTGGAGCACGGAACGGATCGGCGCGACGACCACGGAGACCGGGCCGGCCGCGGGGTCGTCCTTGCTCGGGTGCGCGAGGCGGCGCAGTACGGCGATCCGGCGGCCCACGGTGTCGCTGCGCGGGCTCAGCCGTTCGTGCGGCAGCGTCTCCCAGGAGGGGTACTCCGCCACCTCGTCCGGGTTGAGCATCGAGCGCAGGGCCGCGGCCAGGTCCTCCGCCTCCCGCCCGGTGGCGGTCACCGCGAGCACGGTGCGCCCGGTACGGGCTGCCAGTGCGGCGATGGCGAAGGGCCGCGCGGCGGCCGGGCCGACGAGGTCCACGTGCATGCGGTTGCCGTCCCCGGCCGCGGTGACCGCTTCGGCGAGTGCGGGGTCCCGGGTGACGGCGTCGAGCAGTCCGTGCAGGCTCATGAAGGCGGCTTTCCGTCCGGTGAGGTGCGGCACGTCCCCGCGAGGCGGCAACGCGAAGGACCCGACACGTCGAACGGGCCGGGGGTTCCCACCCTACGACGCGGGTCCGACACCCGCGCGTGGGATCGGGGTCCCTCGTGGGGGTGACGGAGCTGGCGCGGACCGGTCCGGCCTCAGGACGCTTGGCACGATGGCTGGTCCACCTCTGTCCCGTGCCCTGGAGTACACGAGGGAAGCGGCCCGGCAGTACACCGTCCACGAAAAGAAGACCCACTTCTCCAAGATCCTGGAGATCGTCGCCACCGGCAAAGAGGTCATCATCAGCAAGGCCGGAGAGCCGGAGGCCAAGGTCGTCCCGCTCGCGGGGAAGGTCCGGCGGACCGACCGGGGGTCGGTCACCGAGCCCGTCGTCCTCCGCGAAGACTTCGACGACATGTCCGACGATTCCGGCTTCGCCGAGGCCTTCGGACTGCTCCCTACCCCTGGCATCGAGGCTGCGGAATCCGGGCGGGGCGGCTGCCCGCCCACCACAAGGACCCCTTAGATCGGACACTGGTAGCCCAGGCCCAGACGGAGGGACTCACCTCGTCACCCGGGACAAGCACATCCCGCTCTACGACGTGCCCGTCATGAGCGTTTGAATCCTCCCCTCCCTGAAGGGAGGGGATTCCTCACTCTCCAGGGCTGATCGGGGATTTCTAGCTCACGCTGCCGGGCCAGGCAGTGCCTGGCCCGGTCTTCCGCGATCAGCACTAGCCGGGTTGAGACCAGCCCGGACCAGCATCACGCGGGCGGAGTTCTTGTCCCTGGGGGACACCGCTCTGCACGCGGTGCAGGCATACGTTCGTTCCGATACCTCTTCGACCCGGGCTTGCCCTTCGCCGGCTTACGGCGCGCCATCATCCGCTGATAGCGGGCGAGCCCAGCAACCGCCTTCCTGCCGTGCTCGGCGTGCCGGAGGTCGTGGTCGTCGCTGGTGGTGGTCGCCGTCTCCCTCACACCCCAGTCGATCCCGATCACCGCCCCCGTCTGCGGGAGCGGCTGGGCTTCGGTCGGGACGACGAACGAGCAGTACCAGTGCCCGAGACTGTCCTGATACACGCGCACGCTGGACGGGCCGGTGGGAAGGTGCCGCGACCACACCACCGTCAGGGCGATCCCGCCCGCCAGATACAAGCGGCCGTCCCTCAACCGGAAACCGCGCTTGGTGTAGTTGAGAGACGGCAGCGCTTCCCGCTTCTTCTTCCACTTCGGCATCCCGGCCCGCTGCCGCACCGGCAACCGGTCCTCAATATCCTTCTGCGCCTTGGCCCGGGACTTCCCGAAATCCCGGATCAACTCTGCTGCGGAACGCTGGATCCCTCACGGAGCCAGGTGTTCGTCTTACGGCCCTCGGTCAGCATCTTGTCGAGCTGCCCCGGACCACACATCTGCTTGTCCGCGCCTCCGGGTCGGTGCTTGTTCCACAGGTGCGTCTGCTTCGACTTCGCGCAGCACTCGTTCCAGATCCACCGGCACCGGTCCCACTCACCCATCAGGGCGGCGAGCGCGGTAGACGACACACGGACGCGGAAGGTCCATCGGGCATGCCCGGCATCCCCCACGATCGGTGTCGTCGTCATTCCAGCAACCTAGCCCCGCCCACTGACAACAACCGAAAGCACAGGTCAGACCAGATGCGAACCGACCTCCGGCGCTCCGCGCCTCCACCCCAAGGACCCATTCCTCCACGGCCTGAAGGCCGGAGCCTCCTGGGAGAAACCCGGTGAACGACCCCGGCCCCGCCTCACCCGAACGGGTGAGGCGGGGCCGGGGCTCCCCCGTACGACCGGCCGGCGACTACTCGCTGGCGATCGCGTTCAGGACGTTCATCCGGCCCGCCCGGAAGGCCGGGACCAGGGCGGCCAGCAGGCCGACCAGGGCGGAGCCGGCGAACACGCCGAGGATGGTGGGCCACGGGATCTCGAGGATCTTCATGCCCTCCAGTGCGAGGAGCTGGTGGGCGGTGGCGCCCCAGCCCATGCCCAGGCCGAGGCCCAGGAGGGCGCCGAAGAGGGCGATGACCACCGACTCCAGGCGGATCATGCGGCGCAGCTGGCGGCGGGAGAGGCCGATGGCGCGCATCAGGCCGATCTCGCGGGTCCGCTCGACCACCGAGAGGGCCAGGGTGTTCACGACGCCCAGGACCGCGACGATGATCGCGAGGGCGAGGAGGGCGTAGACCACGTTCAGCAGCTGGCCGACCTGGTCCTTCAGCGCCTGCTTGTAGTCCGTCTGGTTGAGCACCTGGTACTGCGGGTACTCGGCCAGCGCCGACTTGACCGCCGCGTAGGCGGCGTCGTCCTGGCCGTCCTTCGCGGTGGCCAGCACCATGAAGGGCCGGGGCATCTTGTCGGCCGGCAGGTTCGCCTGGGCGACGGCCGTGCTGACGTACTTCATGCCCTTGTCGAGGTTGCCCTCGTCGCTGGTGATCGCCGCGACCTTGAGCTTGGCGGTCTTGCCGCCCGTGAAGGCGACCGTCATCTCGTCACCGAGCTTGACCTGGTGCTTGGTCGCGTACTCGGAGCCCACCGACATCGAGCCCGGCTTGTACGCGTCCGCGTGCTCGCCGGCCGTCGTCTTGCGGCGGACGTCCTGGGCGTACGTGGGGTCCTGGACCCCGATCCCGTCCGACTCGGTGGTGCCGTCGGGGGCGGTGATCTTGGCGTCGACCTCCCGGTAGGCGGTGACGTGCGCCAGGCCCGGCGTGGCCCGCAGCGCCTCCTCGGCCTGCGGTACGACCGGCTGCCCGGTCTGGGACTGGACGATGAAGTCCGCGCCGACCGACTTGTCGAGCTCGTCGGTGGCCGAGGCCACCATCGAGGAGCCGACCACCGACAGGCAGGCGACCAGCGCGAGGCCGATCATCAGCGCGGCGGCGGTGGCGCCGGTGCGGCGCGGGTTGCGCAGCGCGTTGCGCTCGGCGAGGCGGCCTATGGAGCCGAAGGGCCGCAGCACCGGGGCGGACAGGGCCCGGACCACGACGCCCGCGAGGAGCGGGCCGATCACGATGAAGCCGATGAGGGTGAACAGGACGCCCAGCCCCAGCCACTGCGCTCCGGTGCCCGCGGCGTCGGCGGTGCCGGCCAGGTACAGGGCCGCGGCGCCTATGCCGGTGAGGCCCAGGCCCAGGGCGGCGCGGATCCGGCCGGCCTTCTTGTCGCCGGGGGTGCCGGACTCACGCAGGGCGGCCATCGGGGAGACCTTGCCGGCCCGGCGGGCCGGGATGAAGGCGGAGACGACGGTGACGACGACACCGAGGACGATCCCGGTGACCGGGGTGGTCCAGGCGATGGTCAGGTCCTCGGTGGACAGGCTCATGCCCATCTGGCTCATGAGCTGCATCAGGCCGACGGCCAGGCCGACGCCAGCGGCGACGCCGAGGACCGAGCCGACCACGCCGAGCAGCAGGGCCTCGATGACCACCGACTTGAGCACCTGGCCGCTGTCGGCGCCGATGGCCCGCATCAGGCCGATCTCACGGGTGCGCTGGGCGACCAGCATCGAGAAGGTGTTGAAGATCAGGAAGATCCCGACGAGGAAGGCGATCGCGGCGAAGCCGAGCATCACCCACTTCATGATGTCGAGGAAGTCCATGCTCTTCTTGTTGGCGTCCGCGGCTTCCTTCGCGGTCTGCAGCTTGTAGGTGTCGGCGCCGACGGCGGCGGCCACGTTCGCCTTGAGCTGCGCGTCGCTCACCCCGTCCTTGGCGGTGACGTTCAGGTGGGTGAAGGTGTCCGGGGCGCCGAGCAGCTTCTGCTGCGCGGTGGCGGTGTCGAAGTAGACGACGGTCGCGCCCGGGTTGGTCACAGTGAAGGCGGCGATGCCGGTGATCTTGGAGCGGATGTCGCCGGTGACGGCGATGGTGCGGATGTCGTCGCCCAGCCCCAGGTGGTGCTTCTTCGCGGTGTCGCTGTCGATCATCACGTCGGTGGGGCCTCGCGGGGCCTGCCCCTCGATGATCTTCATCGACTTCAGTTCGTTCTCGGTCCAGTTGCCCGCGAAGGTCGGAGCTCCGGTGGTCGAACCGAGGTTCTCGTTCTTCGAGTTGACGACGGTGACCGCCATCGAGGAGACGCCGCCCTCGACGGACTTGACGCCCTCGGCCTTCTTCACCTGCGCGACGAGGGAGGCGGGCAGCGCCTGCGGCTTGCCGGTGTCGGGGGTCTCCCCGCCGCTCTCGGCCTCCTTCGGGGTGACCGTGACATTGGAGTTGGTGACCGCGAACAGCTTGTCGAAGGTGGTGTTCATGGTGTCCGTGAACACCAGCGTCCCGCAGACGAAGGCGACGGACAGCAGGACGGCCACGGCGGAGAGCGCCATGCGTCCCTTGTGCGCGAAGAAATTGCGCCGCGCGGTCTTCATGACGGTCATGACGTCCGCCCGCGCGCGTCGAAGTCCTTCATGCGGTCCAGGACCTGGTCGGCGGTGGGCGTGTGCATCTCGTCCACGATCCGGCCGTCCGCGAGGAAGATGACGCGGTCCGCGTAGGAGGCGGCGACCGGGTCGTGCGTGACCATGACGATGGTCTGGCCGAGCTCGTTCACCGAACGGCGCAGGAAGCCCAGGACCTCCGCGCCGGCCCGGGAGTCGAGGTTTCCGGTCGGCTCGTCGCCGAAGATGATCTGGGGCCGCGAGGCCAGGGCGCGGGCAACCGCCACACGCTGCTGCTGGCCGCCGGAGAGCTCGGTCGGACGGTGCTTGAGGCGGCCCGCCAGGCCCACGGTCTCCACGACCCGGTTCAGCCACTCCGCGTCGGCCTTGCGGCCGGCGATGTCCATGGGGAGCGTGATGTTCTCCAGGGCGTTGAGCGTCGGCAGCAGGTTGAAGGCCTGGAAGATGAAGCCGATCCGGTCGCGGCGCAGCTGCGTGAGCTTCTTGTCCTTCAGCCCGGTGATCTCGGTGTCGTCCAGGAAGATCTGGCCGCTCGTCACCGTGTCCAGACCGGCCAGGCAGTGCATCAGCGTGGACTTGCCGGAGCCCGAGGGCCCCATGATCGCGGTGAACTGGCCGCGGTGGATGTCCACGTCCACCGCGTCGAGGGCGACGACCCGCGTCTCGCCGGAGCCGTAGGCCTTGACGACCTTCCGTGCCCGCGCCGCGACGGCCTCATGCCCTCCAGTACCCCCGTGCCTGGTTTCGGTCATAGCCGTTGTCACGGTGTTTCCCCTCGTCCTGATCCCTGTGATGCGCTTCATCGGAAGTCTGCTGGGCGGGGGTGCCGCGGCGCGCTGGTGCCAATCGCCGTATCCATAGGGGTGCTAGCCCTACCCCCCCCCCCCCCCCCCCCGGACTCCCGCCCTGTAGAAACCAGTTAAGGACGCCCCCGCTCTTTCCTCCTCCTCCCCTGGGACGAAGCGTCCCTGGATCCTTGTGAGGACCAACCCCTAGGGGATCTCGCCCGTTGGGACGAGGCGCCCTGAGGGGATACCGCCCCGTAATGCCGCAGTGAGAAGGTGTCTTCGCAGGTACGCACGGGGGGGGAAGGGTTTTTCATGGGCTCAGGGGAGAGCACGGGCGCGAGTACCGGCGACAGTGCCGGAGGCATAGCCGGGGGCGGCCCCGGCGGATCCGGAGGCCAAGCCTCCGCCACGTCCGGGACCCCGGCTCCGCAGGCGGAGTCCCCGCCCGGGCGGCCCCGTACGGCCGTCGTCGCCGCCCTGATGCTGACCATGGGCCTCGTCGCCCTCGACGCCGCCATCGTCGCCACCGCCGTCCCGCAGATCGTCGGCGACCTCGGCGGCTTCGCCGTCTTCTCGTGGATCTTCTCGGGCTACGTCCTGGCCGGAACGGTCACCCTGCCCGTCTACGGCAAGCTCTCCGACACCTACGGCCGCAAGCCCGTCCTGCTCCTCGGCATCAGCCTCTTCCTGCTCGGCTCGCTGCTGTGCGCGGCCGCCTGGAACATGGCCGCCCTCATCGCCTTCCGGATCCTGCAGGGCCTGGGCGGCGGTGCCCTGCAGGGCACCGTCCAGACCCTGGCCGCCGACCTCTACCCGCTCAAGGACCGGCCGCGCATCCAGGCCCGGATGTCCGCAGTCTGGGCCACCTCGGCGCTGGCCGGCCCGGCGCTCGGCGGGCTGATCGCCACGTACACCGACTGGCGCTGGATCTTCCTGCTCAACCTGCCGCTGGCCGCCGCCGCCCTGCTGATCATCAGCCGCCACCTGATCGAGCCCACCCTGCCCCCCGGCCGCACCGGCCCCGTCGACTGGGCGGGAGCCGTCGCCGTCTTCGCCTGCGGGGGGCTGCTGCTCTTCGCGCTGGTGCAGGGCGGAGTCGCCTGGCCCTGGCTGTCGGCGCCCTCGCTGGGGCTGTTCGCGGCCGCTGTCGTACTGGGCGTGCTCGTCGTCCGGATCGAACGCCGGGCCGAGCAGCCCATCCTGCCCGGCTGGGTGTGGCGCCGGCGCACCATCGCCGCCGTGAACCTGGCCATGGCCGGGCTCGGACTGCTGATGGTCGCCCCGATGGTGTTCATGCCGACGTACGCCCAGACCGTCCTGGGCCTCGGCCCGACCGGCGCCGGTCTGGTCACCTCCGCGATGACCCTGAGCTGGCCGATCAGCGCCGCCCTCGCCCAGCACGTCTACCGGCGCATCGGCTTCCGCAACACCGCCGCCACCGGGGTCGCCCTGGCCGCCGCCGTCCTCGGCGCCTTCACCCTGCTCCCCTACCCCCCGCCGGTCTGGCAGCCCGTACTGATCATGCTGCTGCTGGGCGGGGCCCTCGGCCTCTTCCAGCTCCCGCTGATCGTCGGGGTCCAGTCCACGGTGGGCTGGGAGGAGCGCGGAACCACCACCGCCTCGGTTCTGTTCTGCCGCAACGTCGGCCAGAGCGTCGGAGCCGCGCTGCTGGGGGCCGTGGCCAACGCCACCATCGCCGGCCGGCTGGCTCAGGCCCCGGTGGCGGGACTCCCCTCGAACCTGGACGACGTCTCCAAGGCCCTGACCCACCCCGACCTCCTCGCCCCCGAGGCCGCGGAGTACCTGCGCCGGGCGGTGGCCGCCGCCGGGGACCACATCTTCCTCGGCGCGACCCTCGCTGCGGCCGCGTCGGCGCTGGTGCTGCTGCTGGTGGCACCGCGGCGGTTCCCGGTCCTGCCGGAGCAGCGGGAGGGCTGAGGAGCCCGGGGCGACTTGTCATGCCCGGGCCGATTCGGTAACCCTCTGCGGAGACGCCGTACTTCCGGGGGGACCACACATGACGTCCGCACTCTTCGCACTCGCCTTACTCGCCGTGCTGGCGGGCCCCGTCCTCCTACGCCTGATCCGCCACCCCGGCTTCGTCACCGGCCGCGACGGGCGCCTCTCCACCTCGATCACCCTGGCCCTGGCCTGGACGGTCATCCTCCTCTGGCTGCTCCTGGCCACCCTCGGCTACGGACTCACCGCGGGCGGCGGAGTCGACTGGTTCCAGGGCCCCGAGGGCCCCCTGTCCTCCCTGACGACCGTCTACCTCCCCCTGCTCGGAGGCCCGTACGCCGCCCTGATCGCGGCGAAGGCGGTGGTCGGCATGCGGGTGGAGCGGGGCTCCTTGGCCAAACCGGCGCCGAGGGGCACCGAGCGGCGCCCCGTGCACGACCTGATCTCGAACGACGGCGGGCGGACCGATCTGGTCGACCTGCAGTACGTCGCCCTGAGCGCGGTCACGATGCTGTACGTGGTGGCGTTCTTCCTGTCGGACGTAGGCGGCGGGCTGCCGAAGCTGCCGGCCGAGATGTGGGCGCTGACGGGGGCGCCGGCCGGCGCGTACCTCCTGAACAAGGTGGCCTTGCGAGGCAATCCGGTCATCACCGGGGTCTCCGTCTCGGACGGCGTCCTGACGGTCGAAGGCGGCGGCTTCGGAGACGCCCCCCGCATCGAACTGGACGGCACCCCGCTCCCGACCAAGGTCACCCCGACGGGCGCCCTGACGGCTCCCCTCCCGACTCCGCCCCCCTCCACCTTCACGGTGGTGGTCACCACCCACGGCCTCCGCAGCGACCCGTCCCCCTACAACCCCCCGTCCTGACACCCCCTGCGCGGCCGCGCCGTCCCTGCGGGGCCGGGTCCCCTACCCACCCTTCCACCGTTCCCCGGGCCAGCCCGGACCCCGGTCCTCAAACGCCGGACGGCTGAAAAGACCCGGGGCCGGTGCCAGCCCGCACGCAGGCCAACCCCAGCCCCGCCGGCGCTTGAGGCGCAGGGGCCCGGGGACTGGTCCCCGGCAACGGCGCCGCAGGCTAGCCCTCCGCCGGAGCCCGCCCCGTCAGCGCCGCAAGGCTGGAGCGGACATGGTTCATGTGCGCCCGCATCTCGTCCTGGGACTCGCCGTGTTCCCGAAGGATCCGCTCCGTCTCCCGCCCGACCCGCTCCTCCCGCACCCGCGCCTCCGCGATCAGCTCCGCCGCCTTCGCCTCCGCGTCCTCCTGCCCGTGCCGGGCCGTCTCCTGGGTCTGCGCGAAGGCCCGCTTCGCCTCCCCCAGCCGGGACTCCGCGTACCGCTCCAGCTCCGCGTGCCGCGACTCCAGCTCCGCCTCCCGCGCCGCCAGCTCCCGCTCCGCCGCGTCCCACCGCTCCGTGTGTTCCTGCTCGCGCTCCGCGAGCAGCGTCTCCGCCCGGCGGGCCGCGTCCGCCAGCGTCGCCTGCGCCTCCGCGCGCCACGCCGCCGCGTCGTCCCGCGCCTCCGTCCGCGCGTCGTCCGCCTCGCGCCCCGCCCGCAGCAGCGCCTGCCGGGCCCGGACCTCGGTCTGCTCGCGCACCGCCTCCGCGTCGCCGCGCGCCAGCTCCGTCACCCGGTCCGCGTGCGCCTCGGCGGCGCCCGCCGCCGCGAGCGCGTCCGCCCGCGCGTCACCCCGTAGGGTCTCGGACTCCTCCTCGGCCAGCAGCAGGATCCGGCGGGCGCGCTCGCCGAGCTCGTCGTACGTCTGCGGGGCCAGTCCGGAGACCGCGACGCGCAGCCGCTCCGCCTCCGCCTCCATGTCCCGGGCCAGCACGGTCAGGCGGGCCACCCGCTCCCAGGCGTCGTCCCGGCTGCCCGAAAGCCGGGCGAGGTACCGGTCCACCTCTTCCGCCCGGTAGCCGCGGCCGCGCACGGTCGTAAAGGGTGCACTCATCCTGGAAGCGCCTCTCTCGCGGGGGTTCCCGCCAAGGATGCGTCATTTGCTCCCAGAAGCCCGAATGGCCGGGCCGAGACCCTGTTCGAGGGTCACGACCCGGCCATCCCTGCCGGATCAGCGGAAACCGGTCAGATCAGAGGAGACCGTCCCACATCTGCTCCAGCAGCACCGACCACCAGTTCTCCGGCGACGCGAGCGCCGCGCTGTCCAGCCCCGCCAGATTCGCCTGGAAATCGACGGTCCAGCGGCCCGCCTGCTCCGGCGTCAGATGCTGGCGCAGCCGCCACATGTGACCCAGCATCGCCAGGGACCGTACGAACTGCGGCAGCGAGGAGTTGACGAACTGCGGGGGCACCGGAGCGCCCCCCGGACCGGCCTCCACCGGGACCGCCACTATGTGCGCCGTCCCGTACTGCACGCACAGCGCCTTGCCGAAGTCGCTGCCCACCACCAGGTACGAGCCCGCGTCCGAGGCCGGCTGCACCTGCCGCTGCGCCGCCATTTCGGCCAGTGTCGGCAGCGGGGCACCCGGTACGGCCTGGGCCCAGAAGAACGGCCCGAAGTCGACGGGCAGACCCGACCACATCAGCGTCTGCGCCACGATCTCCGGCACGCCCTGCCGGGACACCGCGCGCTGCTCGAAGCGGAACACCCCCTGCGGCCCGAACGCCCCCGCCAGTTCCTGCGCGATCGCGTCCAGCGGGATCGCCGGCTGCAGGGGCACCTGCGGCAGCGGTGCGCGCAGCGGCGCGGGGCGCGCCGGGCCGTCCGCCACCTGGTGCAGTTCGCCCTGGTGGGTCAGCAGGTGCCGGATGCCCTGCTGCCGGCCCGCGTGGTCCGTCCCGTACGGGGCCACGTTCGTGATCCGGACCTGCGGCCAGGTCTCCCGGATCATGCGCGCGCAGTAGCCGCCGGGCAGCTCGCACGAGGCCAGCTCCGTGTGCAGCTCCAGCACCTGCTGCGGAGGCACGTTCATCGCCCGCAGCTCGTACAGGATCTGCCACTCCGGGTGCGGGGTGCCGGGCGCGGAACGGCGGATGAGCTGCTGCTCGGAGCCGTCGGGCGCGCGGTAGCGCAGCACGGCCTGGTAGCCGGGTCCGACCGTGGGCACCCCGGGAGCGGAGGCCTGCGGCGCGGGTGTCTGCGGCCCGCGTACGGGTGCCTGCGGCGCGGGACCGGGTGGCGCGGGCGGCTGCCCGGTCACGGCCGGACCCGCCAGCATCGTCGCGGCATGGTCTAGCCCGCCACCGGGGGCTCCGGGCGCGCCCGGAGCTCCGGGCGGACCGGGCGGCGCGGGCTGCTGCGGGCCGCCGGGGCCCGCCAGCATCGTGGCGGCGTACGAGGGCGACTCCGCACCCCCGCCCGGCGCACCGGGCGGACCCGGCGGAGTCACGGGCGAGCCGGTCCCGGACCGGTTGACCCGGGCCTTGCTCGTGGGCGCGTCGGCGATGTCCCCACCCGCACCCGCACCCGCACCGGGACCCGAACCCGAACCGGACCGCGGCCCGGGACCGGCCGCCGGATCCAGCGCCGGCACGACGGCGGTCTTCGGCAGTTCACTGCCCCTGGGCATCAGGGTCGTGCGCGCCTCGGGGCCCGGCCCCGAGGACGCCGGGGAGTCGTCCTGGTCCGACCCGGACAGCGGCGGCGCGAACACCGTCGCCGGCAGCGGTACGGACACGGAGTCCGCGCCGGGGTTCACGTCGGTCCCGGCCCAGGGCGTGGCCCCGGTCGGGATCTCGGCGGGCACGCCGTCGTTGGCGGTCGGCTCGTAGGGGACCTCTCCCCCGCGCCGCAAGGGCACGGGCTCCGGCACGGGCTCCGCGGAGGAGGCCACCGAAGCGGCCGGGGCCGCCGGAGTCACCGACGCAGCCGGAGCCGGAGCCGCCGGGATCCCCGCCCGGTCCGCCGCCTCCTGGAGCCACTCCGGCGGACTGAGCATGAACGAGGTCTGCTCCGAGTCGATGCGCGGCACCGGCACCGAAGCCTCGGCCTGCGCGGCCGACGCCCCGTACTCCTCCTCGTAGCGGCGGATCACCTCGCCCACCGGCAGGCCGGGCCAGAGCGTCACCTCCCCGCTGTCCCGCGCGATGACCAGCCGCTGCCGGCCGCCCCCCGACACCGGGCCCGCGGGACGGTCCTCCGCCCACACCACGAAACCGAGTCCGAACTCCCGTACGCGCACCTCGCGGTGCTGGTACGCGGGCACGTCCCCGTTGATCCATTCCTCGGCGCGTTCCTGCGCCTGCGCAAACGTCACCATCGCGCCGTCACCCCTCCACCGGTGCCGCTGCCGGACCGGCACCCGGAACCGAACGCTCTGCCGAACCCACGCCCGCGCCCGTACCCGTCACGGGAACCGAGCGCGCGAATCCGCCGTCCACCATCAGACCGGCCACCGTTTCCAGTTCCGGCGGATTGCCCGCCAGCCGTTCCAGGAAGGCGTCGAAATCCGTACCGCACGGCAGCAGCAGCCGCTCCACGCGTTCCTGCACCGACCAGCCGTCCTGGTCGCGCGCATCGTCGTACGGGGAGAACCAGACCGAGCCGATCCCCTCCCCGCGCACCTTCACCGCGAGCAGCCCGCCCTGCACGAAGGCCACGCACAGGTAGTCCTTCGTCAGGTGGTCCCGCAGGCACTTGTTGACGTAGACGAGGTCGTTGACCGCCGCCTCCTCGCGCACCGTGAAGAACGGCTGGTCCACCAGCAGTCCCAGCTCCACGTCGAGCCCCGTGCCCACCGGCGCGCAGCCGCCCGCCGCCTTCAGGAAGGAGCGGTAGGCCTCCGGGAGCCGGTAGCCGAGGTCCTCCTCGACGCCCTGGACCTGCTGCTCGGTCACCGAGACCACCGACTTGGGCAGCCCCAGGTGCGCCGGGCGCACCTCCTGCAACGCCCGCGTCCCGCGCTTGCCGTGGTCGACCGCGGCCGTCGCCAGACCGGCGTGGTGCCTCAGCAGCGACTTCACCTCGACCGGGACCAGTTCCATGCGGCGCGTACCGGACACGTGGTGCCAGGTCCAGCCGTGCGGGGTCGACACGGGGCCGACCGTGTCCCACAGTTCGTGGCCGGTCGCCCGCATGGCCGCGTTCGCGGACACGCAGTCCGTCAGGCGCAGCTCGTCCACGCCGAAGCCCTCCGGGGGCTCGGCGATCTCGACGGCCGCGCGCGCGTACAGCGCGAAGTCGGGATGCCCGTTCGCTCCGATGCGGACTCCGTGGGGATGGCGCGCGGCCCGGACGGGGTCCGGGAAATGCACGACCTGCCCCGAATAAGCGGCGTTGGGTGGCGCGGCCTCATGCCCGAGCCGACCTGTCGTCATGGCGGTAGCCCCCTGCTGGATCTGGCTGGTTCACCACAGCCTATGTGCTCCGGCAAGGACGTCACCCGCACGTGCGCGGGGACCCCTCGGGAGGGCCGGGAAGTTCCGAATTGATACGAATATTCGACCCCGCTTCCACATGCCAGGGGACATTTGACAGGCTGTCCCCACGGCACGGGGGCGTGCGCACAGCGGTAGGCACCGCGGCCACGGGAGGGAAAGCGCAACCATGCAGAACACGGCACCACGTACAGAAGCGGCCGACGCCCACTCAGGGGGCGCGGGAGCCAGGGGATCCGCGGACCCCGCGGACCCGGCGGCCGTCCCGGCGCAGCCCGGTGCGGCCGGGACGGCCGACCAGGGCCCCGGCGATCCCCGCCTGCGCTGGGGTGGCGGCGTGGACGGCCGGCCCGCCGTGCCCACGCTCCGCTTCCGCCGCGACGGGATCCTGCCCACCGTGGCCGCCGCCCTCTCCGTACGCGGCGAAACCCTCACCGGCACCGCCGGCAAGGCCGACCTGCCCCCCGTACTGCACGCCCTCGTACAGGACTTCCTCGACACCCTCACGAGCGGCCAGCGCGAACGTTTCACCGGCCGGTGTCCGGAGGCGATCCTGCTCTCCCGGCACCTCGCCGGCGTCGAGGGCGCCCGCAGCAAGCGCGCCTCGCGCAAGCCCCTCACTCCGAGCGAGGCCCGCCGCTCCCTCAAGCACTCCAAGATCACCGCCCGCCGCATCCGCGAGGACGGCGACCCGCTCCACGGCAGCTACGCACCTCCCTGCCGCTCCTGCGAGGCCCTCCTCGCCCACTTCGGCGTACGCCCCGTCGACCTCTCCCACCCCGAGTAGCCGCCATGACCACGACTTCCGCCTCGTACGCCCGCTCCTCGGCCACCCGCTTCCCCGTCGCCGTGGACTCCGCCCTGCGCACCGCGGGCTGGGAGCCGGGCCGCTGGGACATCAAGCAGGCCGAGTACTGGGCCGACGCCCTGCGCGACCACACCACCCCGGCCGGGCACCGGCACACCGTCTTCCCGGCCGCGGTCGAGGCGTGGGCGGAGTTCGGGAACCTCACCGTCACCGCCCCGGGCCCGGGCCGCCAGATCGCACCCACCGCGATACGCCTGGACCCCCTGACGGGCCTGCACCTCGCCCGCACCTTCGCGGACCTCGGCCGCGCCCTGTCCACCCAGCTCTGCCCGCTGGGCGTCGAGGCCGACGGGACGTCCCACCTCGCCCTGGACCGCGAGGGCCGCGTCTACTGCGTGGACCACACCGGCGACTGGTACCTCGGCGCGACCCTCGACGAGGCCCTCACCCTCCTCCTCACCGGCCTCCAGCCGACCCGCCTGACGACGGGCTAACCCAGCTCCGGAAGCCGCTCCCCTTCCCCCGGGTAGCGGCCCTCCTCCAGCCGGAAGAGGTACGCCCGCAGATCGGCGGCGAGCCCGCCCTGCAGGTACTCGCGGAACTCCAGGGCCCCCGCCGCGGCGTCCCGGTCGGCGGGGTGGACGCTGTTCATGTACTCCGCCAGCGTGAGCGACAGGTGCTCCTCGACCCGGCCCCGCCCGGCCCACCAGCGGCGCACCGTCTCCGGGGTCCACCAGCGGTCCCCGTCGTACGCGTACTCCTGAAAGGGCTCCTCGTCCGCCGCGTTCACCACGTCGCGCACCTCTTCCGGGCTCCGCGGCTGCCGGAACACGTACTCGAGGGTGCCTTCGGTGCTCGCCGCGTACATCACGTTGCCGGGTGCGTTCAGCCGCCCGGTCCAGCACGTGTCCGTCTCGCCCGTGTAGAAGGGCCCCGGCACGTTCAGCCAGAGCCGCTTCTCCCACCGCCCCTGGAACAGCTTGCGGTCCTCGTCCGTCAGCTCCGCCACCGGATCCCAGCCCACCGTCATCCCCATGTCCCCCCTGCCCTGTCCGCCGCGCCTCACAGCTGCGGCAGCCGCTCCCCGGCCTCCGGATACCGGCCTTCCTCCAGCCGGAAAAGATACGCCCGCAGATCGACGGCGAGGCCGCCTTCCAGATACGCCCGGAACTCCCGCACTCCGGCGGCGACCTCCTCGTCGGCGACGCAGCCGCCCGGCCCGAAGTCCGCCAGCGACTCCTCCAGCGGATCGCGCGGCTGCCGGAACACGTACTCCGTGCAGTACGCGCTGTCCGCCGCGTACAGCACATGGTCCGGAGCTTCCAGCCGCCCGGTCCAGCAGTTGTCCGTCATCCCCGTCCAGAACGGCCCCGGCACGTTCAGCCACAGCCGCTCCGGGCGCTTCGCGTGCCTCTCGAAACTCCTCCGCTCCTCGTCCGTCAGCTCCGCCACCGGATCCCAGGCCATCCCCCGCGCCCCCGTCCCCCGCTAAGGCCGTCCGCTCGGCAGGACCGCCGAGACCTTGAAGCCGCCCTCGTCCGTCGGCCCGGACACGAACACCCCGCCCAGTCCGAGCACCCGTTCGCGCATCCCGACCAGGCCGTTCCCGCCGCTCGGCAGGCCCGGTTCGGCCGCCTTGCCGTCGCAGGGGCCGTTCTCCACCTGCATGGCCACCTCGCCCTCCCGGTGCGCCAGCCGTACGACGACCCTGGCTCCCGCGGCGTGCTTGTGGCAGTTGGTCAGCGCCTCCTGCACCACCCGGTAGGCGGTTTGCTCCACCTCCGCCACGTACACGGAGTACTCGCCGCGCACGTCCAGCTCCACCGCCATCCCGGCCGCCCGCGACTGTCCGACCAGCACCTCCAGCTCCCCCAGCGTCGGCCCGTCGTCGAAGCTCCCGATCAGTGCCACCGGCGCGGCCAGGGCCCGCCTCGGCGCCTCCGCCCGCAGCACGCCGAGCATCTCGCGCAGCTCCGTCAGCGCCTGCCGTCCCATGTCCCCGACCAGCGCCGCGTTCTTCGCCGCCTTCACCGGGTCCTTGGCGGCGATCGCCTGGAGCGCCGCCGCGTGCACCACCATGAGCGACACCCGGTGCGCCACGACGTCGTGCATCTCCCGCGCGATCCGGGTCCGCTCCTCCGTACGGGCCCACTCGGCCCGTTCCTCCGCCCGGTCCGCGAGCAGCGACAGCTCCCGCTCCAGCGAGTCCGCCCGCTCCTGCAGGCTCTCCATCAGCCGCCTGCGGGCCGCCGTGTACAGCCCGAACAGCACCGGCGGCACGGTCAGCGCCACCGCCACGAACACGGACAAGGTGATGGCGAAGGTGCGGGTGACGTCGGGGTCGTTCCAGATCCGCATGTACATCGCCACGAAGGTCGCGGCCAGCGACATCGACGTCAGGGTCACGGTGATCCGCCGGGGCACCTCCGAGGCGGCCAGCGTGTACAGCCCGACCACCCCGAGCAGGAACCCCATCGCCGCCGGCGACACCGCGATGCCGACCAGCACCACGAGGATCGGCCAGCGCCGCCGCAGGACCAGCACGGGCCCGATCAGCAGTCCGAACAGCACCCCGGCGAAGACCGGGATCCCCGCCTCGTGGGCGAACGGAACGCCCAGCACCGCGCACTCGACGGCGGACACCGCCCCGAGCCCCACGTCCAGCTGGGCCGACCTGCGCCGATCCCACCAAAGAGGCCCGTCCCGCCCGGCCCCCGCCTCTCCCTGCTCTTCCCCCGTACTGGTCATGCCGTTCAGCCTACGCAGCGGCCCCGGTCCGGAGGCGACCGGAAATCCCGCTGAGGGGCACGGATTTGTACCGTCGCATTCAGGGCGCCTGGTGCGGCATAGTAGGTCCCGTCGACTCGACCACCAGGGCGTAATGTCTGGTTTAGCCGACCAATCCCCTGTGGTGTAATTGGCAGCACTGAGGCTTTTGGTGCCTTATGTTCGGGTTCGAGTCCTGACAGGGGAGCTCCACGGTCCGGGTCCTGACGTTCGCAGTCGGGACCCACCCTCGTTTAGGGCCCTAAACCCACCGGTATCCTTCACGGGTCCACCACCCGAAGCCGAAGGGCACACCCGTGAGCGCCAACCGCCCGGCAGCCGTCGTCGTACTCGCAGCGGGTGAAGGCACCCGCATGAAGTCGGCCACACCCAAGGTTCTGCACGAGATCGGCGGGCGCTCGCTCGTCGGTCACGTCGTCGCCGCCTCCCGCGAACTGGACCCCACCCACCTCGTCGTCGTCGTCGGGCACGCCCGCGAGCAGGTCACCGCGCACCTCGCCTCGATCGACGCCGACGTCCGCACCGCGGTCCAGTACGAGCAGAACGGCACCGGGCACGCCGTCCGGATGGCCCTCGAAGAGCTCGGCAGCGACCAGCCCGCCGGCACCGTGGTCGTCGTCTGCGGTGACACCCCGCTGCTGACCGGCGAGACCCTGGCCGCACTGACGGCCACGCACGAGGCCGACGGCAACGCCGTCACCGTGCTGACCGCCGAGGTCCCCGACTCCACCGGGTACGGCCGGATCATCCGCGGCGCCGACGGGGCGGTCACCGCCATCGTCGAGCACAAGGACGCCACCGACGCCCAGCGCGCGATCCGTGAGATCAACTCCGGGGTCTTCGCCTTCGACGGCACCCTCCTCGCCGACGCCCTCGGCAAGGTCCGCACCGACAACAGCCAGGGCGAGGAGTACCTCACCGACGTGCTCGGCATCCTGCGCGAGGCCGGCCACCGCGTCGGCGCGGCCGTGGGCGCGGACCACCGGCAGATCCTCGGGATCAACAACCGGGTCCAGCTCGCCGAGGCCCGCGCCCTGCTGAACGCCCGCCTGCTGGAGAGCGCCATGCTCGCCGGCGTGACGATCGTCGACCCGGCGAGCACGCTCGTCGACGTGACGGTGACTTTCGGCCAGGACGCGATCGTGCACCCCGGCACCCAGCTGCTCGGCACCACGCACATCGCCGAGCAGGCCGAGGTCGGCCCCAACACCCGCCTGAAGGACACGCACGTCGGCGCCGGCGCCCGGGTGGACAACACCGTGGCGGACACCGCCGTCGTCGGCCCCTCGGCGAGCGTCGGCCCCTTCGCGTACCTGCGTCCGGGCACCAACCTGGGCGCGAAGGCCAAGGCCGGCACCTACGTGGAGATGAAGAACGCCACGATCGGCGAGGGCACCAAGGTCCCCCACCTGTCCTACGTCGGCGACGCGACGATCGGCGAGTACACGAACATCGGCGCCGCCAGCGTGTTCGTGAACTACGACGGTGAGCACAAGCACCACACGACCGTCGGCTCACACTGCAAGACGGGTTCGGACAACATGTTTGTGGCTCCCGTCACCATCGGGGACGGCGCCTACACGGCCGCCGGCTCCGTGATCACGAAGGACGTGCCGCCCGGCGCCCTGGCCGTGGCCCGTGGCCAGCAGCGGAATATCGAGGGCTGGGTGGCCCGCAAGCGTCCGGGAAGCGCCGCCGCGACAGCGGCTCAGTCGGCGGTCCGCGAGGACTCCGACGAACGCTGAGGTGAACTGACCGGAAACGGCTACGCCCGATACGGCGTACCGTGATACGTGAACGCAATTCGGCTGGCTCACCGTGTGCGGGACGGACGCACATGGGGGCGAGCAGCTTTCCCACGTCTGAGGAGACAGTGCTGTGACCGGGATCAAGACGACCGGCGAGAAGAAGCTGATGCTCTTCTCCGGCCGCGCCCACCCCGAGCTGGCCGAGGAGGTCGCGCACCAGCTCGGTGTCGGCCTCGTGCCGACCAAGGCTTTCGACTTCGCGAACGGCGAGATCTACGTCCGCTTCCAGGAGTCGGCGCGTGGCGCGGACTGCTTCCTGATCCAGAGCCACACGGCTCCGATCAACAAGTGGATCATGGAGCAGCTGATCATGATCGACGCGCTCAAGCGCGCGTCGGCACGCTCCATCACCGTGATCGTCCCGTCCTACGGGTACGCCCGCCAGGACAAGAAGCACAAGGGCCGCGAGCCGATCTCGGCCCGCCTGGTCGCGGACCTGCTGAAGACCGCGGGTGCGGACCGCATCCTCACGGTCGATCTGCACACCGACCAGATCCAGGGCTTCTTCGACGGCCCGGTCGACCACCTTTCGGCCCTGTCGGTCCTCGCGGACTACGTCGGCGCCAAGGTCGACCGCTCCAAGCTGACGATCGTCTCCCCGGACGCCGGCCGCGTACGCGTCGCCGACCGCTGGTGCGACCGCCTGGACGCCCCCCTGGCGATCGTGCACAAGCGCCGCGACAAGGACGTCGCCAACCAGGTGACCGTCCACGAGGTGGTCGGTGAGGTCAAGGGCCGCGTCTGCGTCCTGGTCGACGACATGATCGACACGGGTGGCACCATCTGCGCCGCCGCCGACGCGCTCTTCGCGCACGGCGCGGAGGACGTCATCGTGACGGCCACGCACGGCATCCTGTCGGGCCCGGCCGCCGATCGCCTGAAGAACTCCAAGGTCAGCGAGTTCGTGTTCACGAACACCCTGCCGGACCCGTCCGACCTGGAGCTCGACAAGATCACGGTGCTCTCCATCGCCCCGATGATCGCCCGCGCCGTGCGCGAGGTCTTCGAGGACGGCTCGGTCACCAGCCTGTTCGAAGAGCAGCAGTAGCAGTCCCAGCAGAGATCGTTTTGGGTACGGCCTCCCTCCCCGGGTACACTCCTCGAGTTGCTCGGCGAGGGAGGCCGTACCTGTTTTCCACAGGTTGCGGATGCTCCGTTATCGACGCGCTCTTCGTAGCAGGCCGTGTTCCGGCCGGGTGACTGTCGTCCATTTCCGTCACCCCACGAGGAGTGAGCATGTCCGAGATCAAGCTTGCCGCGAAGGTCCGCGAGAACTTCGGCAAGGGCTCTGCCCGCCAGGCCCGCCGTGACGCCCTGACCCCCGCGGTCATCTACGGCCACGGCACCGACCCGAAGCACGTCAACGTGGACGCCCACGCGCTCCAGCTGGCGCTGCGCACCCCGAACGTCCTGCTCTCCCTGGACATCGAGGGCGCCGGCACCGAGCTGGTCATCCCGAAGGCCGTTCAGAAGCACCCGCTGAAGCGCTCGATCTCCCACGTCGACTTCCTGATCGTCAAGAAGGGCGAGAAGGTCACCGTCGACGTCGCGATCGTCACCGAGGGCGAGCTGGCCCCGGGCGGCAACATGCTGGAGACCCTCCAGAACACCATCTCCGTCGAGGCCGAGGCCACCCACATCCCGACCGAGGTCACCGTCTCGATCGCGGGCCTGGAGGCCGGTGCCACCATCACCGCCTCCGACCTCGTCCTGCCGGCCGGCACCACCCTGGCCGTCGACGGCGACATCGCCGTCCTGCAGGTCATCGGCGCGGGCACCGAGGAGCCGGCCGCCGAGAGCACCGAGGCCTGAGCCTCACCGCTCACCTTCAGCACTTGCTGAACGACCGCCGTCCGGCTCCACTGGAGCGGGACGGCGGTCGTCTTCGTATAAGGAGCTTTTGATGTCGGACGACGCGGCGCCCTGGCTGATCGTGGGTCTCGGGAACCCGGGTGCGGAGTACGAGGGCAACCGCCACAACATCGGTTTCATGGTCGCCGACCTGCTGGCGGAGCGGATGCGCGGCAAGTTCAAGGCGCACAAGGCCCGCGCCCAGGTGGTCGAGGGCCGCATCGGCCCGCCGGGACCGCTGAACCGGCGCGTGGTGCTGGCCAAGCCCATGTCGTTCATGAACCTGTCCGGCGGCCCGGTGACGGCGCTGCGGGACTTCTACAAGGTGCCGCTGGACCGGATCGTCGCGGTCCACGACGAGCTGGACATCGACTACCCGACGCTGCGGCTGAAGCTGGGCGGCGGGGACAACGGCCACAACGGCCTCAAGTCGATGACCAAGTCGATGGGCCCCGACTACCACCGGGTGCGCTGCGGCATCGGCCGCCCGCCGGGCCGGATGCAGGTCGCCGACTTCGTGCTGAAGGACTTCTCCTCCACGGAGCGCAAGGAGCTGGACTGGTTCGTCGACCGTTCGGCGGACGCCGTGGAATGCCTGATCCAGGAGGGCCTGGAGCGCGCGCAGTCCACGTATAACAGCTGACACGCCAACAGCTGACACGGCCACAGCTGGTACGGGCAGAGGGCCCGCGCACCTTCCGGTGTGCGGGCCCTCTGTCGTAGGTCGTACGAAACCTCAGCCGGTGTTGCGCAGGCCGGCCGCGACGCCGTTGACGGTGAGGAGCAGGGCCCGGGACAGGATCGGGTCCGCCTCCTCGCCGCGCTCGGCGGCCGCCCGCTGGCGGGCCAGCAGGGAGACCTGGAGGTAGGAGATCGGGTCCAGGTAGGCGTCGCGGACCGAGAAGGTCTGCTGGAGGACCGGGTTGGAGTCGAGGAGCTTCTCGCCGCCGGTGATCCGCAGGACCTCGCGGACGGTCAGCTCGTGCTCGGCCTCGATGCGGGCGAACACGTGCTTGAGCTCGTCGGGCACCAGGGTGTCGACGTAGTGGCGGGCGATCCGCAGGTCCGTCTTGGCCAGCGTCATCTCGACGTTGGACAGGAAGTTGCGGAAGAAGTGCCAGCGCTCGCCCATCTCGGTCAGGGCGTCGCCCTGGCCCGCCTCGCGCAGGGCCTTGAGGCCCGAGCCGACCCCGTACCAGCCGGGGACGATCTGGCGGGACTGGGTCCAGCCGAACACCCACGGGATGGCGCGCAGGCCGTCGAGGCCGGCGCCGGAGTCGGGGCGGCGCGAGGGGCGCGAGCCCAGGTGCAGGTCGGCGAGCTGGTCCACGGGGGTGGCCTTGAAGAAGTACGCCGGCAGGTCCGGGTCCTCGACGAGCGCGCGGTACGCGTCGTGCGCGGCGTCCGAGACGGTGTCCATGGCCGCGTCCCAGCGGGCCAGGTCCTCGTCGGACTGGCGCGGGGCGGTGTGCAGGGCGGAGGCCTGGAGGGTGGCCGCGACGGTCAGCTCCAGGTTCTCGCGGGCCAGCGAGGGGACGAGGTACTTGTCGGAGATGACCTCGCCCTGCTCGGTGACCTTGATCTCGCCCTCCAGGGTGCCCCAGGGCTGTGCGAGGATCGCGTCGTGCGAGGGGCCGCCGCCACGGCCGACGGTGCCGCCGCGGCCGTGGAAGAGGCGCAGGCGGACGCCGTAGCGGTGGGCCACGTCGCGCAGCCGACGCTGGGCGCGGTGGATCTCCCACTGGGAGGTGGTGATGCCCCCGAACTTGGAGGAGTCGGAGTAGCCCAGCATGACCTCCTGGACGTCGCCGCGCAGCGAGACCAGGCGCCGGTAGGAGGGGTCGGCCAGCATCTCGTCGAGGATGACGTCGGCGGCCTTGAGCTCGTCGGTGGTCTCCAGGAGCGGGACGATGCCGATCTTGGCCCAGCCGCCGTGCAGGTCGATGAGACCGGCCTCGCGGGCGAGGACGGCGGCGGCGAAGACGTCGTCGGCGCCCTGGCACATCGAGATGATGTACGACTCGATGACCTCGGGGCCGAACTTCTCGAAGGCGTCCTTGATGGCGCCGAACACGCCGAGCGTCTTCTGGCCGGCCGCGTCGAGCGGGGCCGGGGTGGGCGCCAGCGGGCGGCGCGAGCGCAGCTCCTTGGCCAGGAGGCGGCCGCGGTAGTCGCGGGGCATGTCCGCGTAGCGCCAGGACTCCTCGCCGAGCCGGTCGAAGAGCTGACCCAGCGCGTGGTGGTGGGCGTCCGCGTGCTCGCGCACGTCCATCGTGGCGAGCTGGAGGCCGAAGGCGGCCAGCGTGCGGATGGTGCGGTCCATGCGGCCGTCGGCGAAGAGCGCGCCGCGGTGCTCGCGCAGGGAGGTCTGGATGAGGGTGAGGTCGGTGAGCAGCTCGGCGGTGCCGAGGTAGTCGCGGCCTTCCTCGTGCGGGATGCCCTTGGCGAGGCGCTCGCGGGTGTTGAGGAGCTTCTGCCGGATGCAGGTGGCCTTGAGGCGGTACGGCTCCTCGGCGTTCAGCCGCTTGTAGCGCGGGCTGATCTCCGGGAGGCGCTCCAGGTCGGCCTGGAGGGAGGTGAGGAGCTCCTCGGTGGCGCCGGTGTAGCGGATGGAGTTCGACAGCAGTCCGCGCAGGAAGTCGATGAGTTCCAGGGCGTCGGTGATGCCGTGCTCGTGCTGGAGGATCAGCACGTCCCGGGTCACGTCGGGCGTGACGTTGGGGTTGCCGTCGCGGTCGCCGCCGATCCAGGTGCCGAAGGTGAGCGGGCGGGTGCCGGCCGGGATCTCGATGCCGACGCGCTGGAGCTCGGCGGCGAGGTCCTCGAGGACGTCGCCGACGGCGCCGGCGTGCAGCTCGTCGAGGTAGTAGATCGCGTTGCGGGCCTCGTCGGCGGGCTCGGGGCGGACCACGCGCAGTTCGTCGGTCTGCCAGACGAGGTCGATGTTCTCCGCGAGGCGCAGGTCGTGGCGGCGGCGTTCGCCGGCTCCCGAGACGGGCTCCTCCAGGAGGGCCGCGATGCGGCGCAGCTTGTTCAGGACGCTGCGGCGGGCCGCCTCGGTGGGGTGCGCGGTGAAGACGGGGCGGACGTTGAGGTTCTTGACCGTCTCGCGCAGGTGCTCGGGGTCCGCGTCCTTGAGCATGTCGGCCGTGCGGGCCAGCAGGCCCCCCTCGGCGGCGCGGTGGGCGCGCAGCTCCTTGCCGCGGTGCACCTGCTCGGTGACGTTGGCGAGGTGGAAGTAGGTGGAGAAGGCGCGCACCAGCTTGGCTGCGGTCTCCAGGTCGGTGTCGCCGAGCAGCTCGGCGGCGGCGATGCCGTCGGTGCGCGTGAGGGCTCGGACGCGTTCGACCAGGTCGAGGAGGTCCTGGCCCTCCTGACGTACGAGGGTCTCGCCGAGGAGGTCGCCGAGGCGGCGGATGTCCGCGCGCAGCTCGGCGTTGGCCGCTCCGGCGGGGGACGTCGCGGGGGCGGTGGTCGAGTGGGCCTGGTCGGCACTGCTCACAGGTGCGGCTCCTTGCAGTGTTTCGAGCGCTACTGGGAGGTGGGTTCCGGTTGCGCGCGGTGGTGCCCGACCGGACCTTCGTCCGGCGGTGCCACCGCTCCTGATGCGCAGCTCGGGCTGCCCGTGCGGACCGCGCTGTCCGACGACACCAGGATAGGTGGCCCGTACCGGTGACCAGGCCCCTGTGTCACCAGGCGGGACGACGGCCCTGCCGCCGGGGCCGAAGGACCCGGTCGCGGGCGCGCTCCTCTTGCCGGGCGGGGGACCTTTGCCATACTTACGTTGCCGTAGGTTACGCACCCGTAGGGACGCGTGGCCGGGCGGCGCGCCTGCCGACTCCCTCACCCCACAGGGGACACACCTATGACCATCAGTCCCGACGTGATCGAGGACGCCTCGCCGTCTTCCGGCACGTCCGTGCCGTCCGCGACCCTCGGCGGTGAGAACAAGCGGTCCGTCGAGCAGATCGCGCTGCTGCTGTTCATCACCGTCCCCTTCCTCTCCCTGCTGGTGGCCCTTCCGCTTGCGTGGGGCTGGGGGGTGAGCTGGCTGGACGTGGGCCTGATGGTGTTCATGTACTTCCTCACCTGCCACGGCATCACCATCGGCTTCCACCGCTACTTCACGCACGGTTCCTTCAAGGCGAAGCGGCCGCTGCGCATCGCCCTGGCGGTCATGGGATCGATGGCGGTCGAGGGACCGCTGGTGCGCTGGGTGGCCGACCACCGCAAGCACCACAAGTACTCCGACCACGAGGGCGACCCGCATTCGCCGTGGCGCTTCGGCGAGACGGTGCCGGCCCTGATGAAGGGCCTGTGGTGGGCGCACATCGGGTGGCTCTTCGACGAGGAGCAGACCGACCAGCAGAAGTACGCCCCGGACCTGATCAAGGACCCGGCGATCCGGCGCATCTCGCGCGACTTCATCTTCTGGACGATGTTCTCGCTGGCGCTGCCTCCGCTGGTGGGCGGTCTGGTGACCATGTCGTGGTGGGGCGCCTTCACCGCGTTCTTCTGGGGCTCCCTGGTCCGGGTCGCGCTGCTGCACCACGTGACGTGGTCGATCAACTCCATCTGTCACGCGGTGGGCAAGCGCCCGTTCAAGTCGCGCGACCGCTCCGGCAACGTGTGGTGGCTGGCGGTGCTGTCCTGCGGCGAGTCCTGGCACAACCTGCACCACGCCGACCCGACCTCGGCCCGGCACGGTGTGCTGCGCGGCCAGGTCGACTCCAGTGCGCGGCTGATCCGCTGGTTCGAGCAGCTGGGCTGGGCGTCCGACGTCCGCTGGCCGTCCGAGGCCCGGATCGACGCCCGGCGCAAGGAAGAAGCGTCGAACGCGGCATGATGGGGGGCGTGGGAAACGACGGCAGCAGTTCCAGCAGCGAGAAGCCCAGGCGCACCCGCCGGGTCCGGATGACGGGCGCCGAACGGCGTCAGCAACTGCTGGACATCGGCCGCACCCTGTTCGCCGAGAAGGGATTCGAGGGCACGTCGGTGGAGGAGATCGCGGCGAAGGCCGGAGTCTCCAAGCCGGTGGTCTACGAGCACTTCGGCGGCAAGGAGGGCCTCTACGCGGTCGTCGTGGACCGCGAGATGCGCCAGCTGCTGGACGGGGTGACGGGCGCGCTGACGGCCGGACATCCGCGGGAGCTCCTGGAGCAGGCGGCGTTCGCGCTCCTGGACTACATCGAGAACTACACCGACGGTTTCCGGATCCTGGTCCGTGACTCCCCCGTCGCCCAGTCGACGGGCACCTTCGCCTCGCTTATCAGCGATATCGCCACCCAGGTCGAGGACATCCTGGGCCTGGAGTTCAAGGCCCGGGGCTTCGACCCGAAGCTGGCCCCGCTGTACGCGCAGGCACTGGTCGGGATGGTCGCGCTGACCGGGCAGTGGTGGCTGGAGACGCGTCAGCCGAAGAAGGCCGAGGTGGCGGCGCACCTGGTGAACCTGTCCTGGCACGGCCTGGAGAACCTGGAGGCGAAGCCGCGGCTGGTGGGCCACCGCAAGAAGTGAGCCCCGTACCGCGCGCGCGGACGACGGCGCCCCGTCACCGGAGATCCGGTGGCGGGGCGCCGTCGTGTGGGGCGTCAGCCGTTCTGCGGGCTGCGCTTTACGGGCTGTGCTTTACAGGCTGTGCTTTACAGGCCGTGCTCTACAGGCTGTGCTTCTCCAAGAACTCGATCCGGTTGCCGACCGGATCCTCCGAGTAGAAGCGGCGGTGTCCCGGCAGGTTGTCGTCCCAGACGACCGTGGCGCCGCGGGCCTCCAGTCTGTCCGCGTAGGCCTCGATGCCCTCGACGCGGAGTCCCGGGTGCGCCTTGCGGGCGGGGTGGAAGTCCTCCTCGATGCCCAGATGGAGCTGGACCGGCCCGGCGGCGAACCAGCAGCCGCCGCGCGCCGCGAGCACCGGCGGCTTGGGGATCTCGGTCATCCCGAGCACTTCGGTGTAGTAGGCGCGCAGCCGGGGCTCCGAGCCGGGCGGTGCGGCGAGCTGGACGTGGTCGACTCCGGCGAGCATGGTCAGGCCTCCCTGCGGGCGATGGCGAAGATCCTGCGGAACGGGAACACGGTGCCGCGGGGGCCCGTGGGGTACGCCGCCCGGAGCAGGGTGCGGTACTCGGCGAGGAAGGCCTCGACGGCCTCCTCGTCATCGGCCAGCGCGGTGAGCACGGGCCGCAGTGCGGTGCCCTTGACCCAGTCCAGTACGGGGTCGGGGCCCTGGAGCAGCTGGTGGTAGGTGGTCTCCCACACGTCGGCGGAGCAGCCGAGCTCGGTGAACCGCTCCAGGTATCCGGAGGGTTCGAGGATGTGGATGTAGCGCGCTCCGTGTCCGGCGAGCCGGGCCCGCCAGCGCGGGTTGTCGCACAGGTCGGCGAGGATCCGGTGGCTGGGGGCGGTGAAGTTGCCGGGGATCTGGAAGGCGAAGGTGCCGCCGGGGCGCAGTCCGTTGATCCAGGGGGCGAAGGATCCGGCGTGGCCGGGGACCCACTGGAAGGCGGCGTTGGAGACGATCAGGTCGTACGGCTCCTCGGGGAGCCAGTCGGCCAGGTTTCCGTGGCGGAATTCGAGCTTGCCCCCGCCGCCCGTGGGTCCGGCGTATTCGGCGCCGGCGCGGTGGAGCATCTCCGGGGACAGGTCGAAGCCGGTGATGTGGGCTTCGGGCCAGCGGTCCGCGAGGAGCGCGGTGACGTTGCCCGGGCCGCAGCCGAGGTCGGCGATGCGGGCCGTCCGGGAGGGGAGCTCGGGTATGCGGGCCAGGAGATCGAGGAAGGGCCTGGCCCGGTGACCGGCGTGCCGGAGGTATTGCTGCGGGTCCCAGGTGGGGGCGCTGGGTGCGGTCGGCGCGGCGGGCGCGTCCCCCGTGGGGCCGGTGGTCGACCCCGGAATCCTGGCCGGCGCGGTATCGGAATGCATGTTCGAGCCTCCCTGCTGGCGGTGCGGTTGGAATCGGAAGCAGCTCCGGCCCCCTCCATGCCCCATGGTGGCGGAAAATATATCTCGATGTCAAGATACTCTAGATCGAGATACTCGATTTAAAGAGACTTCACGTCGACAGACCCTTTACACTGATCCGCATGGAGGACGAGGTCGACCGACTGGTCGCGGCATGGCGGCGGGAGCGCCCTGACCTCGACGTGGAACCGCTCGAGGTGCTCAGCCGCGTCAGCAGGCTCGCGCGGCACCTCGACCGTGCCCGCCGACTGGCCTTTTCCGAGCACGGCCTGGAGCCCTGGGAGTTCGACGTCCTGACCTCGCTGCGGCGGGCCGGCGCGCCCTACCAGCTCTCCCCCGGCCAGTTGCTGACGCAGACCCTGGTGACCTCGGGGACCATGACCAACCGCATCGACCGGCTCGCCAAGAAGGGCCTCGTCGAGCGGCTGCCGGACCCCAACGACCGCCGCGGGGTCCTGGTGCGCCTCAGCCCCGAGGGCCGTGACCGCGCCGACCAGGCGCTCGCCGGGCTACTGGCCCAGGAACGGGCGATCCTGGCCCAGCTCTCGCGGACGCAGCGCGGCGATCTCGCCGGCCTGCTACGCCAGTTGACCGCTCCGTTCGACAACATCCCCGGCTAGTCCCTGCCCCGGCAGTCCGGGCAGATCGGCGGGCCGTACGCCGGCCCGCCGGGCCAGCGCGACCGCCGCGAGGGTGGAGTGCACGCCCAGCTTGCCCAGCACGTTCTGCATGTGGGTGCGGACGGTGTGCGGGGAGAGGAACAGCCGCGCGGCCACGTCCTTGCGGCCCAGCCCTGCCACCATGCAGCGCAGCACCTCGTGCTCCCTGGGCGTGAGGGACTCCACCAGCCGTTCGCTGTCGGTACGGTGCTTGCGCGCCGCGGTCAGTTCGCGGAGCACTCCGGTGAGCAGCGCGGGCGGCAGGTGCGTCTCCTCGCGCAGGACTCCGCGGATGACGGCCAGGAGCCGCGAGAGCGAGCAGTCCTTGGCCACCCAGCCCGAGGCGCCCGCCTGAAGTGCGAGGGCGGCCCGGCGTGCGTCGTCGCGCTCGGCGAGCACGACCGTACGGACCGCTGGATGGGACACCCGTACCCCCGCCACCAGCGCGATCCCGTCGGCCGCGGGCGTCGCGGAGCCGGACTCCCGCTGGGCGGGGACGCCCACGGGGACGGCGGCCAGGTCGGCGTCGACCAGCAGGACGTCGAAGCGGCGGCCCTCGGCCACCGCGCGTTCGAGGCAGCGCAGCGCGGCGGGGCCGCTGCCGGCCGCGGAGACGTCCACGTCCGGTTCGGCCGCGAGCGCGGCGGCGAGAGATTCGGCGAAGATGCGGTGATCGTCGACCACGAGTACCCGGATACGGACCACAAAACCCCCAAGGGTCGGGGAACGGACGACTGCGGGTACGACGCCCGGACCGGGTGATCCGCAGGCGCCGCGGCCGCCGCCGTGACATCTCTGCACTACCCCGGACCGGACGTCGTACCCGACTTGTCTCGACCCCTGAATCAACACCGGCCCCCACCGGTGTCACGCATCAGCGTAGGGCCGGGGTCGGCTCGTGGTTGGCCGAATTACAGAAGTTTTCCGAGCGATTTTCCGGCGAGGCGCTTCCGGAGCGGCTCCGAGATGGCTTGAAATCGCCCACAATCCACCCGACTGACGGCCCGTTCCGTCCGGTCGTGTGCCGCGGGCAGTTGCACGAGGGGTATTTCACTCGGCGTGCGCACGCCGGGCGCCCGCGCGCAGCGCCCGGCGGCGGCGCGCCCGGAACGCACGCGCGCCCCCGCCCTGGTCAGGGCGGGGGCGCGTGGGGCAGGGGGGTCGGTGGTTGCTGATGGGTACCGATGAGTGCCGGTGGGTGCCGGTGGGTGCCGGTGGGCTCAGCCGCGCCGGGCGCGGGTGAAGTTCCAGGCGTCCGTCACGATGCCCGTGAGGTCCGAACGGGTCGGGGTCCAGCCGAGCCGCTCGTGGGCCCTGCGGGCGGAGGCGACGAGGAAGGCCGGGTCGCCGGCCCGGCGGGGGGCCACCACCTCGGGAATCTCCTTCCCGGTGACCTTGCGGACGGTCTCGATGACCTCGCGGACCGAAAATCCGCTGCCGTTGCCGAGGTTGCACACCAGGTGCTCCCCCTCGCCGACCACCCGGAGCGCGGCGAGGTGCGCCTCGGCCAGGTCGGCGACGTGGATGTAGTCCCGTACGCAGGTGCCGTCCGGGGTCGGGAAGTCCTCGCCGAACACCGAGATCGACTCCCGCTCGCCGAGGGCCACTTGCAGGACCAGCGGGATCAGGTGGCTCTCGGGGTCGTGCAGCTCGCCGAACTGCCCGTAGGCGCCCGCCACGTTGAAGTAGCGCAGCGAGACCGCCGCGAGGCCGTGCGCCGCGCACTCCCCCGCGATCATGTGGTCGACGGCCAGCTTCGAGGCCCCGTACGGGTTGGTGGGGGCGGTCACCGAGGACTCGGTCAGCGGCCCGTCGCCGGGCTCGCCGTAGGTGGCCGCGGTGGAGGAGAACACCAGCCGGCGCACGCCCGCCCCGCGCATGGCGGCCAGCAGGGCCAGCGTCCCGCCGACGTTGTTCTCCCAGTACTTGCCGGGGTTCACCACGGACTCGCCGACCTGCGAGGAGGCCGCGAAGTGCAGGACGCCGTCGTAGGAGGGGTCGAGGTGCTCGGCGGCGTCCTGGATGCGGCCCTCGACGAACGCGGCTCCGGCCGGCACCCCGGAACGGAAGCCGGTGGAGAGGTCGTCGAGGACGGTGACCTCGTGGCCCGCCTCCAGGAGATGGGCCGCGACCACCCCGCCCACGTACCCGGCTCCGCCGGTGACGAGGTACTTGGAAGCATGGGAAGCCTTCGAAGACTTGGGATCCTTGGGAGCCTTGGATGTCGCCGTCTCGCTCACGCGCCTACTGCCTCTCGCCGGAAACGCACGCACCGTGCGCGTGCTGGTCACCGGCATACCCGAATCCGCGCTCCCGCGGAAATCCCGGGCCCGGATCAGAGCCCGGCGCCCCCGGACGGCGGCAGTCCGGCCCGGTCCAGCAGACCGGTACGGGCGGCCAGCGCGGCCGCCTCCAGCCGCGAGCCCACGCCCAGCTTCATCAGGACCCGCTGGACGTGCGTGCGCGCGGTGCTCGGCGCGATGGCCATGCCGGCGGCGATGAGCCGGGTGTCCTCCCCCTCGGCGACCCGGACGAGCACCTCCACCTCGCGCGGGGTGAGCAGCCGCAGCAGCCGGCTGCCCTCGTCGTCGGGCTGGGCGGTGGGGTTGAGCAGCTCCGCGAAGGCACCCTGCAACAGCTGCGGCGCGATGGCCACCTCCCCCGCCCGGGCCTTGGCCAGGGCCCGCTCCACGCCCTCGATGCGCTCGTCGTGCCGTACGTACCCCGAGGCGCCGGCCGCGAAGGCGGCGGCGATCCCGCGCGGGCTCGGCACCGGGCCCAGGACGACCACGGCGATCTGCGGGCGCTCCCGCTTGATCCGGACGATCGGCTCGAAGACCCCGGGCTCGGCGGGCGTGGCCGTGCCCAGCAGGCAGACCTCCGGGGCGCGGCTGATGACCAGTTCGGCGGCCCCCGCGGCCGGCGCGGCGGCAGCCAGCACCCGGTGGCCGCGCAGTTTCAGGGCCGAGGCGAGCGCCTCCGCCAGCAGCCGGTGCTCGTCGACCACCATGACCCGTACGCCCATTGAGGCACCCACCCCCGCCCTTCTGCCCCGGCAAGCTACACGCTTGTTCGACGGCGCGGTGCGATAACCGCGCAGAAGCCCCCGGAAGGACGGACCCTCCGGGGGCTTCCGGGCTGCTGCGCTTCGGTCAGCCCGTCGTGAAGGAGACGAAGTTGTAGTACGGGTCGGTGGACACCGTGGACTTGCTGTGCACGGCGTTGCGGGCGATGAAGAGCTTCCCGTTGCCGTAGCGGAACTCGCCGGAGTCCGGCAGGAACTGGGTCTCGGCGCGCTGCGATTCCTTGTCCGCCGGGTTCTGCATGAGCAGGGTCTCCTTCATCGTCTTGCCGTCGATGGAGACGACCTGGCCGCCGCCGTCGTAGGGCGGGACCTTGTAGGCGATGAGGTTGGAGCCGTCCATGCGCAGCGGGTAGATCGTGTAGCGCTCGCCGGCGTCGGCGCGGTCGGCGGTCAGCTTGCCGGTCTCCAGGTCGAAGGAGACGATCTCGTTGGTGCGGCCGTAGTCGGTCGTACCCCCCTTGTGCTCCTCGGTCGGCAGGTAGAGCTTGCCGTTTCCGACGACCATGTTGGTGCAGTCCTCGACCCTGAGGCCGCACTCGGGGTTGTAGTTGCCCGAGGTGAGCGGGATGCGCGCCTTGAGCTGGCCCCCGTCGTCGAGGACGAAGAGGTCGCTGACGCCGATGGCGTTCTTGGAGGTGTGGTTGACGTCCGCCGAGACGATCAGCGGCTTGCTGGAGACGATCCCGGCGTCCTCCAGACCCGGGGGGAGCTTGTACGTGGACTTCGGTGCGCCGGTGACCGGGTCGAGCGCCTGCGCGGACATCGCGTAGTTCCCGTACCGGCCGCAGCGGCGGATCACGGCGAGGGCGGGGCCGCCGCCGTAGCCGAGGTCCTGGCAGTCGTCCGCGTCGATCTTGGGCTTCCACAGGGGCTTGCCGTCGGCGAGGTTCCAGGCGGCGCCGCCGTACAGTCCGCCCGCAGCCACGGTCTGGCCGCTGACGGTCACCTCCTTGAACTCGATCGGCTTGTCGCCGCCGCCCTGGGTCTTGGTGGTGGCCTTCCACAGGAGCTTGCCGGCGTTCAGGTCGATGACGCCCACCTGGTTGCACGGCTGGTACTTCTTCTCGGCCGTCGGCAGGGCCTCGTCGAAGAGGATCGCCGTCTTGTTGTCCGAGACCCAGCGGCTCGCGGCGCAGACGTTGGCGCCGAGCGGGACCTCCCACTTCTTGGCGCCGTCGGCCACGTTGTAGCCGACGACCTTGCCCATGTCGGACTTGGCGTAGGTGGTGTCGGTGAGCCAGGAGCCGGGGATCTGGACGATCTCCTTCGACTCCGGCATCGGGAGGTTGACCAGCGTCTTCGACTTGGTCTTGGCCGGTACCTTCTCGGTGCCGCCGCCCTTCGCCTTGTCGCCGTCGGTGCCGCCGTCGGCCACGGGCTGGTTGCCGGAGCCCTTGTCCTCGCCGGAGACGTACCAGAAGCCGCCGCCGATGATGAGGACGATGGCCAGGAGGGCCGCGCCAACGATCATCAGCTGGGTGCGGATCTCGTTGCCGCCGCTGCCGGCGGGCGCGGCCGGGCTCTGGGCCGCGTACATGGGCGCGGTGACGGGCTGCGGCTGCTGCGGGTAGCCGTAGGGCTCCTGCGGATAGCCGTACGAGGCCTGCCCCGCGGGCGCCCCGGCGGGGACCGTCGGCGGCACGGCCGGGGGCGCGGGCGGCATGGCCGGGGGCGGCGGGGGGCCGGCCGGCATGGCCGGGGGCACCGGCGGGGGCCCGCCGAACCCTCCGGGCGGCTGGTCCTTGGGCGCGCCGTAGCCGCCCGGCGGCTGGTCCTGCGGCGCGCCGAAGCCGCCGGACGGCGGCTGGCTGGGGGGCGGCGGGGTACTCATCGGTGCTACTGCCTCTCGGTGGGCGGTTCGGCGGACTGCTCGGCGGGCTGCTCGTGCGCTGGGGGGCGGGCTCTCACTTGCCGAAGACCATCAGGAACTTCTCGCTCTTGTTCTCGGCCTTCAGGTGGGAGGCGGAGATGAACAGCCGGCCGTCCACGTAGTCCACGTTCGGGGAGTAGAAGGAGCTCTCCACCGGGGCCGCCGCGCCGGACGGGTTGCGCAGGACAGCGGTGGGCGTGCCTCCGGCGGCCGGGATCGTGAGGACCTCGCCGCCCTTGTCGCTCTCCGCCTCGCGGTAGACGACGACCTTGCCGCCCGCCGCCTTGAGCGGGGTGAGGGTGCGTCCCTCGCCCGCCGGGGTGCGCCACTTCACCTTGCCGGTGCCGAGGTCGAAGGCGACGACCTCGTTCGGCTTGCCGATGTCGGCCTTGGTCGGCAGGTAGAGGGTGTTCGCGTCCACGTAGGAGGAACCGCAGCTCTGGAGCGAGCGGTTGAAGCTGAAGAGGCCGCCGCAGCCGACCGGGAAGGTGCCTTCGCCGGAGACGGTGGCGCGCTGCTTGCCGTCGGGTCCGAGGACCACGATGGAGCGCTCCTTGGCCTCGTTGCCGAGGTCGAGGACGATCGGGTCGAGCGAGTAGACGTTCTTGACGTCGAAGCCCTTGGGGAGCTTGTAGATCCAGGTGTTCTTGCCGGTGGCCGGGTCGGCGTCCATGACCTGGACGGTCTTGTCGACGTCCTGGCAGGTCGCGACGGAGAGCATCTTGCCGTTCATCGCGACGAAGTCGGTGGGCCGGCAGCCCTCTTCCCGCTTGTTGTCGAAGAGCTTGTCCCCGGTGCTGACCTTGAACGCGCTGACCGTGCCCGTCCGGTTGACGACGAGGGCGTCACCGGTGAGGGCGAGGTCCGGGGAGGTCATGATGTCGAAGAGGCCTTCCTTCGGCACCTCCTTCGTCCATCCCTCCTTGCCGGCCTTGAGGTCGATCAGCCGCATCATGTTGCAGTCGGCACCGTCGGACTCGCCGTTCTTGTACATGACGACGGTCTTGCCGTCCGCGGTCATGTCGGTGACCCCGCAGATCTCGGCGGGGAGGGCGAGGGTCCACTTCTCCTTGCCGTCCTTGACCCCGTAGCCGGTGACCGACTTCCAGACGGTCTTGACGACGGTGTCCCCGACGATCCACTGCCCCTTGGAGTCCACGCCCCCGCCGGGGCCGTTGATCGTGCTGGTCTTGAGCCAGAGGACCTTGTCCTCGCCCTGCTTGCGGCCGGCGTTGAGGTCCTGCTCCTCCTCACCGCCGTTGCCGCTGCCGTCTCCCTTGTCCACGGAGGCGGAGGGCGAGGCCTTGTCGTCGACGGGCGGCGGCGTGGTGTCCTCCCCGATGACCTTGTCGTTGCGCTTGTCATCGCCGGAGAGCAGGAAGTAGCCGCCGGTGCCCAGGACGAGGACGCCGGCGACCGCGGCCGCGATCAGCACGCCGAGCTTCTTCTTCGGCCCGGCCGGCGGCGCGGGCGGCATGCCGGGGAACCCCGGGGCGCCGGGGGGCATGTGCGGGGGCTGGGGCGGGAAGCCGTAACCCCCGGCCAGCTGCTGGCCGTACGGGCCGCCCTGCAGCTGCTGGCCGTACGGGCCCTGCGGCTGGGGCTGAGGGGGCTGCTGGGGCTGCTGCGCGTACGGGTTCTCGCCCTGCTGCGGCGGGAAGCCGTACCCGGGCTGCGGGGGCCCGGGCAGGTGTCCGTAACCGGAAGGGTTCGGCGGCTGGGGCGGCTCGGTCATCAGCGCATACCTTCGGCTTCGGGTGTGGGAGGAAGCCCTTTCTATCACTGCCGGCGAGAACTGCCCGGGCCGGTCCGGCCCCTGTTCCCAAGGGAGGACCGGCCCGTGATGCCGCCGTTATCGCCCTGTTGGGGCCGCGGGCAGCGGTACGGGATCCTCAGCCGCTCCCGGTCCTGCTCCCGGTCCCGCGCGCGGCTCACCGCGGACGGGTCGCCGCTTCCCTCTCAACGCGTCCAACTCACCGCGTAGTACAGCAGTCGGGCGTCCTCGCCGACCGGGTGCATTCCGGCGGCCGCCATGACGTGCTGCGAGGCCGTGTTCGCCCGGTCGGTGTCGCCCGACACCGTGACCGCCCCCTGGGCGCGGGCGTGCTCCAGCAGGGCCCGGAGGGCCTCGGCCGCGTACCCCTGGCCCCGTACGGCGGGCACCAGCCCGTATCCCACGGTCACCCGGCCCGCCCCGTCGGCGGGGCCGTGGAACCCGGCGCCGCCGATCATCAGCCCGTCGGAGCGGCGCTGGATCTCGAACGCCCCGTACGGCGCCGGGTCACCCGTGTCGGCCAGGACCCGCAGATACCGTTCGGCCCCGGCCCGGTCCCCGGCCTCCGGATAGCCCTCGGCCCAGCGGTCCGACGGACCGGGTGGTCCGGATGGTCCGGCGGCGAGCCGCCGGGCCCGGTCGGCGTCGAGCGGGAGCAGGACGAGGCGTCGGGTGCGCAGTGGTTCCATCCACCAGGAGATAGCAGCCGCGCTCCGGGTACCGCACCCGGATTCGGGGCTACGCGTCCTCGGCGAGCTCCAGCCAGCGCATCTCCAAGTCGTCCCGGTCCGAGATGAGTTCGCGCAGCTCGGCGTCGAGCTTGGCGACCTTGTCGAAGTCGGTGGAGTTCTCGGCGATCTGGGCGTGCAGGCTGCTCTCGCGGTCCGTCATCTTGTTGAGCTGCCGCTCGATCTTCTGCAGCTCCTTCTTCGCGGCGCGCGCGTCCCCGGAGGCCGAGGACTTTCCGGCGGCGGCCTGGGCGGGGGCCGGGGAGGCCGCGTCGATCATCTTCTGGCGGCGCTCCAGGTACTCGTCGAGGCCGCGCGGCAGCATCCGCAGGCTCGCGTCGCCCAGCAGGGCCATGACCGTGTCGGTGGTGCGCTCGATGAAGAACCGGTCGTGCGAGATCACGATCATCGACCCGGGCCAGCCGTCGAGGAGGTCCTCCAGCTGGGTCAGGGTCTCGATGTCGAGGTCGTTGGTGGGCTCGTCGAGGAAGAGGACGTTGGGCTCGTCCATCAGCAGGCGCAGGATCTGCAGCCGGCGCCGCTCGCCACCGGAGAGGTCGCCGACGGGCGTCCACTGCTTCTCCTTGGTGAAGCCGAACTGCTCGCACAGCTGCCCCGCCGTCATCTCGCGGCCCTGGCCGAGGTCGACCCGGTCGCGGACGCGCTGGACGGCCTCCAGCACCCGCAGGGACGGGTCGAGTTCGCCGACCTCCTGCGAGAGGTAGGCCAGCTTGACGGTCTTGCCGACGGTCACGGTGCCCGCGGCCGGCTGGACCTCGCCCTGGGTGCGGGCCGCCTCGCCGAGGGCGCGCAGCAGGGAGGTCTTGCCGGCGCCGTTGACGCCGACGAGACCGACGCGGTCGCCGGGGCCCAGGTGCCAGGTGAGGTGCTTGAGGAGGGTCTTGGGGCCGGCCTGGACGGTCACGTCCTCCAGGTCGAACACCGTCTTGCCGAGGCGGGCGTTGGCGAACTTCATCAGCGCGGACTTGTCGCGCGGCGGCGGCACGTCGGCGATCAGCTCGTTGGCGGCCTCGATGCGGTAGCGCGGCTTGGAGGTGCGCGCGGGGGCTCCGCGGCGCAGCCAGGCGAGCTCCTTGCGCATCAGGTTCTGCCGCTTGGACTCCTCGGTCGCGGCGATGCGGTCGCGCTCGGCGCGGGCGAAGACGTAGTCGCTGTATCCGCCCTCGTACTCGTGGACGTCACCGCGCTGCACGTCCCACATGCGGGTGCAGACCTGGTCGAGGAACCACCGGTCGTGGGTGACGCAGACGAGCGCGGAGCGGCGCTCCTGGAGGTGCTTGGCCAGCCAGGAGATGCCCTCGACGTCGAGGTGGTTGGTGGGCTCGTCGAGTACGAGGAGGTCCTGGTCGGCGATGAGCAGCTTGGCCAGCGCGATGCGGCGGCGCTCGCCACCGGAGAGCGGACCGATGACTGTGTCGAGGCCCTGCCCGAAGCCGGGCAGGTCGAGCCCGCCGAAGAGGCCGGTCAGCACGTCGCGGATCTTGGAGTTGCCGGCCCACTCGTGGTCGGCCATGTCCCCGATGATCTCGTGGCGGACGGTGGCCTTCGGGTCGAGGGAGTCGTGCTGGGTGAGCACGCCCATGTGCAGGCCGCTGTTCTGGGTGACCCGGCCGGTGTCGGGTTCCTCCAGCTTGGCGAGCATGCGGATGAGGGTGGTCTTGCCGTCGCCGTTGCGGCCTACGACACCGATCCGGTCCCCCTCGGATACGCCGAGGGAGATGCCGTCGAGCAGGGTACGGGTGCCGTACACCTTGCTGACTGCCTCGACATTGACCAGGTTGACGGCCATCAGGAGCGCTCCAGGGAAGGGGTGTGGATCAGCCCCTCAGCCTAACCCTCCGCGAAGTGCCGGACCGTTCCACCAGCAGCCAGCCGCCCAGCGCCATGCCGATCGCGGCGGGCGCGGTGACCGGGAGGGCAATCAGCGTGGCGCTGTGGCCTTCCAGGAGCCCGCCGAGGCCGGTCGTGGAGAGCCCGAGGACGCCGAGCAGGCAGAGGGCGGTGCCGAGGGCGGCGCGGGGGCCGGAGCCGGGACCGGCGCCGCTGCTCGCGCTGCCTGCGCTGCCTGTGACGGGGGCCTCGAAGCGGCGGAAGACCGCGACGAGTACGCAGGTCAGCGCGGCGGCGGCGAGGAACCGGACCGGGACCTGGGCCCACCAGGCCGCCCCGGCGGGCTCGGGCAGGGCGATGCCGAGGCCCAGCTGGGCGGCGTAGACGGCGAGCATCGCGGTGAGGTGCCAGAGGAAGGCGGTCATGGCGACCCCGTTGGCGGCGACCACGCCGCGCCAGACCCCGGGCCGGTCCAGCCAGGCGCCGACGGGGGCCCTCAGCAGTTCCACGGCGCCCACGAGCCAGATCCCGTGCGCGAGCAGGGCGAGGGTGGGCGGGGCCATGTTGGAGACCTTCTCCCCGGGCATCCCGACCATGGACAGCGGGTACGGCCCGTACGCCACCAGCGCCACGGCCCCGGCGAGCCCGGCGGCGGCGAGGGCGCCGGGGCGGCGGAGCCGCCCATCGGCGCGCAGGAAGCCCAGCTGGTGGACGGCGAGCCAGACGAAGGCGAAGTTCAGGAACTCGGCGTACGGGACACCGCCCGCGAAGCGCAGCAGGTCGACGGCGGCCGCCGCCCCGGCCAGGGCCCCGAAGGCGGCCCAGCCGTACCGCTCGTGCAGGGTCAGCAGGGGCGGGGTGAGGGCGACCATCGCGAGGTAGATCCCGATGAACCACAGCGGCTGCGTGACCAGCCGGAACGCCGCCCCGGACAGCCGCCCGCCGCCCCCGCCGAGGAGCTGCGCGGCAAGGGCCGCGGCGGTCCAGACGCCGACGAAGACGAGGGTGGGCCGCAGCAGCCGGCGCAGGCGGGCCCGCAGGAAGGCGGCGTAGACGGGGCCGTCGGTGCGGCGGGCGAGGGAGCGGTAGGACAGGGCGTGCGAGAACCCGCCGACGAAGAAGAACACCGGCATGACCTGCAGCGCCCAGGTGAGCACCTGCAGCGGCGGCACGACGGCGAGCAGGTTGCCTATGCCGTCGGTACTGACGGCGGCCATCAGCCAGTGCCCCGCGATGACGGTCCCGAGCGAGGCGACCCGGAGCAGGTCGACGTAGCGGTCCCGGGTGGCGGGGGTGTGTGCGGCGATGTCGCTTGCGCTGGCTCCCATGACCCCTACGCTCCCGCGCGGGCCGTCCCGGCAACAGGGCGCGAGTACTCACTCCCACCTAGGTACCCGGGGCGGGCGCCCCCGACCCCAGCCCCCCGGTCCGACCGCCCCGTCTCCGCTGCGCGGGGCGGCATCCCGCCTGCGACCCTGCCGCTGCGCGGGGGCGAAGCCCCGGCTGCCCCGTCTCCGCTGCGCGGAGCTATTCCCGGCTGTGCCCCTTGCCGCTGCGCGGGGCGAGGTCCCCTACCCGCCCTTCCACCGTTCCCAGGGCTCCGCCCTGACCCGTCGGGCCCCGGGCTGCCCCCGAGGCCGTGGGGCTCCGCCCCAGACCCCGCTCCTCAAACGCCGGAGGGGCTGGGATCGCCCTGCGGGCAAACCAGCCCCGGCTCAGCGCACCGCGTGCACGTGTGGGCTGACGCCAGCCAAAATCCAGCCCCTCCGGCGTTTGAGGAGCGGGGGTCCGGGGGCTGGCCCCCGGCAACGGCGCCGCACCCGGCAAAGGGTCCGGGCGGAGCCCGGGGAACGGTGGAAGGGCGGGTAGGGGACCTCGCCCCGCAGAGCCGGCCCACCCCGCCGGGCCCCGCGGGGGCGGCCGACGCCGGTCAGGGCCGGTCAGGGGCCAATCAAGGCCGGTAAGGGGCCCGTCAGGGCCCGTCAGAGGAGGGTCGCGCCCGGCGCCGGGCTTGTGGCCACGTGGGTGCTGCGGCAGGTGCCGGAGGCGGCGAGCGCGGCGGCGACCTTCGTCGCCGACGAGGCATCGCGGACCAGGAAGGCCGTCGTCGGACCCGAGCCGGACACCAGCGCGGCCAGCGCCCCGGCCTCCGTACCCGCGGCCAGCGTCCCGGCCAGCGACGGCCGCAGCGAAAGGGCCGCGGCCTGGAGCCCGTTCTCCAGGGTGGCGGCCAGCTCGTCCGGGTCACCGGAGGCCAGCGCCGCGAGCAGCGCCGGGGAGGCCTGCGGAACAGGGACCTCCACCCCGGCGGTGAGCCGGTCGAACTCGCGGAACACCGCCGGGGTGGAGAGGCCTCCGTCGGCCACCGCGAACACCCAGTGGAAGGTCCCGGCCGCGACCGGAGTCAGGATCTCCCCGCGCCCGGTACCCAGCGCCGCCCCGCCGACCAGGCTGAACGGCACGTCACTGCCCAGCTCCGCGCAGATGTCGAGGAGTTCCCCGACCGGGGTCTTCAGACCCCACAGGGCGTCACAGGCCAGCAGGGCCGCCGCCCCGTCCGCGCTGCCGCCCGCCATGCCGCCCGCCACCGGGATCCGCTTCTCGATGTGGAGACGCACATCGGGGCTCAGCCCGGCCCGCTCCGCCAGGATCTCCGCGGCCCGGGCCACGAGGTTGGTGCGGTCGAGCGGCACCTTGTCGGCGTCCGGGCCGGCGCAGGTCACGGTGAGCCCGTCGGCGACGCTCGCGGTGACCTCGTCGTAGAGGGAGACCGCGAGGAAGACGTTGGCCAGGTCGTGGAAGCCGTCCGGCCGGGCCGCGCCCACCGCCAGCTGGACGTTGACCTTCGCGGGAACCCGTACGGTGATCGACCCGGTCACAGCGCGGGCCTCTCCGCGGCGGGCTTGTGCTCGGCGATCGCCGCGAACTCCTCGACGGTGAGGGACTCACCGCGGGCCTGCGGGGAGATCCCGGCGGCGACCAGCGCCGCCTCGGCTCCCGCGGCCGATCCGGCCCAGCCGGACAGCGCCGCGCGCAGCGTCTTGCGGCGCTGCGCGAAGGCCGCGTCGACGACCGCGAAGACCTCGGCCTTGGTCGCGGTGGTCTTGACCGGCTCCGCGCGGCGGACCAGCGAGACGAGTCCGGAGTCGACGTTCGGCGCGGGCCAGAAGACCTTGCGGCCGATGGCGCCGGCCCGCTTGACGTCCGCGTACCAGTTGGCCTTGACGGAGGGGACCCCGTACACCTTGTTGCCGGGCTCGGCGGCCAGCCGGTCGGCGACCTCGGCCTGCACCATGACCAGGGTCCGCTCGATGCTCGGGAAGCGGTCGAGCATCGTGAGCAGGACCGGCACGGCCACGTTGTAGGGGAGGTTCGCCACGAGCGCGGTCGGCGGCGGTCCGGGCAGCTCCTTGACCAGCATCGCGTCGGAGTGGACCAGCGCGAAGCGGTCCTTGCGCTGCGGCATCCGCGCCTCGATGGTGGCGGGCAGCGCGGCGGCCAGGATGTCGTCGATCTCGACGGCGACGACCCGGTCGGCTGCCTCCAGCAGTGCGAGCGTCAGCGAGCCCAGCCCGGGTCCGACCTCGACGACCACGTCGTCCGGCCGGACCTCGGCCGTGCGCACGATGCGGCGCACCGTGTTGGCGTCGATGACGAAGTTCTGGCCCTTCTGCTTCGTCGGCCGTACGCCGAGTACGGCGGCCAGCTCCCGGATGTCGGCCGCGCCGAGGAGGGCGGAGGTCTCGGGGGCGGAGGTCTCGGGCGCGGAAGGCGCGGAGGTCTCCGGCGCGGAGGTCTCCGGCACGGTGCTTTCGGGCTGCTGCTCTGCTGTGCTCACCGATAAAGGGTACGGCCGCAGTGTGGCCAGGGACTCGCCCCCCGCTGGACGTACAGCTTCTTGGCCCGGTACGTCTGTTCCGGGCCCGGAGCGTCCTGCGGGCGGCCGCTTCCGCCCAGGGCCTGCCAGGTCTGTACGTCGAACTGGTAGAGCCCCCCGTACGTGCCGGAGGGGTCCGTGGCGCCGGGCCGGCCGCCCGACTCGCAGCGGGCCAGCGCGCCCCAGTCGAGGCCGTCCGCGCCCTGCACGGAGGACGGCAGCGGCTTGGTGCCGACCTTGACGAGCTGGCTGACGGGCTCGCGGACGGTCTCCTCGGCGAGCCGCCGGGGCTTCTGCCGGACCCCGTTGACGGTGCGCAGGCTGTACGTGACCCTGCGCGCTCCGGGCCGCCCCGAGCGCGCGACGACTTCGGTGCCGGCGAAGAGGGAGGAGTCCTTGACCCGCTCGGTCGCGTACGGGATGCGTTCCTCGCGGATCTCGCGGGTGCCGGTGATGCGGAGCACGGTGACGGTCTGGCCGTCGCGCGGGAAGGAGCCGGCGGGCACGGAGGTGGTGTCCTGGCCGTGGAGGGTGATCCCGGCTTCGTCGAGGGCCTCCTGCACGGTGGCGGCGTTAGTGCGGATGGCGCGCTCGCGGCCGTCGGCCATGAAGGTGATGCTGCGTTCGGTGCGGACGGCGAGGGTCAGGCCGGTCCGGGGGACGGGGGCGGTGCGGGGCGAGGAGAGGTAGGCGCCCTCGGCGCGGATGCCGAACTGGCGCAGTGCGCCGTCCACGGTGCGGGCGGTGGTCCACACCTCGCGCCGCTGTCCGTCGAGGGTCAGGCTCAGCGGGCGGCCGTAGCGCAGGACGATCTCGTCCCCGTCGTCGAGGACCTGCGCCCCGGCCGGGGCCACGAGGTCGTGGGGGCCGATGCCGAGTCCTTCGGCGGCGAGCAGTTCGTCCACGTCGTCGGCGAAGGTGTGCAGGGTCCGCGGGACTCCGTCGACGGTGAGGCGTACGGCCTTGTCGGCGGCGACGAAGGCGGTGGTGCCGCCCGCCAGGAACGCGACGACCAGGGCCTGCGGCACGATGCGCCGCCAGGCGTCGCGCGAAGCGGGGGCGGCGCTCCTACGCCGCCTCGGACCGGAGGCGGGCCCGGCTCCGGTGCCGGGCCCGGTGCCAGGTCCGGGTCCGGGCCCGGGTCCGGGTCCGGGTCCGGGTCCGGGTCCGGGTCCGGGTCCGGGTCCGGGCCCGAGCCCCGTGCCAGGTCCGGTTCCGGGTCCGGACCCGAGCCCCGGTCCTGCGCCAGGTCCGGTACCGGGGCCGCTGCCCAGCCCGGTGCCCGGTCCGGCCGGGGCGGGCACCGTGCCGAGTCCGCCCCCGCCCCGGCGCCGCCCGGTCCCCGCGGGGGCGGGTCCGGCCGGGACGGTGTCCAAGGACGCCGCCGGCGCGCCGCGACGCCGACGGCCGGTGGCCGGCACCTCCGGCTCGGGGGCGGAGCCCGGAGCGGGGGCAGCAGGGGCGGGGGCAGGACCAGCGGGGGCCCGGCCGCGCGCCCGGCGGCCCGCCCCCGGCTCGGCCGCAGTCCGCCGCCGCCCACCGCCCCGAGGCGCCGGCACCCCGGGCTCCAACTGTGAGCTCGGGTCCGGGTCCGCCCCAGTGCGCAGGAACAGGTCCAGGCCCGGATCCTGGTCCGCCCCCGGGCGGAGGAACAGGTCCGGGCCCGGGTCGGGGTCCACCTCCGGTCCCGCCTCCGGGCCCCAGAACGCGTCCGCGTCCGGACCTGCCCCGGAGCCCGGGTAGGAGTCCGGATCCCGGTAGGGGCCCGCTCCGGCCTCCGGGCCCGCGTTCCCCGCACGGCCCGCGTACGGATCCGGATCTGGATCCCGGTGAGGCCCCGCTCCGGCGTCCAGGTCCGGTTGCCCGGCCCCGGAGGAGTCCGCGTACCAGTTCCGGTCCCGGTCAGCCGCCGCTCCCGCGGCCAGGTCCGGGTTCACCGCCCCCATCCGCGCGTACGGGTCCCCTTCCCGGTAAGGCCCCGCTCCCGCGTCCAGGTCCGGGTTCGCCCCGACGAGGCCCGCGTAAGGGTCCGAGTCGGTGTACGGGTCCGCGTACGCGCCCGGGTCCGGGGGCGCGGCCCAGGGGTCGCGTCCACCGGCCGGCCAGGCCACATCGCTCATCGCGCTCGCTCCACTGGTCCGTCCGGCTGCTTCGGGCACGGCACCCTAGCGGAGCGGCCGTCACGCAACAAAGCGGAACGGCTACGGAACGTGGCGAACGGGTGAGGGCCCGCTCAGTAGGCGAAGGCGCGGGCCGTGTTGGCCGCCAGGGCCGTCGCCATCGCGTCCTCGTCGATGCCGCGGACCGCGGCCATGGCCCGTACGGTCAGCGGAATGAGGTACGGCGCGTTGGGCCTTCCGCGGTACGGGGCCGGTGTGAGGTACGGGGCGTCCGTCTCCACGAGGACCAGTTCCAGCGGGGCCACCGCCAGCGCCTCGCGCAGCGGCGCCGCGTTCTTGAAGGTGACGGTCCCGGCGAAGGACATGTAGTAGCCGGCGGCGGCGCACTCCCGGGCCATCTCCGCGTCACCGGAGTAGCAGTGGAAGACGGTCCGCTCGGGGGCGCCCTCCTCGCGCAGGACCCGCAGCACGTCCGCGTGCGCCTCTCGGTCGTGGATGACCAGCGCCTTGCCCTGCCGCTTGGCGATCTCGATGTGCGCGCGGAAGGAACGCTCCTGCGCGGCCATTCCCTCGGGGCCGGTACGGAAGTGGTCGAGGCCGGTCTCGCCGACGGCCTTCACGTGCGCGAGCCCGGCCAGCGCCTCGATCTCGGCGAGCGCGTCGTCGAGCGCGGCCTCGCCGCCGCCCTTCCGGGCGCCCTGCCGCGACCAGCCGTCGGGGTCCCCGTGGACGATCCGGGGGGCCTCGTTGGGATGCAGGGCCACGGCCGCGTGGACGTTCTCGTACGCGGCCGCGGTCTCGGCGGCCCACCGGGAGCCCTTCACGTCGCAGCCCACCTGGACGACGGTGGTGACCCCGACGGAGGCGGCCTTGGCGAGGCCCTCCTCCACGGTGCCGGACTGCATGTCCAGGTGGGTGTGGGAGTCGGCGACCGCCACCCGGAGCGGCTCCGGCAGCGGGGGCGGTGCGTCGTTCGGCGTACTACGGCTCATGCGGCCGATCTTATGACCGGCGGAAGAACCCCAGCAGCCGGGCCATCAGACCGGGCCGCTCCACCGGGACCGGCCCGGGGGCGTCGTGCAGGGCGGCCTTGCGGGGCTTGGGGGCCTTCGCGCTGTACCCGGCGGGCACCGGGCCGGCGATCCCCGGGGCCGCGCGGTGGTGGTAGAGCTGGTCGAGCATGCCGATGACCGACTTGACCTGGCCCTCCCTCATGATCCGCACCACGTGCCCGCCGCAGTTCATGCAGGTCGGGTTGGACAGCGGGGAGGGGACCCGCTCACCGTCCGCCGTGTAGACGATGAACGGCATGCCCTTGCCGTCGGTGTGGTGCTCTATCTCGTACCCCTGCTCCCAGCCGTAGCCGCACTTCATGCAGGCGAAGGAGTACGCCTCGTGCACGGTCGGCACGGTGGCGGAAACGGGAGCCGCGGCAGCGGCCACCGGGGCGGTGACGGTAGAAGCGGTGGGTACGGAGACGGGTTGGGGTTCGGCGATCTCACTCATGCCAGCTCCTCTTGTTCCACTGGTGCCATTGCCAGTGGACGCCTCTTCGGGCGGGAGCGCATCAGGCCCTGTCTACTGTTGGACGGTCCTTGGGCGAGTCATGCCCAAAGCGCCCGGTGCGCGGTCTGAGCTTTGCTTTTCAGGTTAGCTCTTTACCGACTCACGGCGACTTTTGTGCCGCGTTCTTTGCCGCGACCACGGCGTCGAAGACCTCGCGCTTGGGTACCCCGGCCTCCGCGGCGACCGCCGCGATGGCCTCCTTGCGCCGCTCCCCCGCCTCCTCGCGCACCCGTACCCGGTTCACCAGCTCCTCGGCGTCCACATCGCCGGGGGCCGCGGCCGGGGCGCCCTCGACGACGACGGTGATCTCCCCGCGCACGCCTTCGGCGGCCCAGGCGGCCAGCTCGCCGAGACCGCCTCGCTTGACCTCCTCGTAGGTCTTGGTCAGCTCGCGGCAGACGGCGGCGCGCCGGTCGGCGCCGAAGACCTCGGCCATGGCGGCCAGGGTGTCGTCGAGCCGGTGCGGGGCCTCGAAGTAGACGAGGGTGCGGCGCTCGGCGGCGACCTCGCGGAGCTTGCTCAGCCGCTCGCCGGCCTTGCGCGGCAGGAAGCCCTCGAAGCAGAAGCGGTCGACGGGAAGCCCGGAGAGGGCGAGCGCGGTGAGGACGGCGGAGGGCCCGGGCACGGCCGTGACCTTGATGTCCTTCTCCACGGCGGCGGCGACGAGCCGGTAGCCGGGGTCGGAGACCGAGGGCATGCCGGCGTCGGTCACGAGCAGGACGCGCTTGCCGGCCTCCAGGGCCTCGACCAGCTCGGGGGTGCGCGCGGACTCGTTGCCCTCGAAGTACGACAGGACGCGCCCGGTGGTGTACACGCCGAGGCCCTGCGTCAGCCTGCGCAGCCGCCGGGTGTCCTCGGCGGCGATCACATCGGCCCGCTCCAGCTCGGAGGCGAGCCGTGGCGGGGCGTCGGCGAGGTCACCGATGGGGGTACCGGCGAGGACGAGGACGCCCACCCCGTGGCCATCGGATGAGGGGGCCGGGGAGGGGGCTTCGGCGGTGCGGGGCTGGTCAGTGGTCACCGCCCCATCCTCTCAGCCGCCCCAACCGCCGCGCCCCACACTGCCGTCCCCCTGGGTCCGGCACAGGGTCGTTCCCTACGATGTGCCGGTGACCAGTACCGCGACGCCGCCGCCCAGCCCTGCGGGGGCCCCGCCCGCCACCGAGGCCGGGCCCGGCCCCGACCCCGCCGACCAGCCGTCCGCCTGGATGCGCCGGCTGCGCGGCTTCGGCTACGCGCAGCCCGCCGGGGCGCAGCGGCAGTCGGACGTCGGCACCCGCCTGGTGCCCCCGTACGCACGGCCGTCCGCGCAGCTGTGGGCGCAGATCGGGATCGGGCCGGACGCGGCGGAGCGCTGGGAGCGGGTGCTGGCGTGGGCCGGGCCGCTGCTGGTGACGCTGGTCGCCGGGGTGCTGCGCTTCGTCCATCTGGGCACCCCGAAGGCGGTGATATTCGACGAGACGTACTACGCCAAGGACGCGTGGGCCACGATCAAGCAGGGCTACGAGGCGAGCTGGCCCAAGGACATCGACAAGTCGATCCTCGCCAACCCCCACGGAGTGCCCCTCCCGCTGGAACCGGGCTACGTCGTGCACCCGCCGGTCGGCAAATGGGTGATCGGCCTGGGCGAGTGGATGTTCGGCTTCGACCCCTTCGGCTGGCGGTTCATGACCGCGCTGCTCGGCACCCTGTCCGTGCTGATGCTGTGCCGCATCGGGCGGCGGCTGTTCCGCTCCACGTTCCTGGGCTGCCTGGCCGGCCTCCTGCTGGCCGTGGACGGCCTGCACCTGGTGATGAGCCGGACCGCCCTGCTCGACCTGGTGCTGATGTTCTTCGTGCTGGGCGCCTTCGGAGCACTCGTCATCGACCGGGACAAGGCGCGGGCCCGGCTCGCGGCCGCGCTCCCGGTGGACGAGGAGGGCCGGACCCGGCCGGACGCCCGCATCGCGGAGACGCTGAAGCTGGGCTGGCGCCCGTACCGCATCCTGGCCGGGATCAGCCTCGGCCTGGCCTTCGGCACGAAGTGGAACGGCCTGATCGTGCTGGCCTTCTTCGGCGTGCTGACCGTCCTGTGGGACGCGGCCGCCCGCCGCACGGCGGGCGCGGGCACCCCGTACGCGGCGATGCTGCGCCGTGACAGCTGGCCCGCCTTCCTCTCCCTCGTCCCCGTGGCGATCTCCGTCTACGTGGCCTCCTGGCTCGGCTGGATCCTCTCCCCCGACAACGGCAAGGGCGGCTACTTCCGCGACTGGGCCGCCAAGAACGACCAGCACAGCTCCCTCTCGTTCCTCCCGGAGTGGCTGCGGAGCCTGTGGCACTACGAGACGACGGTCTACGACTTCCACGTGGGCCTGACCTCGGGCCACACCTACGAGTCGAACCCGTGGAGCTGGCTGGTCCTGGGCCGTCCCGTCTCCTACTTCTACGAGTCCCCCTCCCCCGGCACCGACGGCTGCCCGGCGACGGAGACGGCCAAGTGCGCGCGCGAGGTGCTGGCGCTCGGCACGCCGCTGCTGTGGTGGGCGGGCTGCTTCGCCCTGCTGTACGTGCTGTGGCGCTGGCTCTTCCGCCGCGACTGGCGGGCGGGCGCGATCGCGTGCGCGCTGGGCGCGGGCCTGCTGCCCTGGTTCAACTACCAGGAGCGGACCATCTTCTTCTTCTACGCGGTGGTCTTCGTCCCGTACCTGTGCCTGGCGGTGGCCATGATGATCGGCGCCCTGCTGGGCCCGGCGGGCTCCTCGGAACGCCGCCGCGCGCTGGGTGCGGTGGCGGCGGGCGTCCTGGTGCTCCTGATCGTGTGGAACTTCATCTACTTCTGGCCCATCTACACGGGCCAGTCCATCCCGATGGACTCCTGGCAGAACCGCATGTGGCTGGACACCTGGGTCTAGCGGGGCGGCCGTGAGCCCGGACGCCCAGGACGGCCAAACCCCTGAACCGTCCGTCTGTTCGACGTAAGGTCTACTCCAGAGGGCCCTTGAACACGTTCAGTGTCCAAGGGCCGGGGTAGGGGACACGGGAACGGGGAGCGGGAATGAACGGGGCTGCAAAGGGAGCCGTCGTCGGCGGGGCCTTCCTCGCGATGCTGGGCGGGGCCGTGTACGGGGTGTACGCGCTGGTGGGGGACGCCGGTGACGGCGACGCCAAGAACACGAGCGCGACCGGCCCGGCGGTGCCCGCCAAGGGCACCGGGCCGGTCAGCGACAAGGACGCCGCGGCGACCGCCCAGGCCTTCTTCACCGCGTGGGCCGCCGGGGACGCCCGCGCCGGCGCCGATCTGACGAACAACCCCTCGGAGGCGCAGGTCGCCCTCGGCGGGTTCACGACCCAGGCCTACGTGTCCAAGGTCGCGATCACCCCCGGCGCGCAGACCGGGACCACGGTGGCGTACTCCGTCGCGGCCGAGGTCACCTACGAGGGCGTCACCAAGCCCCTCGCCTACGAGTCCAAGCTGACCGTGGTCCGCGGCAACACCACCGGGCTCCCGCTCGTCGACTGGCAGCCCTCGGTGCTCCACCCGCAGCTCCAGAAGGGCGAGAAGCTGCGCGGCGGCGCCCCGGCCAACCCGCCGGTCAAGGCCGTCGACCGCAAGGGCCGGGAGCTGACCGCCGAGAAGTACCCCTCGCTGCGCCCGGTGCTCGACAGCCTGCGCAAGAAGTACGGGGAGCAGCTGGGCGGCAAGAGCGGCGCCGAGCTGTGGATCGAGCCGGTCGCCGAGGATGCTCCACGGCGGACCCTGCTCACGCTGGTCGAGGGGAAGCCCGGGAAGATCGAGACCGTCCTGGACGCGGACGTCCAGGCGGCGGCGGAGCAGGCGGTGCTGAAGTTCCCGCAGGCCTCGGTGGTCGCCGTCCAGCCCAGCACCGGCAACGTCCTGGCCGTCGCCGACCATCGCGGCGACGGCTTCCCCGCGTCCCTGAGCGGGGCTCGCGCGCCCGGCTCCACGATGAAGATCGTGACCGGCGCGATGCTGCTGGACCGGGGTCTGGTGGCGGCGGACAAGGTCGCCCCGTGTCCGGCGGAGGTGCAGTGGGGCGGCAAGACCTTCAAGAACCTGAAGGGCTTCAAGCTCGAGGGCGAGACCTTCGCGACGAGCTTCGCCCAGTCCTGCAACACCGCCTTCATCAAGCAGATCCTGCCGGTGGACGACGACGACGCGCTCCCGAAGGAGGCCCGCGAGGTCTTCGGCATCGGCGAGGGCGTCGAGTGGAAGGTCGGCGTGCCCACCGTCGACGGCAAGGTCCCGGCCGCCACCGGGCCGGCGGCGGCCGCCGCGTACATCGGCCAGGGCCAGATCCAGATGAACCCGCTGACCATGGCCTCGATCACGGCGACCGCCCGCACCGGGGTGTTTCGCCAGCCGGTCGTCGTCAAGGCCTCGCTAGACGACCGCGAGCTCGCCAAGGCCACCCGGAGGATGAAGCCCTCGGTGGCGGCCCAGCTGGTGCGGATGATGAAGCTGACGGCCACCTCGGGCACCGCCCAGGGCGCGATGTCCGCGGTCCGCGGCTCCGACAAGGGCGCCAAGACCGGCTCGGCGGAGGTCGACGGGGCGCAGAACCCGGACAGCTGGTTCACCGGCTTCAGCGGCGACGTGGCGGCGGCGGCGATGGTCGAGGGCGGCGGCCACGGCGGCGACGCGGCGGGCCCGATCGTGGCGGCCGTCCTGAACGCGCGCTGACCGGCGGGCCCGGGCCGGCAGCGGGCCACGGGCCGGCCGGCGGGGGCCCGCCCCCGGGTCAGCCCTCCCGTACGTCGGCCAGCGCGGCCCCCGCGTTCCGGATCAGCTCGCGCGGATCCATCGGGAACACCGTGTGCGGAGTGCCCGCGGCCGCCCAGACCACCTCGTGGGCCAGCAGGGAGCGGTCCGCGAGGACCCGGGTGCGGGTGCGGTGCCCGAAGGGGGGCACCCCTCCGATGGCGTAGCCCGTGGTCTCCCGGACCAGGGCCGCGTCGGCCCGGGTCACCGCGCCCGCCCCGAGCTCGCGGCGCACCGCCTCCACGTCGACCCGGGAGGCGCCGTCCATGAGGACCAGTACGGGAACCCCGTCGGCTGCGAAGATCAGCGACTTCACGATCTGGCTGAGCTCGCAGCCGATCGCCGCCGCCGCGTCGGCGGCGGTCCGGGTCCCGTCGGGGAAGGTCCGTACGTCCGGCTCCAGGCCCAGGGCGGCGAGGGCTTCGGCGAACAGGGGATGCGTGGAGGTCGTCATGACCGCACGCTAACGCTCCCCGCGCCGCCCGTGCGGGGCATTTCACGAGCCGCGCTACAGCGCCGAGCGGACCGCCCGGACCAGGGCCTGGGCGCGCGGGTCGGCGGTGACGGACTTGGCGTGGCCGTTGGTGACGTAGCCGAAGCCGATGCCCGCCTCCGGGTCCGCGAAGGCCAGCGAGCCGCCGCGACCCGGGTGCCCGAAGGAGGCCGGGGACAGCAGCGGGGAGGCCGGGCCGTGCAGCATGTAGCCGGGCCCGAAGCGGGTGTTGACCACCAGCACGCGGTCGGGGCCCGAGGAGAACTCCTTGCCGGCGAGCGCGGTGGTGGCCGGGGTGAAGATCCGCGCGCCGCCCTCCACCACGCCGATGGTGGCGGCGTAGAAGCGGGCCAGGGCGCGGGCGGTGCCGATGCCCGCGGAGGCCGGCAGCTCTGCCGCGCGGTAGGCGGGGTCGTTCTCGTCGGGCAGCGGGTCGATGGCCGCGAAGGCGCGGCGGGTGAGGGAGTCCGGGTCGGCGTAGGCCGCGGAAACGTTCCGCTTCGGCCGGGTCCTGAGCGTGCCCGCGCTCTCCGGCGGATCGACCGGCGCCACCCGGCCCACCCGGTGCTCCTCGGACTCCGGCAGGCCGATCCAGAAGTCCAGGCCCAGCGGCTCCGCGATCTCCTCGGCCAGGATGCCCCCCAGCGAACGGCCGGTCGCCCGCAGCACCAGCTCGGACAGCAGCCAGCTGAAGGTCTGCGCGTGGTAGCCGTGCTCGGTACCGGGCTCCCAGAAGGCCCGCTGGGCGGCGATCGCACGCGGTCCGGTGACTCCGTCCGCGGCCTCGGCCACCGTCAGCCCGCGGTCCAGGGCCGGGACGCCCGCGCGGTGCGCGAGCAGGTCGCGGACCCGGGTCCGCTCCTTGCCGCCCGCCTTGAACTCCGGCCAGTACGAGCTCACCGGCGCGTCCAGGTCCAGCAGTCCGCGCTGCTGGAGCAGCAGCGGCACGGCCGCGGCCACGCCCTTGGTGGCGGAGCGGACGATCTGCGCGGTGTCCTCGGCCCAGGGCTCCGTACCCTCGGCGTCCTTGGTCCCGCCCCAGAGGTCGACGACCTTGCGCCCGTCCCGGTACACGGACACGGCCGCGCCCCGGTCCCCGAGCACCTGGAAGTTGCGTACGAACGCGTCCCTGACGGGCTCGAAGCCCTCCGCCACCACACCCTGGATGTCCACGGGGTGTGCAACAACCTCCGACCGGGGCTTATGCCACCACTGTGCTCATCCCACCGACACTGACCTCGGGTCGAAGCCGAAGGGCAGCTCCAGCCGGTGCGCCCGCATCAGCGCCTCGTCGCACAGCACGTCCTGGGTGCGGCCGTCGGCCACGATGGTCCCCTCGCTGAGGATCACCGCGCGCGGGCAGAGCTCCAGCGCGTAGGGCAGGTCGTGGGTCACCATCAGCACGGTGACGTCCAGCGAGCGCAGGATGTCCGCGAGCTCGCGGCGCGAGGCCGGGTCCAGGTTGGAGGACGGCTCGTCCAGGACGAGGATCTCGGGCCGCATGGCCAGTACGGTCGCCACCGCGACCCGGCGGCGCTGCCCGAAGGACAGGTGGTGCGGGGGCCGGTCGGCGAAGGCGGCCATCCCGACCTGCTCCAGTGCCTCGCGCACCCGCTCCTCCAGCTCGGCGCCGCGCATCCCGGCGGCGGCCGGGCCGAAGGCCACGTCCTCCCGGACGGTCGGCATGAACAGCTGGTCGTCCGGGTCCTGGAAGACGATGCCGACCTGGCGGCGGATCTCGGCGAGGTTGCGCTTCTCCACGGGCAGCCCGGCCACGCTCACGGTGCCGACGCCGCCGGTCAGGATGCCGTTGAGGTGCAGCACCAGGGTGGTCTTGCCGGCGCCGTTGGGACCCAGCAGCGCCACCCGCTCCCCGTGCCCGACGGCGAGGTCGACCCCGAAGAGGGCCTGGTGGCCGTCGGGGTAGGCGTAGGCGAGGCCGGCGACCTCCAGCGAGGGCGGGGGCACGGGCGCGGGCGTGGGTGCGTTCACAGGGTCCATCCCATCAGACAGACGGCCAGCGCCGTCACCGGGAGCGCTGCGGCGTACGCCCACTGCGTGCGGGTGGCCGTCACCTCGTCGATCACCGGCATCGAGCCGGCGTAGCCGCGGCTGACCATCGCGAGGTAGACCCGCTCGCCGCGCTCGTAGGAGCGGATGAACAGGGCCCCGGCGGTCTTCGCGAGGACCCCCCAGTGGCGGATCCCGCGCGCCTCGAAGCCCCGCGAGCGCCGGGCGATGGACATCCGGCGCAGCTCGTCACTGATGACGTCCCCGTACCGGATCATGAAGGAGGCGATCTGGACGAGGAGCGGCGGCAGCTTGAGCCGCTGGAGGCCCAGCAGCAGGGCGCGCAGTTCGGTGGTGGAGGCCAGGAGCACGGACGCGGCCACGCCGAGGGTGCCCTTGGCCAGGACGTTCCAGGCGCCCCAGAGGCCGGAGACGCTGAGCGACATGCCGGCGAACTCCACCCGCTCGCCCTGGGCCACGAAGGGCATCAGGACGGCGAAGGCGACGAAGGGCACCTCGATCAGGAGGCGGCGCAGCAGGAAGCCGAGCGGGATCCGGGCCACGGCGGTGGCGGCCGCGATGAGGACGGCGTACAGCCCGAAGGCCCACACCACCTCGCGCGGTGTGGACACGACGACGGCCACGAAGCCGAAGGTCGCGGCGAGCTTGCAGTGCGGCGGCAGGTCGTGGACGGGCGAGGATCCCGGCCGGTAGAGCTTGTGGGCGTGGCCCGCGCCCATGTCAGGCGGCCGGTACGGCCGTCGAGGCGGCCGTCAGGTCGGAGGCGCGGCGCCGGCGCACGGTCCAGAACACGCCGGTGCCGACGAGGACGGTCGCGCCCACGCCGATGACTCCGGCGAGGCCGCCGGACAGGCGGGCGTCGGAGACGTCCTTGACGCTGTAGTCGGCGAGCGGGGAGTCCGCGGCCGCGTGCTCGGTGACCTTCTGGTCGATGCCCTTGTCTGCGGCGACCTTCTCCAGTCCGTCCGGGCTGGAGGAGGCGTAGAAGGAGACGATGCCGGCGAGCGCCAGCGCGGCGACCAGGCCGGTGATCCACACGGGCTTCGTGGAGCGCGCGGCGGCCGGAACGGCGGCGGGGGCGGCGGGGGCATCGACCAGTTCGCCGCCGACGCGCAGCTTCAGCGGGGCGGACAGGCCGCGGGCGCCGTGGACGAGGTCGGGGCGGACGGCGATCACGGCGCCGACGGTGGCGGCGGTGATGACGGCCTCGCCGATGCCGATGAGGACGTGGACGCCGACCATGGCGCCGAAGACCTTGGCGATGGGGACGTCGGTGGTGCCGCCGAGGGCGTACAGGAGGGTGAAGAAGGCGGCCGCGGCGGGCACCGAGAGCAGGGCTCCGGCGAAGGCGGCGACGGTGACCGAGCGGCGGCTGTCGGGCAGCAGCTTGACCAGGGCGCGGAAGACGGCGTAGGCGACGACCACGGTGACGACGCCCATGGTGACGATGTTGACGCCGAGGGCGGTCAAGCCGCCGTCGGCGAAGAGGAGGCCCTGCATGAGCAGGACCACGGACACGCACAGCACGCCCGTATAGGGCCCGACGAGGATCGCGGCGAGCGCTCCTCCCAGCAGGTGGCCGCTTGTTCCGGCCGCGACGGGGAAGTTGAGCATCTGTACGGCGAAGATGAAGGCGGCCACGAGGCCGGCCAGCGGCGCGGTGCGCTCGTCGAGCTCCCGGCGGGCGCCGCGGAGGCTGACCGCCACGGCTCCGACGGCGGCGACACCTGCGGCAATGGAGACGGGGGCATCGATGAAGCCGTCGGGCACATGCATGGTTCTGCTCCGCTTCCTGCGGTCCGGCGAACGGTCCGTTGAGCTGACAAAGTCTTTAACCGTTCAAGAATAGGGCCTTCTTGCGAACAGTTGGCAAGAGCGGTGGCGTGACAAATAGCCCCGTGCGAATTCGTGGGAATGTGCGAGGCTGGGGGCAATACGGAAGCAAATGTTCCGATTAGAGGAGTCTTGTCGATGTCAGCCGCCGCCGAGAATCCATCCGCAGGTGCCACCGCCACCCGGGCCGCGACCGTCACGGCCTCCCTCGTCGAGGAACGGGTACGGGCCCGAGTGATCACCGACGACCCTCTCTACCGGGCCATCCCGGTCGCCCTGCGCTTCGTCCCCGACGAGCCACTGGCCGTACGGATCGTCTTCCCCGCCGACCTCTCCCCCGAGGGCACCGACAACGAGTGGGTCTTCCCCCGCGCCCTCCTGGAGGCCGGCCTGCAGGCCCCGACCGGGACCGGCGACGTACGCGTGTGGCCCTGCGGGCGGGTCCAGGCCGTCGTCGAGTTCCACTCGCCGGAGGGCGTCGCGGTGGTCCAGTTCGACATCGCCGCCCTGCGCCGCTTCCTGCGCCGTACGTACGCTCCCGCGCCCGCGGCCACCCGTTAGGCCCAGCCGGCCCCGCCCGGTCCCGGGCGCACGCGAACGGCCCCGCACCGAAAGGTGCGGGGCCGTTCTGCGTACGTACTGCCGACCGACGGCCGACCCGAGGGTCAGACGTTGGCCAGTTCGCGGTCCTTGTCCGGACCGGAGCCGTCCGCGGAGTCGCCGAGGTGCTTGCGCAGGCTCTCGCCCTCCACGTCCACGTTCGGCAGGATCCGGTCGAGCCACTTCGGCAGCCACCAGGCCTTGTGGCCGAGCAGCGCGAGGACGGCCGGGACGATGGTCATGCGGACGACGAAGGCGTCGAAGAAGACGGCGATGGCCAGGCCGAAGCCGATCATCTTCACCATCTGGTCGCTGGCGCCCATGAAACCGGAGAACACCGCGATCATGATGACGGCCGCGGCCACGACCACCCGGGCGCTGTACTGGAACCCGGTGACGACGGCCTGGCCCGGCCGCTCCCCGTGGACGTACGCCTCACGCATGCGGGTGACCAGGAAGACCTCGTAGTCCATGGCCAGACCGAAGACCACGCCGACCATGAAGATCGGCATCATCGACATGATCGGACCGGTCTGCTCCACCCCGAAGAGCGAGCCGAGCCAGCCCCACTGGAAGACCGCCACGACGGCGCCGAGGGCGGCGACCACCGAGAGCAGGAAGCCGAGGGCCGCCTTGAGCGGAACCAGGATCGAGCGGAAGACGAGCATCAGCAGCAGGAAGGCGAGGCCGACGACGAGTGCCAGGTAGGGCAGCAGTGCGTCGTTCATCTTCTGCGAGAAGTCGATGTTCATCGCGGTCTGGCCGGTGACGAACACCTTGCCGCTGTCGCTGCCCTCACGGATCTCGTGGACCAGGTCCTCGGTCTCCACGGAGGACGGACGGTCCTTCGGGATGACCGAGATGACGGCGGCGTCCTTGGCCTCGTTCTGGGTGGCCGGCATGACCGCCGCCACGCCGTCCAGGCCCTTGATCCGGTCGACGGTCGCGTCGGCGAGCGCCTTGTCCCCGTTCACGACGACCATCAGCGGGCCGTTGAAGCCGGGGCCGAAGCCTTCGGAGAGCATGTCGTACGCCTGGCGCTGGGTGGTGGACACCGGCTGGGCGCCGTCGTCCGGCAGGCCCATCTCCAGCTTGCTCGCCGGGACGGCGACGATGCCGAGGCCGATCACGCCCGCGAGCAGCACCATGACGGGGCGGCGCAGGATGAAGCGGGCCCAGCGGGTGCCGCCGTTGGGCTTGGCCTCGGCGCCTTCGGCGGCGTCCTTGCCCTTGCCGAGGAAGCGGGACTTGGTACCGGCGGGCAGCACCTTCTTGCCGGCGAATCCGAGCATGGCCGGGACCAGCGTCAGGGCGACGAGGACGGCGATGACCACGGTGCCCGCGGCGGCGAAGCCCATCTTGCTGAGCATGGGGATGTTGACGACGGCCAGGCCCACGAGGGCGATGACCACGGTCAGACCGGCGAAGACGACGGCGGAGCCGGCGGTTCCGACGGCGCGGCCGGCGGCCTCGTCGCGCTCGCGGCCCTCGGCGAGCTCCGCGCGGTAGCGGGAGACGATGAAGAGGGCGTAGTCGATGCCGACGGCGAGGCCGATCATCATCGCGAGGGTGGAGGTGGTGGAGCCGAGGTCCAGCACGTTGGCGAGCGCGGTGATGGAGGAGATGCCGATGCCCACGCCGATGAGCGCGGTCAGCAGCGGCAGACCCGCGGCGATGAGCGAGCCGAAGGTGATGACGAGGACGATCGCGGCGATCGCGATGCCGATGATCTCGCCGGAGCCCGTCTCGGGGGCGGCCTGCAGGGCGTCGCCGCCGATCTGGACGTTCAGCCCGTCGGCCTTGGCGCCCGTGGCGGACTCCGTGAGGGCCTCGCGGGTGGCGTCCGTCAGCTCCATGCCGCCGACCTTGTACTTGACGCTCACGTAGGCGGTGGAGCCGTCCTCGCTGACGGCCTTGGCCTCGTACGGGCTGGTGACCGAGGAGATCTGGTCCTTGCCCGGACCGTCCTTCAGCTCGCTGACGATCTTCTCGACCTGCGGCTTGACCGCCGCGGAGTCGACCTTCTCGCCGGCCGGGGCCTTGATCACGATGCGGGCGGTGGCGCCGTCGGCGGCCATCCCCGGGAAGCGCTGGTCCAGCAGGTCGAAGGCCTTCTGGGCCTCCGTGCCGGGTATGGAGAACGAGCCTGAGGTGGGTGCGGACGCCGATGCCGCGCCGAAGCCGGCGACGAACAGCAGCGCCACCCAGACGAGGGCGACGAATCGGCGGCGCCGGAAGGCGCCCCTGCCGAGTCGGTAGAGGAAGGTGGCCACGTCGGTGGTTCTCCCGTTCGGGTCGTGGGATGGATCAGGGCATGGAATGCCGTTCCGACGACGAGAGCGGCGTGTCAGGGCAGGCAGGAATCGAGCGCGGGGACAGCGCGGGCGGGCGGCTGCATGGGTGGGCAGCCGGGCAGGTCAGCAGCCGTGCGGGATCAGACGCCGAGGGCGGGGAAGACCACGGCGTCGATGAAGTCGCCGAGGAAGGTCCGGTCGACGGACCGGTCCTCGATCAGCGGGAGGGCGATGAACGCCCCGATGAGCATGTGCGGAACGAAGGCCAGGGCCGGACAGTCCGGGGCGATCTCACCCCGGGCGACCGCTCTTTGCAGCATCTCCTGCAGACCGTTGATCTCCGGATCGACCAGCAGGTCCCGTAGCGCCTGGTGGAGCTCGGGGCTCTCGTGCACCGCGTGGGTCAGGCCCCGCATCAGCGCGGTGTCCTTCGCCATCTGGGCGTCGTCGGAGTTCTCGATCATGACCCCGAAGTCCCCGCGGATGCTGCCCGTGTCGATCTCCCGGAGGGAGACCGGCTGGGTACAGCGCAGGGCCTTCGCGACCAGCTCGGGCTTGCTCCCCCACTGGCGGTAGAGGGTGGCCTTGCTGGACTTCGTACGGGCGGCGACCGCGTCCATGGTCAGCGCCTCGTAGCCGACCTCACGGAGCAGGTCGAGGACCGCGCCGTGCAGTTCGGCTTCCCGTTCGGGGGTGATCCGGCTGCGACGCGACATGACCTCTTCGACCATCCCGGCGCCTCCTCCCGACCTTGCCCAACCGAACGAAACCGTTTCGTACGGGTAGACCATACCCCGGCCGCAAGCGAAACGAAACCGTTCCGTTTCGCTTGCGGCGTGGTGTCGGTCACGTCCCCGGCGCCGCCCGCCACCCCCGCGTGAGGCCGCATGGATCACCTGTACGAGTTGCCAGCCCCCCTCCGCGCGGAAAGCATTGGGGGGTGAGTCACGACGCGGCGTACCTCCGGTTCCCCCATCTCCACGACGATCTGCTGTGCTTCGCCACCGAGGACGACCTCTGGGTGGCGCCCCTGGTACCTCCCGGAGAGCCCGCGGGCCGGGCCTGGCGGATCACCGTCGACCGGACCCGGGTGGGCCATCCCCGGTTCTCCCCCGACGGCAAGCACATCGCCTTCACCACCTGGCGCAGCCTCGACCCCGAGATCCACCTCGCCCCCGTCGCCGGCGGCCCGGCGCGCCGCCTCAGCCACTGGGGCTCCACCGACACCCGGGTCTGCGGCTGGACCCCGCCCGACAAGGACGGCCGCAGCGACATCCTGGCCGTCTCCTCGCACGGCCAGCCCTTCTCCTACTTCGCCTGGGCGTACACCATCCCGACCGACGGCAGCCCCGGCGGCCGGCTCCCCTGGGGTCCCGTCTCCGACATCGCCGTCCGCGAGGAGCCCTCCCAGGGGGACGAGCCGGGCGAGCGCCGCACCCTGCTGCTGACCGGCAAGCCCCCGCACGAGCCCGCCGCGTGGAAGCGCTACCGCGGCGGCGCCACCGGCCGGCTGTGGCTGCACGGCGAGCGGCTGCTGGAGGGCGTCGAAGGCCACCTGGACTCGCCGATGTTCGTGGACGGCCGGATCGCCTTCCTCTCCGACCACGAGGGCATCGGCAACGTCTACTCCTGCCTGCCCGACGGCACGGACCTGCGCCGGCACACCGACCACGAGGAGTTCTACGCCCGGCACGCCTCCAGCGACGGCTCCCGGATCGTCTACCAGTGCGCCGGCGACCTGTGGATCGTGGAGTCGCTGGCGCCCGACGCCTCCCCGCGCAAGCTGGAGGTCCGCCTCGGCGGCCCCCGCGCGGGCCGCCGTACCTACCAGGTCCCGGCCGCCAGCCACGTCGACTCGCTCTCCGTGGACGCCACCGGGCGGGCCAGCGCCGTCGTCGTGCGCGGCAGCCTGTACTGGCTCACGCACCGCGACGGGCCCGCCCGCACCATCGCCGACACCCCGGGCGTACGGGTCCGGCTGCCCGAGATGCTCGGCAGCGGCGGGCAGGTGGCGTACGTGACCGACGCGGAGGGCGAGGACGCGATCGAGATCGCCTACCTGCCCCGGGCCTCGGGCGACCGCGAGCCCCGCCGGCTCGCCTCCGGCGCCCTGGGCCGCGTACTGGAACTGCTCTCCGATCCGGACGGGGAGCGGCTCGCGATCGCCTCCAACGACGGCCGGCTGCTGCTGATCGACGCGACCGAGGAGTCCAACGGGGAGGCCAGCGAGCTGATCCGGTCCGAGAACGGGCCCGTCACCGACCTCGCCTTCTCCCCCGACGGCTGCTGGCTGACCTGGTCGCACCCCGGCATCGGCCGCTCGCTGCGCCAGATCAAGATGGCCAAGATCGCCGGACCCGGCTCCCCCACGATCGTGGACGTCACCAACGGCCGCTTCGAGGACGAGAATCCGGTCTTCACCCGGGACGGCCGCTACCTCGCCTTCCTGTCCTGGCGCGGTTTCGACCCCGTCTACGACGTCCACACCGGCGACCTGTCCTTCCCGCTGGGCTGCCGCCCGTACCTGGTGCCGCTGTCCTCGGCCACCCCCTCCCCCTTCGCCTTCTCCCCCGACGGCCGCCCCGCGGCGGGCGGACTCGACCCGGTCGAGGGGGACTCGGACTCCGGCGACGGCGCGGTCACCGTGGAGGTGGAGGGCCTGGAGAGCCGGGTGACCCCCTTCCCGGTGTCGGCCTCCAAGTACTCGGCGCTGTACCCGGTGAGCGGTGGCGGGCTGGTGTGGCTGCGCTGGCCGATCTCGGGCGCGCTCGGCGAGACCTTCGCCAATCCGGCCGACACGAGCGGCAAGCCCACCCTGGAGTACTTCGACCTCACCAAGGCCCGCAAGACGGAACTGGCCTCCGGGCTGGACTGGTTCGCGGTCAGCGGCGACGGCACCCGGCTCGTGGTCAACGACGACGGCGACCTGCGCGCCGTACCGGCGACCGAGTCCGGCGACACCGACTCCACCGTCTACCTGGACCTGCGGCGCATCCTGCACGAGGTGGACCCGGCGGCCGAGTGGCGCCAGGCCTACGAGGAGGCGGGGCGGCTGATCCGCGCCTACTTCTGGGAGCCGAAGATGTGCGGCATCGACTGGGACGGGGTGCTGCGCCAGTACCGCTCCCTGGTCGAACGGGTCGCCTCCCCCGACGAGTTCGCGGATCTGATGCGCGAGGTCCTCGGCGAGCTCGGCACCTCGCACGCGTACGTGTCCCCGGCCCGCCGCAACGAAGGCCCGCCGCACTACCAGCGGGCGATCGGCCTGCTCGGCGCCAACCTCTTCCCCCGCGACGGGGCCTGGGTCGTCGGCCGGATCCTGCCCGGCGAGTCCTCCGACTCCAAGGCCCGCTCCCCGCTCGCGGGCACCGGCATCCGCGAGGGCGCGGTCCTCACCCACGTCGACGGCCGCCCGGTGGACCCGGTCGCCGGGCCGTACCCGCTGCTCTCGGCGGCCGGCGGCACCACCGTGGAGCTCACCTTCGAGCCCGCCGAGGGGCAGGGCCGCTCGCGCCGGGTCGCGGTGGTCCCGCTGATCGACGAGCGTCCGCTGCGCTACCAGGACTGGGTGGCCAAACGCCGTGCGGTGGTCCGGGAGATCAGCGACGGCAAGTGCGGCTACCTGCACATCCCCGACATGGGCGGCTCGGGCTGGGCACAGTTCAACCGCGACCTGCGCGCCGAGATGTCCAAGCCGGCCCTGCTCGTGGACGTACGCGGCAACGCCGGCGGGCACATCAGCGAGCTGGTGGTGGAGAAGCTGACCCGCTCCATCCTCGGCTGGGACCTGACCCGCAACGCGCAGCCCGTCTCCTACGCCTCCAACGCGCCCCGGGGCCCGATCGTGGCCCTCGCCGACGAGGCGACCTCCTCCGACGGGGACATGATCACGGCCGCCTTCAAGCTGCTGGGCCTCGGCCCGGTCGTCGGCCAGCGCACCTGGGGCGGGGTGGTGGGCATGACCGGCCGGCACACGCTGGGCGACGGCACGGTGATCACGGTCCCGATGAACGCGGCCTGGTTCCCCGAGTACGGCTGGTCCGTGGAGAACCAGGGCGTGGAGCCCGACCTGCCGGTCCTGCGCACCCCGCTCGACTGGGCGGAGGGACGGCACGCGCAGCTCGACGACGCCGTGCACCTGGCGCTGGAGCTGCTGGAACAGGACCCGGCGGCGGTACCGCCCGGCTACACGGACGTACCGGACCGGCGCCGGCCGCAGCTGCCGCCGCGGGGGTGAGCCCGCAGGGCATGCGAAAGGGGTGCGACCCGGGACGGCGGGTCGCACCCCTCGGCATGTGTCTTCGGATACCGCTACTTGTCGCTACTTGTCGAAATTGTCATCGAAAGCGTCGCGGGCCTTGTCCTTGGCCTGGTCGGCGGCCTGCGAGGCGCGCTCGGACGCCTCGTCCTGCTGGCCGGAGGCCTTCGCCCGCTCCGCGAGTTCCTTGGCCTTGTCCTGGAACTGGTCCCTGATGCCCATGTGTCCTCACTCCTGCAGCGGTGGTCGGTAAGGGGAACGCGACCAGTCTCGCCCAGGTGGACATCCGGCGCATTCCGGTCAGCGGCTCTTGCTGCGCTCCTGCTCGTCCGCGGCCCCGCCGGCTCCCACAAGTCCCGTGGAAACGCTCGCCAGTCGCGGTTCGAACCGCTTCATCTCGCGCTGTCCGACTGCCGAGATGATCCCGGGCAGGTACCCGCGGACCCCCTGCATGCCCCGCAGCCACCACTGCGCGTACACGTGCGCGGAGCGCCGCTCGATGCCCGCGACGATCCGGTCGACGGCCGGCCCCAGCGGGTACGTCCGGTTCGACGGCCACGGCAGCCGCTGGCGCAGCTCGCGCATGACCTCGTCCTGGTCGGCGCCGCGCACCATGTCGGTGTCGGTCCAGGACAGGTAGCCGACGCCCACCTTGACCCCCTTGTAGCCGACCTCGGAGCGCAGGCAGTGCGCGAAGGCCTCGACCCCGGACTTGGAGGCGCAGTAGGCCGTCATCATCGGCGCCGGGGTGATCGCCGCGAGGGAGGCGATCTGCAGGAAGTACCCGCGGCTCTCCATCAGCACGGGCAGGAAGGCCCGGGCGGTGACGGCGCCGCCGATCAGGTTGACCTCGATGACCCGGCGCCAGGCGTCGGGGTCGGAGTCGGCGAAGGGCCCGCCGGAGGCGACGCCGGCGTTGGCGACGACTATGTCCACCTTGCCGAACCGCTGCTTGACCTCCTGCGCGACCCGGGCCATGGCCTCGTGGTCGGTGACGTCGGCGTACCAGTGGTCGCTGTCGGTGTGCAGCCGCTCGGAGACCTCCTTGAGGGCCTCGGGCTCCAGGCCCACGAGGGCCACCTTCGCGCCGCGGGCGGACAGTTTGCGGGCGAGCAGTTCGCCGACCCCGCGCGCGGCCCCCGTGACGACGGCGACCTGGCCTTCCAGACTCCTACGGGCACTCACGCGGTCTTCTCCTTCGCGGGACGGTTGGTGTCGGAGCGGCTGACGGTGGAGCCGATGTACGCCTCGACGAGCTCGCGCACGGCGGCCGTGACGGCCTCCGGGGCCTCGATCGGGCTCATGTGCCCGACCCCGGTCAGCTCGGTGAGTCCGACGCAGTTCGGCAGCGCCGCCGCCAGCCCCCGGGCGTGCACGATCGGCGTCAGCCGGTCGCTCTTGCCGCCGATGACGGCGGTGGGCACGGTGAGCGCGGCCAGCTGTGCGTCGAGGTCCAGCGCGGCCAGCACCCCGGACCAGGCGTGCCGCACGGAGGTGGGGCAGGCGTGCACGATCCGCGCGCAGGCCTCGACCTTGTCGGGCGCGGAGCCGGGACCCATCGTGGCGTACCTCAGCACCTTGCGGGCGACGGGGGTGACGGGCCCGAGCGGGGCCCGGGATCCCAGGACCGCCCCGGTGATACGGGTCCTCGCGCGGCCCGCGCGCCACGGCAGGACCTCCGCCTCCGCGACCAGCCGGCCGCTGCCCGTGCTGCACAGCAGCGCGGCCGCGGCGTGCTCGGCGAACTCCGGCCGGGCGGCGGCGGCCATGACCGTCATCCCGCCCATGGAGTGGCCCGCGACGACGGCCTTCTCGCCGGGGGCGAGGGTGGCCCCCAGGACCGCGACCAGGTCGTCGGCGAGGGCGTCGGTGCCGTAGCCGGAGCGGACACCGGCGGGGCTGCGGCCGTGGCCCCGCTGGTCGTAGGCGATGACCCGGTGTCCGGTGGACAGGGCCCGTATCTGCGCGGCCCAGAAGGCGGTCGAACAGGTCCAGCCGTGCGCGAGCACGACGGCCGGGGCTCCGTCCTCACCGTGCACCTCCACGTGCAGGCGCGCACCGTCGGCGGAGGTGGCGACCAGCTCGCGGCGGGCCGCCGGCGGGGCGTACGCCCCCGCGGTCACGTGCGTCAGGCGGCTCACGCGGCCCCCTCCTGCGCCGCTTCGGCCCCACCGGCCACCGGGACCCGCTCGCGCTCGCGGCCCCGTACGACCTCGTACTCGCTCAGGTCCACGCCCAGGGTCTCCTTGCGGAACTCCCCGGTGGTGCCCGGCCAGACCGTGGTGTTGCGGCCCTGCGCGTCCAGGTACCAGCTGGTGCAGCCGCCGGTGTTCCACACCGTCCGCTCCATCCGGGTCTGGACCTGCCGGTTCCAGGCGTTGACGGCGGAGGGCCGGGCGGCGAGGGCCACCTTCCCTCCCAGGACGCCCAGCTGGCGCATGTAGTCCGCCATGTAGTTCAGCTGCGACTCGATCATCAGGATCATCGAGCTGTTCCCGAGCCCGGTGTTCGGGCCGATGATCGTCATCCAGTTCGGGAAGCCCGCGGCGGTGGCCCCGCGCAGGGACTGCATCCCGTCCTTCCAGACCTCCGCGAGGGTCTTGCCGTCCAGGCCCACCACCCGGTCGGCGATCGGCATGTCCGTGACGTGGAAGCCGGTGCCGAAGACGATCGCGTCCACCTCGGTCTCGGTCCCGTCGGCCGCCACCAGCACCGACCCCCGGATCTCCTTGAGCCCGGAGGCCACGAGGTCCACGTCGGGCCGGGCCAGCGCCGGGTAGTACTCGCTGGAGAGCAGGATCCGCTTGCAGCCGATGCGGTACGACGGCGTCAGCTTGGCCCGCAGCTCCGGGTCCTTGATCGAGCGCGCCATGTTCGCCTTGGCGAGGGACTCGATCAGCCCGAGCTGGTTCGGCCGCTTGGTGAAGGCGCTGACCTGGAGCTCCCGGATCCCCCACAGCAGCCCGCGGCGGGCCGCCCGGGTGAAGGGGAGCTGGCGGTGCAGCCAGCGCTCCACCGAGGTGATCGCCCGGTCGGTGCGCGGCATCACCCACGGCGGGGTGCGCTGGAAGAGGGTGAGCCGCTCCACCTCGGGGGCGATGGCGGGCACGATCTGGATGGCGGAGGCGCCCGTACCGATCATGGCGACGCGCTTGCCGCGCAGGTCGTAGTCGTGGTCCCAGCGAGCCGAGTGGAAGACCTTGCCGGGGAAGCCGGCCAGTCCGGGGATCTCCGGCATCTTCGGGTCCGACAGCGGCCCGGTGGCGGAGACGACCACGTCGGCGGTGAGGTCCCCGCCCGCGGTCTCTATCTCCCACCGCATCGCGTCCGCGTCCCAGCGCATCATCCGGACCTCGTGGTTCAGCCGGATGTGCCGGCGCAGCCCGAAGGTGTCGGCCACGTGCTCCAGGTACTCCCTGATCGCGGGCTGCCCGGAGAAGGTGCGGGGCCAGTCGGGATTGGGGGCGAAGGAGAACGAATACAGATGGGAGGGCACGTCGCAGGCGCACCCGGGGTAGTTGTTGTCCCGCCAGGTGCCGCCGACGGAGTCGGCGCGCTCCAGGACGACGAAGTCCGTGATCCCCTCGCGCCGCAGCCGCACCGCGGCGCCCAGCCCGCCGAACCCGGATCCGATCACCGCCACGCGTACGTGCTCGCGCCCCTGCTCTCGTTCCCGCTCGCGCCCGTCCATGCCACCGCCCATGCCAGCCACCTTCGGATGCCGATGCCAACGCCCATTCGGATGCTGCCAGCAATCACTGGCACAATCGGGAGGGTAGAGCAGCTCCGTACTCATGGGTAGGGGTCGCGCCGGGAAAGTTACCGGGAGTACGCCCTAGGCTGCGCACGTGCCGCACAATGCGACGCAGGACGCGGCGCCACCCACCCACGCCACAGAAGCAGGGACCACAGTGCGCGAATACCGCACGGAAGAGCTGGCCGAGGCCGCCGGCATACCCGTACGCACCCTGCGCTTCTACCGTGAGCGCAAGCTCCTGCCGCCGCCCCGCCGCGAGGGCCGCATCGCCTGGTACGACGACCATCACCTGGCCCGGCTGCGCACCATCGCCGCCCTGCTGGAGCGCGGCCACACCCTCGGCGGGATAGCCGAGCTGACCGTCGCCTTCGAGAACGGCCGCGACGTGGGCCAGCTGGGTGAGCTGCTCGGCATCGGCTGGTCGGAGGAGACCCCGGTCCGGCTGACGCCCGAGGCCCTCGCGGACCACTTCGAGGGCGAGGTCACCCCGGAGAACCTGGCGGCCTCGCTCGACCTGGGCTACCTCGTCGCCGACGGCGAGGAGATCGTCCACGTCAGCCGCCGGCTCCTGGACGTCTCCTCGGCCCTGGTCCGCGAGGGCGTACCGCTCGCGGACGTCCTGGAGACGGGCCGCCGGGTGCGCGAGCACGCCGACGCGATGGCGGCCCTGTTCGCGGAGCTCATCTCCGCCCACATCTCGGAGGAGGCCGTCACGCGCCTGCGCCCGCTGGCCAAGAGCGTGGTCGAGGCGGAGCTCACGATGGCCATGGACCGCCTGCGCCCGCCGGCGCCGGGGCCCTCTCAGACGCCGAGCTCGTAGACCACCGTCACGGGCGCGTGGTCGGACCACCGCTCCGGGTGCGTCTCGGCCCGCTCCACGAACGCCTTGACGGCCTTGGCCGCCAGCCCCGGCGTGGCCACCTGCAGGTCGATCCGCCAGCCGGCGTCGTTGTCGAAGGCCCGCCCGCGGTAGGACCACCAGGAGTACGGCCCCTCGGTGTCCGGGTGCAGGCTGCGCACCACGTCCACGTACCCGGCGGCGTCGTACACCTGCCCGAGCCACTCGCGTTCCTCGGGCAGGAAGCCCGCGTTCTTCCGGTTGGTCTTCCAGTTCTTCAGGTCGGCTTCCTGGTGACAGATGTTCCAGTCGCCGCAGACGACGACCTCCCGCCCGTCCGCGGCCGCCCGCGCCCTGAGCTCCTTCAGGTAGCCGAGGAACTCGCCCATGAACCGGTACTTCTCGTCCTGCTTCTCGGTGCCCGCCTCCCCGGAGGGCAGGTAGAGGCTGGCGACGGTCACACCGGGCAGGTCGATCTCCAGGTACCGCCCGCTGGTGTCGAACTCGTCACTCCCGAAGCCGACCTGCACCCGCTCCGGCTCCCGCCGCGAGTACACCGCGACCCCGGCCCGCCCCTTGGCGGCGGCCGGCGCGAACACGGTGTGCCACCCCTCGGGCGCCCGGACCTCGTCCGGAATCTGCCCCTCCTCGGCCCGCACTTCCTGCAGGCAGACGACGTCGGCGTCCGACCCGGCGAGCCACGGGGAGAACCCCTTCTTGGCGGCGGCGCGGATTCCGTTCACATTCACAGAGGTCACAGAGAACATCCCTGCACGATAGCCGGAGCGTTCCGTACGCTGTTCCGATGTCTCAGGAGATCCAGCTCCGCGCCGTGTCGTACGACCACCCGGACGCGGTCAAGCTCAACGACCAAGTACAGATCGAATACCAGGAGCGCTACGAGGGCGAGGGCGACGAAACCTTCCTCGACCCGGCGATGTTCGAACCGCCGAGGGGCCTCTACCTCCTCGCCTACGACGCTTCGGGCGCACCGGTCGCCAGCGGCGGCTGGCGTGGCCACGAGGCGAACGACGAGGGCTACGCCGACGGCGACGCCGAGCTGAAGCGCATGTACGTGATCCCCGAGGCCCGCGGCCTGGGCCTGGCCCGCCGCATCCTCGCCGCCCTGGAAGCGGACGCCCGCGCGGCCGGCCGCCTGCGCATGGCCCTGGAAACCGGCGACCAGCAGCCCGAGGCCATCGCCCTCTACCTCTCCGAGGGCTACACCCTGACGAACGCCAAGTTCGGCCACTACCGCTTCCACGACTCCAGCCGCTGCATGACAAAGCCGCTGAACCCGTCATAGCGGAACCCGAGCCGGGCGCGGACCGACCCCATCCCGCGCCCGGCTCCGGCCCCAACTCGGGCCCGAACGCAAAAGATCCCGCCCGGTCTTCCGACCGGACGGGATCTCGTGACGTTCCCGGGAGCAACCCGTGAACTGTCGTTTGTGGACCTGTGGGGATTTGAACCCCAGACCCCCTCGATGCGAACGAGGTGCGCTACCAGACTGCGCCACAGGCCCTTGCGACGTGTGAAACATTAGCATCCCCTCGCGGGTGCTCCAAAACCGGATTCGGGGAGCGTCCGCGCAGGTCATCGATCACTCGTTCGCGGCGCGCGGGCGTTCGTCGCCCTCGTACTGGTCGAAGAGGGGGGTACGGGCCGCGTCGCGCGGGCGGGGGCGGGGCGACGGGGTGGACGGCTGGGCGCGCAGGCGGGGTTCCGTCGGCTCGGCCGTGCTGGAGCGGGTCGCGCTCCAGGGGTCCGGGGTCGCCGGGCCGGTGGCGCGCGGGGCGACCGGGGCCGTCACGTACGTGGGCAGCGGCACCGGGACGGGCTCCCAGCTGTCACCTCGGGCGGGGCCGCGCTCGCGTTCGCGCTGCTGGTCCACCCACTCCGCGTGGTCGGTCTGCTCGACCAGGGCGCGCCGGCCGGCCTCCTGCGGGGAGACGGGTGGCGCGGGGTCCGGGTCGGAGCCCGCCGACGCCTCGGACTCCCGGCGGCGCGGGCGGTTCTCGCGCAGGTGGCGGGCGGCCGCCTCGGCGCGGCGCCGGTCCATGGTGAACTCGTAGCGGCGTCGCTCCTGGACCCGCAGGTGCACGATGTACGTGCTCAGCAGCAGGGCGGGGACGGCCGGGGCCCACAGGTACTGGAGCCCGCCGACGGCAGCGGCGACCGCACCGAGGGTGAAGATCAGGAAGAGCAGCGCGGTGGTGCGCCTGCGGCGGGCCAGGACGACGAGTCGCTGTTCGCGGCGGGCCCGCTCCACGCGGTCGGCCCGCTCGGAGGCGGCGGATCTGGGCTCGGCGCGGGTCGGCGGGGGCACGACGACGGCCCGGGCGTCGGCGGCGTCCACGGATTTCACCGTTTCCGTCGCGTCGTCCGGGTCCGCGGGGTGCTGGGGCCGCGCCTCCTCGTCACCGCGCTCACGCAGCCCCTTGGCGTAACGGCGCTCCATTCCCGCCCGGCCGGAAAGCAGCCGGATGGCGGTGGAGAAGCGTTCCGTCGGACGGGCTTCGTTCAGCTCGTCCTGCCTCCGGAGCCACATGGGCACCAAGTAGGCGGCCCAGGCCCCGACAATGACTGCGTAGATGAGGCCGCTGCTGCTCACACCCCACACCGTAGAGGGGCGCGGCCGGGCGGATCCGCCAATTGGGACGGCGTGTCGCACGATCTCGCTGATATCACGGACTTTTTTTGTGATTCTTCGGATCAGGTTATGGGCGAATCGGTCATTGGACGAAAGAATTCGAACAGATATCGGATTTCTATTGTCCGGGCGACTTGCCCTGCTCGGCGGGACCGTGCGGATGGCGTTCGCGGTGCCAGCGGCGCAGCAGGCCCTCGCGCGCTTCCTCCGCCGTCAGCGCGTACACGAGGTGATCGCGCCAGGCCCCGTCGATGTGCAGGTACCGCGGGCGCAGTCCCTCCTCGCGGAAGCCGAGCTTCTCCACCACCCGCCGGCTCGGACCGTTCTCCGGGCGGATGCACACCTCGATCCGGTGCAGCCCGACCTTGGTGAAGCAGTGGTCCACCGCCAGCGCGACCGCCGTCGGCATCACCCCGCGGCCCGCCACGTCCCGGTCCACCCAGTAGCCCACGTGGCCCGCGCACATCGAGCCCCAGGTGATCCCCGCGACCGTCAACTGGCCCACCAGACGCCCCTGGTACTCGATGACGAACGGCAGCATCCGCCCCGCGTTCGCCTCCGCCCTCAGGTGGCGCACCATCTGGCGGTACGTCGGCCGCTGGATCACCGGCCCCCAGGGCGCCGGCGGCGGGATCGTCGCCTCCCAGGGCCGCAGCCAGTCGCGGTTGCGGCGGTTGACCTCGCGCCAGGCGGCCTGGTCCCGCAGCTTTATCGGCCGGAGCGTGACATCGCCGTCCGCCAGCACCACCGGCCAGGAGGGGCCGTTCAGCTCGCGCTCCCCGGAGGTCTGCCCTCGGGACGAGGGTGGTCGCCGCCGCGGATCTGGTCGACGGCGTGCAGCAGGACGCGGGACAGGACCGCGATCCCGTCGCGGACCCCGCCGGTGGAACCGGGAAGGTTCACGATCAGGGTGTGTCCGGCCACGCCCGCCAGGCCCCGGGACAGGGCCGCGGTGGGCACCGTCGCCAGGGACTCCGCGCGGATCGCCTGCGGGATGCCCGGGATCTCGTAGTCCAGGACCCGGGCGGTGGCGTCGGGGGTGCGGTCGGTCGGCGAGATGCCGGTGCCGCCGGTGGTCAGGATGACGTCGTATCCGGCGGCCACGCCCTCGCGCAGGGCCGCCTCCACGGGGTCCCCGTCGGGGACCACGCGCGGGCCGTCCACCGCGAAGCCGAGCGCGCTCAGGCCCTCGGCGAGCACCGGGCCGCCCTTGTCCGCGTATACGCCCTTCGAGGCCCGGTTCGAGGCCGTGACCACCAGCGCGCGCAGCGCGGGGGCCGTGGCAGCCACCGGCCGCACCTCCGGGGCGTGGGCGTGGCTGTGGACCTCGCCGCCGCGCGGGGCGTTCACGAGCGCGCCCAGTCGCCGGACTTGCCGCCCGTCTTCTCCTCGACCCGCACGTCGGTGATGACCGCGCCCTTGTCGACGGCCTTGACCATGTCGATGACGGTGAGCCCGGCGACCGCGACGGCGGTCAGCGCCTCCATCTCGACGCCCGTACGGTCGGTGGTCTTGACGGTGGCGAGGATCTCGACGGCGTCGTCGGTGACCTTCAGGTCCACCTTCACCCCGGAGACGGCCAGCGGGTGGCACAGCGGGATCAGGTCGGGGGTCTTCTTCGCCCCCATGATCCCGGCGATCCGCGCGGTGGCGAGGGCGTCGCCCTTGGGCACGCCCTCGCCCCGCAGCAGTTCGATGACCCGGGGGGAGACGAGCACGCGGCCGCTGGCCCGCGCCGTCCGGGTGGTGACGTCCTTCGCCGAGACGTCGACCATCCGGGCCGCGCCGGCCTCGTCGATGTGCGTCAGCCTGGTGCCGGCGGCGCCGCCGGCGCTGCTTTGCGTACTCATGTGTGCGTGCCGCTCCCGTCCGGGCCCCGCAAGGGCCTGTGTGGTGCAACACGCTACCCGCATCGGCCCGGCCTCAGCCGAGCAGGACCACTTCCAGCTCGGCCCCGGGCTCCACCGAGGTCACGTCCTCCGGCACGACCATCAGCGAGTCGGCGTGCGCCAGCGCGGCGATCAGGTGCGAGCCCGCTCCGCCGACCGGGCTGACCGTGCCGCTGACCGCGTCGTACTTGCCGCGCAGGAACTGGCGGCGGCCGGCCGGGGAGCCGATCGCCTTGTCCGCCTCGAGCACCGCGCGCACGCTCGGCCGGCTGACCTCGGAGGCGGGCAGGCCCATGAGGGCGCGGATCGCGGGGCGCACGAACAGCTCGAAGGAGACGTAGGAGGAGACCGGGTTGCCGGGCAGGGCCAGCAGCGGGGTGTGGTCGGGGCCGATGGTGCCGAAGCCCTGGGGCTTGCCGGGCTGCATGGCGAGCTTGCGGAAGTCGATCCCCGCGCCGTCGACCTCGTCGTCCCCGGTGGCGACGGCCGTCAGGGCCTCCTTGACCACGTCGTACGCGCCGACGCTGACCCCGCCCGTGGTGACGAGCAGGTCGGCCCGGATGAGCTGGTCCTCGATGGTGGAGCGCAGGGTGTCGGCGTCGTCGGCGACGGCTCCGACCCGGTAGGCGATGGCCCCGGCGTCCCGCGCGGCGGCGGCCAGGGCGAAGCTGTTGGAGTCGTAGATCGTGCCGGGCGCCAGGGCCTCACCGGGCTGGACCAGCTCGCTGCCGGTGGACAGGACGACCACGCGCGGGCGCGGACGCACCCGTACGGTGCCCCGCCCGATGGCGGCCAGCAGGGCGATCTGCGGCGGCCCGAGGACCGTGCCCGTGGCGAGCGCGAGGTCCCCGGCCTGTACGTCGCTGCCGCGCGAGCGGACGTGCGCACGCGCCTCCGCCGGGCGGTGGACCCGTACCTCGCCCGCGGCGCCCTCGGGCGCCTCGCTGGCGGGGGTCATCCCGGAGGCGGCTCCGCCTCCCGTGCCGCCGTCGGTCCACTCGACCGGTACGACGGCTTCCGCACCGGGGGGCAGCGGGGCGCCGGTCATGATGCGGGCGGCCTGGCCGGGGCCCACGGTCGGCAGCTCTCCGCTGCCGGCCGCCACGTCCCCGATAACCGTCAGCACCGCCGGGAACTCCTCGCTGGCCCCCTGGACATCGGCGGTCCGGACGGCGTACCCGTCCATCGAGCTGTTGTCGAAGGGCGGCAGGGCGACGGGCACGGTGACGTCCTCGACCAGGACGCAGCCCTGGGCGTCCAGCAGCTGGAGCTCGATGGGCTCCAGCGGCCGGACGGTGCCGAGGACGTCCGCCAGGTGCTCGTCCACCGACCAGAGGCGCTGGGAGCCTGTGTCCTGCGGTGCGTCGGGCTTGCTCAAGGTCCTACATCTCCTCCGTGACGTAATGGTGAAGCCAGGCGCGGAACTCCGGGCCCAGGTCCTCACGCTCGCACGCGAGTCGGACGATGGCCCGCAGGTAGTCCCCGCGGTCCCCGGTGTCGTAGCGCCGGCCCCGGAAGACCACGCCGTGCACCGGGCCGCCGACGGTCTCGTCCGCGGCCAGCTTCTGCAGGGCGTCGGTCAGCTGGATCTCATTGCCGCGGCCCGGCTCGGTCTCACGCAGTATGCCGAAGATCGCCGGATCGAGTACGTACCGTCCGATGACCGCGTAATTGCTGGGCGCGTCCGCGGCGTCCGGCTTCTCCACGAGACCGGTGATGCGGACCACGTCCGCCTCGCCGGTGGGCTCGACCGCGGCGCAGCCGTAGAGGTGCACCTGCGAGGGGTCGACCTCCATCAGCGCGACGACGGTGCCGCCGGCCCTCTGCTGGACCTCCGTCATCCGGCGCAGCAGCGGGTCGCGGGGGTCGATGAGGTCGTCGCCGAGGAGGACGGCGAAGGGCTCGTCGCCGACGTGCGGCTCGGCGCACAGCACGGCGTGGCCCAGGCCCCGGGGGTCGCCCTGGCGGACGTAGTGCATGGTGGCCAGGTCGCTGGACTCCTGGACCTTCTTGAGCTTGTCGTCGTCGCCCTTGGCGATGAGCGCCGACTCCAGCTCGTAGTTGCGGTCGAAGTGGTCTTCCAGGGCGCGCTTGTTACGACCCGTGATCATGAGGATGTCGTCGAGGCCGGCCGACACGGCCTCCTCGACGACGTATTGAATGGCCGGCTTGTCCACCACGGGAAGCATTTCCTTGGGTGTCGCCTTGGTCGCGGGAAGGAACCGAGTGCCGAGGCCCGCGGCCGGGATGACGGCCTTCTTGATCACGGGGTGCAACTGAGTCATGGGCGGAACGATAGTCGCTCCTGATGAGGGCCACGTGAGTTTCAGATGAACATGATCAGGTATACCCCGATAGAAAGTGATACGAGCCAACCGTGACAGAGAACCAGCCGTCGAGGGCCAAGGCGGACTTGCGCCGGGAACTCCTCGCGGCCCGCCGCGCCTTGTCCGCCGACACTCTGCGCACGGCGGCCGGCGCCCTCGCCCGCACCGCCTTGCGACTACCCGAACTCAGCTCCGCCCACACCGTGGCCGCCTACGTCTCCATCGGCTCCGAACCCGGCACCCGCGAGCTGCTCGACGCCCTCCGGGCGGCCGGCGCCCGCGTGCTGCTGCCCGTCCTGCTGCCCGACAACGACCTCGACTGGGCCGCGTACGAAGGCCCGGAGAGCCTGGCCGAGGCCGCGCACCTGGGGAAGATGCGGCTCCTGGAGCCCGCCGGTCCCCGTCTCGGGCCGGACGCGGTGACCGGCGCCGACGCCGTCCTGCTGCCCGGACTGGCCGTGGACCGGCGGGGGATGCGGCTCGGACGGGGCGGAGGCTCGTACGACCGGGTCCTGGAGCGGCTGGAGCGCGCCGGGGCGGATCCCGCGCTGGTCGTGCTCCTCTACGACGACGAGGTGGTCGCGCGGGTCCCGGAGGAACCGCACGACCACCCCGTACGCGCGGTGGCCACCCCGTCGGGGGTGCTCCGCTTCAGCTCTGACGCCCTATAGGCCCTATGGGTCCTATGGGTCCTATGGGTCCTACGGTCAGGAACCCTCGGGCTGGAGGGTCAGGGTGTCGACCGTGGCCTTGTCCACGGCGCCCTTCCCGAAGGACCAGTCCAGCAGTTCGCCCTTGGCCCACAGCGAGGTCTGGTCCGTGTAGTGGTCGTGGTACGCGTGCCCCGAGGCGCCCGTCAGGTTGATCCAGCGGGACTTGTCGAAGTCGGCGAGGTTCACGACCATCCGCATCGACGGCACCCAGGTGACCCCGTACCCGCTGGAGGCGTTCCAGCCGGTGGCGTTGACGGTGGCCTCGCCGCCGCCCAGGTTCCAGGGGCCGCGGTTGAGGAGCCACTGCAGGTAGCCGGGGCCCTCGGTGCCGATCGTCTGGTTCTTCAGCATCAGCTGGTGCATGCGGCCCCAGCTCCAGGTCGACTGGTCCTTGCCGAGCTTGGCGGTCAGCTCCCAGCGGGCGTCCTTCATGGCCCGCGCGAAGAGCTGGTCGCGGGTGGTGGTGGCGGCCACGGTGCGGCCGACGGCCGGCGACTGCCACCACGCCGAGTCCTCGTCCTTGACCAGGCGGCGCACCACCTCGAACCAGCGGTCACCGCCGTCCGGCTGCGCCGAGTCGGAGGCGCGCTCACCGCATTCGCGGACCATCTTGGCGAGGTCGTCGGCCGGGCCGGTGGTCTGCTCGGGGACGTTCATGCAGCTGCCCTCGACCCGCAGCTCCTTGGGCATCTTGTCGCCGAAGGCCAGCTTGAGGATGTTGCGCCAGACCGCGTTGAAGTACGCGGCGGCCGCCGAGTCGGGCTCCTGGGTGTAGTTCCAGCCCTCCAGCAGCTTCTGCGCGGAGCGGACGGCCGGGTCCGAGACGTCGATCTTTGCCAGCATCGGGGTCAGCAGCGCGGAGATCTCGCTGCTGTTGTCCATCTGCATGGTGCGCATGTCGTCGGTGGAGATCTTCCCGCTGTCCTTGATCTTCGCCTCGATGAGGTCGTTGATCCGCTGGCTGCGGGCTCCGTAGCCCCAGTCGGTGGTCAGCAGGTGCGGGTACTTGCCGGCGCCCGTGCCGGTCTCGGTGACGGCCTGGTTCGCGGTCACGATGAACCCGCGGTCCGGGTTGTACGCCCACGGCATCTCGTCCTGCGGGACGTAGCCGGCATTGCCGTCCTTGCCGCCCTTCCAGGCGTACTTGGAGTCCCAGCCGGGGGCGGGCATCTTGCCGTCGCCGGTGGTGCGCACCGGGATGCGGCCGGGGGCCTGGTAGCCGATGTTGCCGTTGGCGCCCTTGTTGTCCGCGTAGATCAGGTTCTGCGAGGGGACCTCGAAGTCGCGGGCCGCGGTGCGGAACTCCTGGAAGTTCTTGGCCCGGTTGAGCTTGAAGACCGCGTCCATCGACTTGCCCGGGTCCAGCGCGGTCCAGCGCAGGGAGACCCCGTAGCCGTTGCCGCGGTCGGGGGCGGCGCTGCTCACGGGGGCGCGGGAGCCGACCGTGGCGATCTCGTCGCTGCGGTCGGAGATCAGCGGTCCGTTGTTGGTGGACCGGACGGTGATCTTCTTCTCACCGCCGCCGGCGATCTTGATGACCTCTTCGCGGGTGGTGAAGGGGAGCGTCTTGCCGTCGTAGACGTAGCCCTCGGGCTTGACCTGCTCCAGGTAGAGGTCGGTGACGTCGGCGCCGAGGTTGGTCATGCCCCAGGCGATGTCGGCGTTGTGGCCTATGACCACGCCCGGCATGCCGGAGAAGGTGTAGCCGGCCACGTCGTACTGGCACGAGGGCGAGGCCGCCCGGCAGTGCAGGCCCATCTGGTACCAGACCGAGGGCAGCTGCGGGGAGAGGTGCGGGTCGTTCGCGAGCAGCGGCTTTCCGGTGGTCGTGTACTTGCCGGCGACGACCCAGGAGTTCGAGCCGATGCCGCTGCCGGAGGGGCCGAGGATCGCGGGGATCGTGTCGAGGGTGTCGGCCAGCGCGCCGAGCGAGGTGCGCAGGCCCACGGTGGCGCCCTGGGCGGTGACGTTGCCGGCCAGCCCGGTCTCACCGGTGGTGCCCGTGGAGACCTGGGAGCCGTTCGTGCCGCCCTGCCCGCCGGTGGGGGAGCCCACCGGGCTGCCGGAGCCGGGACCGGCCGCGGGGGTGTACTTGCCGCCCTTGACGGTGCCGCCCTCGACGATCGGACGGTTCCGGTCGAAGGGGTACGGCGGGTAGAGGTCGTTGATCTGCGCCTGCGAGAGCTTGCCCGTCATCAGCGCGCGGTCGATCTCGTCCTGCATGTTGCCGCGCAGGTCCCAGGCCATCGCCTTGAGCCAGGCCACCGAGTCGACCGGGGTCCACTGCTCGGGCTTGTAGTCGCCGCTGAGCTTGAGGGCGGCGTGCTCGACGGAGAGGTCCTTGCCGGACTTGTCCTTCAGGTACGCGTTGACCCCGTCGGCGTAGGCCTGCAGGTACTTCTTGGTGTCGGCCGACAGCTTGGTGTCGTACTCCTGCTGCGCGACCTGGCGCCAGCCGAGCGTGCGCAGGAAGGCGTCCGTCTCGACCTGGCCGGCGCCGAACATCTCGGAGAGCCGTCCGGAGGTCATGTGGCGGCGTACGTCCATCTCCCAGAACCGGTCCTGCGCGTGCACGAAGCCCTGCGCGCGGAAGAGGTCCTCGTCGGAGTCGGCGTACAGCTGGGGAATTCCGTTGGCGTCGCGCTTGACGTCGACGGTCCCGGTCAGGCCGGGCACCTTCAGGGAGCCGGTGGTCTGCGGGAACGAGGCCCGCACGCTGTCCACGCTCCAGTACGCCCCGTACCCGAGGCCAGCGAAGAGCGCCAGGACCAGGACGAGCACGATCAGACGGGCGCGTCGTCCCTTCTTCTTGACGGAAGGGGCGGTTTCGTTGGCGGGCATCGCTGTCCTTAGAGGGGCAGGGTGGTCCTGGGAGTGCTGGGAGCAACCATAGGCGCAGGACCGGGTGCGTTGATCCGCCAGGGGTCGAGCTCATGACGACAGGTCATGAGGACAGAGGCCCGCAGGCGTTTCACAATGTGGCTATCAAGTAAAGGGCGCGTCAAAGATTAGGTAAGGTAACGAAGTACTTGCCGTCCGTGCCCCTGCCGGAACGATCCGTCGACCCATCGTCGGCCGGTCCCCCGTTCCGTCATCGTCAGGCACGTCGAGGAAAGGGCCGCCCGCTGACTGTCCACACGCTCAATGAGCTCCTGCTGGTCTGCTCGCTCGTGCTGCTCGTCGCCGTGGCGGCGGTGCGCGTCTCTTCGCGCAGCGGCCTCCCCAGCCTGCTCATCTACCTCGGCATAGGCATCGCGATAGGCCAGGACGGCATCGGCAACGTCGTGTTCGACAACGCCGAGCTGACCCAGGTGATCGGCTATGCCGCGCTCGTCGTGATCCTCGCCGAGGGCGGTCTGGGCACCAAGTGGAAAGAGATCAAGCCGGCCCTGCCGGCCGCGATCGTGCTGTCGCTGGTCGGCGTCGCCGTCAGCGTGAGCGTGACCGCGGCGGGCGCGCACTACCTGGTCGGACTCGAATGGCGGCAGGCCCTGCTGATCGGTGCGGTCGTCTCCTCGACCGACGCGGCGGCCGTCTTCTCGGTCCTGCGCAAGGTCCCGCTCCCCTCCCGGATCACGGGTGTGCTGGAGGCCGAGTCCGGCTTCAACGACGCCCCCGTCGTCATCCTGGTCGTGGCCTTCGCGACCGTCGGACCGGTCGACCAGTGGTACGTCCTCATAGGCAAGATCGCGCTGGAGCTGGCGATCGGCGTCGCCATCGGCCTGGCGGTGGGCTTCCTGGGCTCGTACGGGCTGCGGCACGTGGCGCTGCCCGCCTCGGGCCTCTACCCGATCGCGGTGATGGCCATCGCGATCACCGCGTACGCGGCCGGCGCGATGGCGCACGGCTCCGGCTTCCTCGCGGTGTACCTGGCGGCGATGGTGCTCGGGAACGCGAAGCTCCCCCACTGGCCCGCCACCCGCGGATTCGCGGACGGGCTCGGCTGGATCGCCCAGATCGGCATGTTCGTGCTGCTGGGCCTGCTGGTCACCCCGCACGAGCTGGTCCACGACTTCTGGCCGGCGGTGATCATCGGGCTGGTGCTGACGATGGTGGCCCGGCCGCTGGAGGTCTTCGTCTCGCTGCTGCCCTTCCGGCTGCCCTGGCAAGAGCAGGCGCTCATGTCCTGGGCGGGCCTGCGCGGGGCCGTGCCCATCATCCTGGCGACCATCCCCATGGTGTCCGGGATCGAGGGCAGCGAGCGGGTCTTCAACATCGTCTTCGTCCTGGTCGTCGTCTACACCCTGGTCCAGGGCCCGACCCTGCCCTGGCTCGCGCGCAAGCTGAAGCTGGGCAACAGCGACGAGACCGCCTCGGACCTCGGGATCGAGTCGGCGCCGCTGGAGAAGCTGCGCGGACACCTGCTGTCCTTCGCGATCCCGCCCGCCTCGCGGATGCACGGGGTCGAGGTGAGCGAGCTGCGGCTGCCGCCGGGGGCTTCCGTGACGCTGGTCGTACGGGACGCGCGCAGCTTCGTACCGGCGCCGTCGACCGTGCTGCGGCGCGGGGACGAGCTGCTGGTGGTGGCCACGGACCCGGTACGGGACACGGCCGAGGCGCGGCTGCGAGCGGTGGCCCGGGGCGGCAAGCTGGCGGGCTGGCTGGGGACCGGCGGGGAAGGCGAGGGGGGCTCGGCCGGGAAGGCCAGGAGCGCGGGCAAGGGCTCAGCGAAGCGCTCCGGGAAGAGCGGCGGGAAGGGCAGTGGGATGGGCTCCGGGAAGGGTTCCGAGAAGAGCTCCGGGAAGAGCTCTGGGAAGGGTTAGAGCGTCGCTCTAATTCTGCATTTTCGATGACTCCTGTCCGCATTCACCCCTGTTTAGGCGGGGCTTGAATGCGAAGTTCCAGTTAATCGCAGGTGAAGACACGCCCTGTAGCCCGAATCACAGGGCGTATCGGGCGATCTGCCTGTACGATTAAGGAACAACACATCGAACCAACTCTGCCTGACGCAGAGCTGGCGCGACCGCAAAGCGGCCGTGGCACCCTCCCGCAGTGGGCGCCCAGGTATCACTCGGTTCTGCGCAAGAGGACAGCTCTCGGGCCTCCCACATGTACGGGTGTCACCGCTCACGAAGCGGGGCATCGTCCGCAGACGGGGAGTTCTACCAGGCAGCGGAAAGGCCAGGCCGTGACATCCGCGGTCACGACCGACAAGTCCGCCCAGTCCACCCGACCCGGCTACGGGCAGCTCCTGCGCACGCCCGGCGCCCTCGGCTTCGTTCTCCCGGGATTCGCCGCGCGACTCCCCTTCGGCATGCTGACGATCAGCATCCTGCTGCTCGTCCAGCACACCACCGGTTCCTACGGAAGCGCCGGCATCGTCGCCGCCTTCACCGGTGTCTCCATGGCCGTGTTCGCCCCGGTCATGGGCAAGCTCATCGACCGCCACGGCCAGAGCGCCGTCCTGGTCCCGGTGGCCCTCGTACACGCCACCGCCGTCAGCTCCCTGGTGGCGTTCGCGCTGCTGGGGGCGCCCGTCTGGGCGCTCGCACTGGCGGCCGTCCCCGCCGGTGCATCCGTCCCGCAGGTCGGACCCATGGTCCGGTCCCGCTGGGCGGCCAAGCTCGAGGGCTCCCCGCTGCTGCCGACGGCCGCCGCGTTCGAGTCCGTCACCGACGAGTTCACCTTCGTCGTCGGCCCGGTGCTCGCCACCGCGCTGTGCACCGGCATCAACCCGGCGGCCGGTCTGGTCACCGAGGCCGCGCTGACCCTGATCGGCGGCCTGCTCTTCGCCGCCCAGCGCGCCACGCAGCCGGGGCCCGTCGCCCGCCCGGCGCACGGTGAGAAGCACGCCCCGGCCCTGTCGTTCCACGGCCTGCGCGTCCTGATCGTCGCCTTCATCGGCATCGGCGCCGTCTTCGGCGGCATGCAGGTCTCGCTCGCCGCCTTCACCGAGGAGATCGGCAACCCGGGAGCCAACGGTCTGCTCTACGGCGTCTTCGCCGCGGGCAACATGATCGCCGGCATCGCCTGCGGCGCCATCGCCTGGAAGATCGGCCCGCGCCGCCGCCTGATCCTCGGCTACATCGGCCTCACCGCGGCCGCCTCGGTCCTGTGGGCCGCGAACTCGATGATCGTGCTGGGTGCGCTCGGCCTGGTCGTCGGACTGTGCATCGCCCCGGCGCTGATCACCGGATACACCATGATCGAGAAGCTGATCCCGGCTGCCTCGCGGACCGAGGCCTTCACCTGGCTCACCGGTGGCGTCGCCTTCGGGCAGGCCGGCGCCGTGATCCTGGCCGGCCGTCTGACGGACGCGCACGGGTCCTCGTACGGGTTCCTCGTGCCGATGGTGGCCACCGCGCTCGCGCTGACCATCCTGCTGGCGCTGCGTGCGAAGCTGGCCCCGAAGGCCCCGAGCCGGATCGTCAGCTCGTCCAAGCCGGCCGTCCAGACCGCTCAGACCACCTCCGCGGCACCCGCCGCGGGTGTGAACGAGCGTGGTCTGGGTCACCGCGTGCCGGTGACGGTGGACTGATCCGCCGGAATACGTCACCATGGAGCGTCGTTAGCACTCATTGAGTCAGAGTGCCAGGAGGAAATTCGTGCCGACCTACCAGTACCAGTGCACCGAGTGCGGTGAGGGCCTTGAGGCCGTGCAGAAGTTCACCGATGACGCACTGACCGTGTGCCCGAGCTGTGACGGACGCCTGAAGAAGGTGTTCTCCGCGGTCGGCATCGTCTTCAAGGGCTCCGGTTTCTACCGGAACGACAGCCGTGGCGCTTCGTCGAGCAGCACCCCTGCCTCGAAGCCCGCGTCGACGCCCGCCGCCGCCCCGGCCGCGTCGTCCTCGACGACGTCTTCGTCCTCGACCTCGACCTCCTCGTCGTCGTCGAGCACGTCCGCCGCCTGACGCGCTCCAAGGCTCCACCGGCTGCAACAGCTTCACCCGAGGCCCTGTCGTCCCCACGGACAGCGGGGCCTTCGGCATGCCCCGTTAGGCTGGCCGCATGGCGAATGCAGAGATCGGTGTCATCGGCGGATCGGGCTTCTACTCCTTCCTGGAGGACGTCTCCGAGATCCAGGTCGAGACGCCCTACGGACCCCCCAGCGACTCCCTCTACCTCGGCGAGCTGGCCGGCCGGACCGTGGCCTTCCTGCCCCGGCACGGCCGCAGCCACACCGTGCCCCCGCACAAGATCAACTACCGGGCCAACCTGTGGGCGCTGCGTTCCGTGGGCGTCCGCCAGGTGCTGGGCCCCTGCGCCGTGGGCGGCCTGCGCTCCGAGTACGGCCCGGGCACGCTGCTCGTCCCCGACCAGCTGGTCGACCGTACGAAGTCCCGCGCCCAGACCTTCTTCGACGGGGAGCCGCTGCCGGACGGCTCGGTCCCCAACGTCGTGCACACCACCTTCGCCGACCCGTACTGCCCGGTGGGCCGCTCGGTGGCCCTGGCGGCGGCGCGCGGGCGGGAGTGGGAGCCCGTGGACGGCGGCACCATGGTCGTCATCGAGGGGCCGCGCTTCTCCACCCGCGCCGAATCGCGGTGGCACGCCGCGGCCGGCTGGTCGGTGGTCGGCATGACGGGGCACCCCGAGGCGGTCCTCGCGCGCGAGCTGGGGCTCTGCTACACCTCGATGGCGCTGGTCACGGACCTGGACGCGGGCGCGGAGACGGGCGAGGGGGTCTCCCACACCGAGGTCCTCAAGGTCTTCGGCGAGAACGTCGGGCGACTGCGCGAGGTCCTCTTCGACGCGGTGGCCGCCCTGCCGCCGACGGAATCCCGCGCCTGCCTGTGCACCCACGCCCACGACGGCTGGGACCTGGGCATCGAGCTGCCGTAGCCGTCCGGAACGCCGGCCCGGTGAACGACACCACCGTGAACGGTCCCGCCGCCCCCCGGGTCATCGTCGCCCTCGACTTCGACGACCGCTCCGCCGCCGAGGCCCTCGTGGCACGCCTCGGGGGCGCCTGCGGCTTCTACAAGGTCGGGCTGGAGCTGCTGACCGCCGCCGGGCCGGACCTCGTGCGCGGGCTGGTCGATCAGGGTCACGAGGTCTTCCTCGACCTGAAGCTCTTCGAGATCCCGAACTCCGTGGCCGGCGCCGTCCGCGCCGCGGGCTCCCTGGGCGCGTCCGTGGTGACCGTGCACTCCATGGGCGGTACGGGCATCATGACGGCCGCCGTGGACGCCGCCCGGGAGTTCCCCGGGCTCCGGGTGCTCGCGCTGACGGTGGTCACGAGCACGACCGGGAGCGACCTCGCCGACATCGGGATCGGCGGGGGCACCGAGGAGCAGGTGCTGCGGCTGGCCCGGCTGGCGGCCGGGGCCGGATGCGACGGAGTCGTCGGATCGCCCCGGGAGGCTGGGCCGCTGCGCAAGCTGCTGGGTCGTCTCTTTCGGATCTTGTCGGCCGAGCCCGCGGCGTCTGGTTTTGTGCCTGGGCGCGCTGTCGGGGCGCTCGCGTACTGGGCGTACGTGGTCGCCTCGGCAGTGCGGCCAGGCGCGGTGCCAGGCGCCGCGGGCCCGGCAAGATCCGAAAGAGACGGCCTAGGTCCGGACCGGCTGATCGTCACGCCGGGCGTGACCCTGCCGGGGGTGACGCTGCCGGGCGGGAAGCCGCCTGCGGGGACGGGCGGGCACGCCCGCGCCGACACCCCGTGGGCGGCCTTCGCGGCCGGGGCCTCGCACGTCGTGGTGGGGCGGTCGGTGACCCGGGCCGCGGACCCGGTGGCGGCGCTCCGGCTGATCGGGGGCGGGCGGCCCCGGTAGCTCCCGCGGGTGACGGGGATATCCACAAGCTGGGGACGGTCCACAGGTCCGGGCGGGATCCGGCGGGACGGCGGATCGTGTGGGGTGTCCGGGCGCTGGGTCCGGGCTTCGGATCCCCTCTGGTGGTGGCCTTCATGACCGCGAACGCCCGCGTCCCCTCGATCCCCTCCCGCTCCGCACCCCACGTCCACACCCCGGTGCGCCCCTCCCCCGTCCCGTGTCCCCCCGCGCGCTCCGTTCCCCTCTTCGCCCCGCTCCGCGTGGGGCGGGCAGGGGACCGGCTGCGCAGGGCGGTGCGGCGCCGGCGGCGCGGGGCCGCGGCCGGGCTGGCCGTCGTGGCGGCCGTGCTGGCGGTGGGCGGCACCGAGGCGCGGGCCTCGCGGGGCTCGTCACCACCCGCGGCGCAGCCCCCTCCGGCGGCGGTGCGGCTGGTGTCGGCCCCGGTGCGCATCGCGGACGCGGCGACGGTGCGACTGCTGCGGCCCGGGGACCGGGTGGACGTGGTCGCCGCGGAGCGCGGCGGGCCGCCCCGGGTGGTGGCGGCGGGCGCACGGGTCACCGAAGTGCCCGCGCCGGAGCCGGGTGTTGGGGACGGCGGGGCGCTGGTGGTGCTGTCCGTCCCCCGGGACACCGCGCGGGCCCTCGTGGGCGCGGGGACCGTGTCGCGACTGGCGGTGACATTGTGTTGAATCGTATGAAGGTGCGGTCAAGTCACCGTGGGGTGAGGGTCGATTGGACACGACTCACCCAAACTGCCGTAGCTTTCGGAACCGTTGGCTCCGTGTTCGGCAGATACGAAGAAAGGCTCAGTAGTGAGCGAGAAGAAGAAGGAGAGCGTCCTGGCGGGCTTCAAGGCCTTCCTGATGCGCGGCAACGTGGTGGACCTGGCGGTCGCCGTGGTCATCGGCGCCGCATTCACGAACATCGTGAACTCCGTGGTGAAGGGGATCATCGGCCCCCTGGTCGGCGCCATCGGGACGAAGAACCTGGACGCCTACACCTCGTGCCTGAAGGGTCCTTGCAGCGTCGACGCGAAGGGCGAGCCGGTCGGCGTGAACATCATGTGGGGCTCGGTGCTGAACGCGGCGCTCAGCTTCCTGATCACCGCCGCGGTCGTCTACTTCCTGATGGTCCTGCCGATGGCGAAGTACCTCGCCAAGGTGGAGCAGCGCCGCAAGGCGAAGGAAGGCGTCCAGGAGACCATGGAGATCACCGAGCTGGTGGTCCTCAAGGAGATCCGCGACGCCCTGGTCGCCCAGCGCGGTGCGAACGGCGGGAACGGCGGGGCCCAGCCCGGCCAGTACGGCGACCCCGGGCCCCGGCTCTAGGCGGCACCCCGGGTCAGACGTGGTGCGGAGGCTTCTCGTCGAGGAAGCGGGCCAGGTCGGCCGCGCTTCCGCTGGCGGGCGGCCGTTCGCCCCAGCCCCGGTCGGTGTCGTCCGAGGACTGCTGGTCGAGCGGGTCGCCGAAGTCCAGGCGCGGCTTCGGCCGGGACGTCGGCTGCGTCGCGGGCTGGGGCGTGGACGGCGTCGCAGACTGGGCCTTCGGGGCGTGCGGGTCGGTGGCTGGGGCGTCGCTCATGCCTCCAGGGTACGGCCGTCCCCGCCACCGGCCCCGCTCAGCTGGGGGCCTCGGCGCCCTTGCGGGCGTAGAACCAGTAGCAGACCACCAGGCACGTGGCGTAGAAGCCGATGAAGATCCACAGTGCGTTGGTGACGGCCATGGCCGCGAACATCGCGGGGATGAAGAAGAAGCCGTAGGCCGCGATGGCCGAGGAGAAGCCGGTGACGGCGCCCGACTCCATCTCCGACTGCTTGAGCGCCGCGGCCTGTGCCTCGGGGCCCTTGCCCTCGGCCTCCTTCATGTGGTGGTCCCGGAAGATCACCGGGATCTGCCGGAAGGTCGAGCCGTTGCCCAGGCCGGAGAAGGCGAAAGCCACCAGGAAGCCGATGTAGAAGGGCCAGAAGTCGCCCTCCTTGCCACCGGACGGCAGCGCGAAGATCACCACGACGAGGGCCGCGGCCATGCCGATGAAGGACAGGATCGTGACCCTGGCTCCGCCGATCTTGTCCGAGAGCCAGCCGCCGCCCCAGCGCGTGAGGGCCCCGATGAACGGACCGATCCAGGCGTAGGTGGTGGCCTGGTAGCCCTGCCCCTCGAAATTGTTCTTGATCAGCAGCGGCAGGGCGGCCGCGAAGCCGATGAAGGACCCGAAGGTGCCGACGTACAGCCAGGTCATCAGCCAGTTGTGCTTGCGCTTGAAGATGATCTTCTGCTGGCTGAAGGGGGCCGCGGCCACCTGGAGGTCGTTCATCAGGAACCAGGCGGCCAGCGCCATGATGACCAGCAGCGGCACCCAGAGGAAGGCGCCGTTCTGCAGCCAGATGTCGGTGTTCTTCTTCCCGTCGTACTGGGGTCCGCCCGCCGGGGCGCCCAAGACGGCCGCGGTGACCACCAGCGGGGCGACCAGCTGGACCACGCTCACGCCGAGGTTGCCGAGGCCGCCGTTGAGGCCGTTGGCGCTGCCCTTCTCCCGCTTGGGGAAGAAGAAGCCGATGTTCGCCATCGAGGAGGCGAAGTTCGCGCCGCCGATGCCGCAGACGGCCGCGATCAGCGCCAGCTCCCAGTACGGGGTCCCGGTGTCCTGGAGCGCGAAGCCCAGCCACAGCATCGGCCCGACCAGGATGATCGTGCTGAAGGCGGTGAACTTCCGCTCGCCGAACATCGGCCCGATGAAGGTGTAGAGGATCCGGAAGGTACCGCCGGTGATACCGGGGATGGCGGTCAGCCAGAACAGCTGCGACTTCGAGAAGCCGAAGCCGACGTCGTTCAGCCTGACCACGGTCACCGACCAGACCTGCCAGACCACGAAGCCGAGCATCAGGGCCGGGATCGAGACCCAGAGATTGCGCTGGGCGACCCGGTGTCCGGTGGACTGCCAGAAGCCCTCGTCCTCGGGCCGCCAGTCGGCGATGGTGGCCCCGGGCTTGTAGCTCTCCGCGCGGTGGCTGTGGGATGCCGACGAAGTCGGCGTGGGCATCGACATGGTCATCGGTCCTTCGGGTCGAGGAGCCACAGTCCGATCACTACGAGGAAGGACAGGATCAGGAACCCCGCTCCCCACCAGGCCGTGCCGGTGTTTCCCTTCATCCACTCGTTGACGGTCACGGTGAGCGCCCAGAGCTGGCCGATCACGACCGTCAGGGCCAGGACGAGGCGCGCGTTGAGGCGGGACGAGCGCTCGGGCTCCTGCTCGGTGCCGGCGCCGGGGCCCGGGCCCGTGTGCCGGATCCGGGGGTCCCCGTACCCGCTGGTGGAGCGGATCTGCGGGTACCGTTCGCGCACCGGCCGGTTGAGCCGTGGCTGGGCACTTCCCGGGTGGTACTCCGGGCGGGGTGGCAGCGGGGCCTCGCTCATGTGGGCCTCCTCTCGGTGGTACCGGCCCGGGCCGCGCCGGGGCAGCCCAGGCGGGCGGACTCCTCCGGGTGGGAGTCGCCGAACTGCCGGCAGAGCGCGTCCTTGACCTGCTCTCCCGACCGGGCGGTCGCCACGGCCCAGACGCTGCCGTCGGCCTGCTCGGTCAGGTAGATCCGCGGCAGCGGGCGCGGCGGCGGACCGGCCGTCACCTCGCCGGTGCGGGCGTCGAAGACACCCTCGTGGCAGGGGCAGTACAGCTCCCCGTCGGGGCCCCGGTCCTCGCGCCACAGCACCCCGCAGGCCAGGTGCGTGCAGACGGCGGAGTAGCCCACGAGGGAGCCGTCCCCGAGGCGCACGGCCAGAGCCCGGTCGTCCTCGCCCGGGAACCGGAAGGCCACGGACTGGCCGGGAGGCAGCAGGTCGGCGACCTTCTTCGGATCGGGCAGGCCCTCGTTGTCGCCGTGCCGGTGCAGGATGCCGGCGGCGACGCCGACACCGCCGATGGCCAGGCCGCCGGAGACGGTGGCGACGATCCGCAGGTAGTCACGGCGGGTGGTGAGGGAGTCGGCGCTGATCCGGTCGCGCAGCTGCGCGATCGCGGCATCGGCGGCCGCTCCGCCGTCCGCGTGGCCGTCACCCTGGTTGCCTGGGTGCGGAGGGGGCTGCTCGGTGACGCTCATCGGACATCCCTTCCGTTGATCTCGACGACGGGCAGGCCGCCGGGGACGGGCCACTGGACCTTGTCGGCGGGGACGACCATGGCCACGCCGGTCTGGACGACGACGTCGCCGAAGACGAAGGAGTCGGCCACCTGGACCCCGGGGCGCTCCGCCTGGAGCTCTTCGAGGGTTCCGTAGAAGAGGGCTCCGGTCGGGCAGACGGTCGCGCACATCGGGGCGAGCCCGTAGGCGGTGCGGTCGTAGCAGAGGTTGCACTTCATCTGCAGCTTCGCCTGGAGGTCGATCTTCGGGATGCCGAAGGGGCAGGCGTTGACGCAGTTGGAGCAGCCGATGCAGCGGGTGGTGTCGGCCTGCTGGACCACCCCGTCGGCGGTCACCAGGATCGCGTCGGCGGGACAGACCTCGGCGCAGGGCGCGACCGGGTCCTCGCAGTGCATGCAGACGCTCGGGAGGGAGGCGACGGACATGCCGGGTTCGGTGTAGTCCAGGTGGATCATCGACTTCCCGCGGTGCGAATCGCACTCGCGGCAAGCCGAGACGCACGCCTGGCAGCCGATGCACCGACCCGGGTCGATGAAGATCGTGCGGCCCATCATGGCGGGTCAGCTCCTCTCCGCCGTGCCACGGCCCTGGGGGGACGTGGGCGGCAGGGGGTCGGTGCGGGAGACCTGGGTCTCCGGATAGGCCTCACGACCCGGTGGGGTGGGCGGGGCGGGCACCTCGTCGACCCGCTCGGCGGCCTCGATCCGGGCGGCGCAGACCTTGTACTCGGGGATCTTCGAGCGGGGGTCGAGTGCGTCGATGGTCAGGGCGTTCGCGGACGTCGGGACGGGCCAGTGGTACGGGATGAAGACGGTGTCGGGGCGGATCGCCTCGGTGACCAGGGCCGGGAACACCTCGCTGCCGCGCCGGGTGACCACCCGTACCGGGTCGCCGTTGCGGAAGCCGTGCGAGGGGTGGACCTCCACCCAGGGGCGGGGGGTCTGCTCGACGAGGGCGCCGAGCCGTCGGGTCTGGTTGCCGGAGAGGAAATGCGCGACGGTGCGGCCGGTGGTGAGGGAGAGGGGGTACTCCTCGGTGTAGGCGTCCATGGGCGGATGCCATTCCACGACCTGCATGTGGATCTTGCCGTCGGGGTGGTAGGTCCGGCCGTCCTCGAACAGCCGGGGAGTGCCCGGGTGCTCGGTGGAGGGGCAGGGCCAGGCGATCCCGCCGGTCTCGTCGAGGCGGTCGTAGGTGATGCCGTAGTAGTCGTTGACCGTGCCGGCGGAGGCCACGCGCAGCTCCTCGAACACCTCGCGGGAGCCGGGGAAATCGAAGTGCTTCCCGGCACCGAGCCGCCTGGCGAGCTCGCAGATGACCCAGGTGTCGGTGCGCACCCCGGCGGGGGGCTCCTGGGCCTTGTTGTGCTTGACCACGCGGGCCTCGGCGTTGGCCATCACGCCCTCGTCCTCGGCCCAGGTGGTGACGGGGAAGACCACGTGGGCGTTGGCCGCGGTCTCGGAGAGGAAGAAGTCGAACTGGGCGTGGAACTCGGCGGTGTCGTAGCCGTCCTTGACCACCGCGTAGTTGGGGAGGGAGACGAAGGGGTTGTTGCAGATGCCGATGAGGCCGCGGATCTCCCCCCGTTGCATCTGCCAGACCATCTCCATCATGGAGGTGCCGGCGCCGGGGAGTTCGGACTCCTCGATGCCCCAGATCTGGCAGATCTGCTTGCGGTGCTCCGGGTTGGTGATGGAGCGGCCGCCGGGAAGGAGATCGGACTTCTGGCCGTGCTCGCGGCCGCCCTGGCCGTTGCCCTGCCCGGTGATGGTGCCGTAGCCCGCTCCGGGCTTGCCGATGTGGCCGGTGGCCACGCACAGGTTGATCACGGAGAGGCAGTTCTCGACGCCCTGGGAGTGGTGCTCGATGCCCCGGGCGTGCCAGGCCATGGCCTTGTCCGCGCCGGCGAAGACCCGTGCCACCTGGACGATCTGCGAGGCGGGCACCCCGCAGATCTCCGCGGACCGGGAGGGCGGGTACGCGGCGACGGTCTTCTTGACCTCTTCCCAGCCCGTGGTGTTCGCGGCGATGTAGGCCTCGTCGGTGAGGCCTTCGGCGATGACCACGTTCAGCACGGCGTTGAAGAAGGCCGAGTCGGTGCCGGGTTTGATCGCGACGTGGATGTCTGCGGTGCGGGCGATGGCCGTCTCGCGCGGGTCGATCACGATCAGCGAGGCGCCGCGGTCCCGGGCGCCCCACAGGTACTGGGTCATCACGGGGAAGCACTCCCCCACGTTCGACCCGGCGATGAGCAGGCAGTCGGTGAGGAGGATGTCGGAGAAGGGGTTGCCGGCCCGGTCGATGCCGAAGGCGAGCTTGTTGGCTCCGGCGGCGCTGACCATGCACAGGCGGCCGTTGTAGTCGACGTGCTTGGACTTCAGCGCGACCCGGGCGAACTTGCCGACCAGGTAGGTCTTCTCGGAGAACAGGCTGGCTCCGCCGAGCAGGCCGAAGGCGTCGTTGCCGTGGGCCTCCTGGATGCGCCGGATCTCGGAGACGGTGAAGTCCAGGGCCTCGTCCCAGGAGCACTCCTTGAACTCCTCGTCCCGGGAGCGCCGCATCAGCGGGGCGGTCAGCCGGTCGGGGTGGTTGACCTGCTGGTAGGCGTTGATGCCCTTGGGGCACAGCCGCATCCGGTTGATGTCGTGGTTGCGGGGCTCCACGCCGAAGACCTTGCCGCCCTTGTCCACGCGCAGGTACATCCCGCACTGCACCCCGCAGAAGCAGCAGTGGGTGGGGACCAGGGTTTCGCCGTTCTGGTCGGCGTGCCACTGGTCGGCGGGGATGCCGCCGGCGTCGCGGAAGTTGCGGGTGCCGGGCGGGGCGATGGAGGGGTCGATGGAGACGGGTACGGGCCGGGACGCGGCCTTGGCGGGGTCGGTCGCGGTCACTTGAAGCCCTTCTTGACGTGGGTCAGGTAGGCGTTGCCGCGCAGGACCCGCTTGCAGCGCGGGCAGTACTCGGCCCAGGCGTCGAAGTCGAGCTTCAGGTCCTTCATCGTTCCGCGCAGGTTCTCCACGTAGGGCGCGGTGTCGATGGGCTCCGCGCAGCGCTTGCAGAGGAAGACCTGCTCGTCCTGGCGGGCCGTGTACTTGAAGAGCTGCATGCCGACGGCGGCCGGGCGCTGGACGATGTGGAAGAACTTCCCGAACGGGATGTAGATGAGGGTGAACACCACCGACACCATGTGCAGGATCGCGAGGAACTCGTATCCCCCGCCGTGCAGGAAGATCGAGGAGAAGGTCAGCAGCAGACCGGTCACGGAGATGACGATCAGGCAGATCAGCGGCAGCAGGTCGTAGGCGAAGCGCTGGCCCGTCATGGCGCCGCGGTCCTTCATCCGCCGGTACAGGAAGTACGAGGCACCGGGGATGACGAGGACGGCGGCGATGTCCAGGCCGTGGAACATCAGCCAGCCCAGCACGCTGAGCGCGTCGAAGCCGAGGACCTTGATGCCCCAGATCCGCATGTCGTAGCCGGGGCCCGCGCCGCTCTCCGAGGTGAAGGTGAACCAGCCCCAGGTCAGCGGGAAGGTGATGGCCGCGGCGAGCAGGCAGCCCCAGAACATCAGCTGGTGGGCGATCCAGCGGGGGCGCGAGCGGGCGCCGAGGAACTTCTGGAAGCCGAGGTACGTGGCGATCATCTTCGGCAGGGCGGTGGGCGCCTTGCGGAAGTTGTCCATCGACCAGAAGCTGCTGATGCCCTTTTTGAAGAGGCGCCGCGCGCCGGGGGCCGAGACCCACACGGTGTACCGGTAGGCCACGCCGAAGGCCAGGAAGACGGTGGCGACGGCGTACGGCAGCAGGGCCGAGTCGAAGTCACGCAGCAGCCGGCTGCCGAGCACGATCGCGAGGATGAGCAGGAGCGAGACGACGGTGCCGGCCAGGGTGGCCCGTGCGGTGACGGACCGCCCGGCCGGCGGCGGGGTCTCGGGCGCCGGTGGGGGCGGCGCGGCGTCGATGACATCTGAGGGCTCGGACACAGCACCACGCTAGGTGGTATGTACCGATTCGGCCCGTTATATGGAACTTACGGGTGCGCCGTTCGGGTGAGGGCTCGGGAGGGGAACCGAGGGGAACCCGAGGCTCAGACCGCGTTCAGTCCCTGCGCGGCGAAGATCTCCTTCGCCTCGGCGACCTGTGCGGCGGTCGGCGACGGGGTGTCGTGGAGGGTGAACTTCATGTCCAGCGCCTCCCACTTGCTCTCGCCGAGCTTGTGGAAGGGCAGTACGTCGACCCGCGAGATGTTGTCGAGGCCGCCGGCGAAGGCGGCCACGCCCTCGATGTTGTCCCGGGCGTCGGTCAGTCCCGGCACCAGCACGAACCGCAGGTGCACCTCCTTGCCGAGGTCGGCGAGGCGGCGGGCGAAGTCCAGGGTCGGCTCCAGCGGGCGGCCGGTCACCTGCTTGTACGTCTCCCGGTCCCAGGACTTGATGTCCAGCAGGACCAGGTCCACGTCGCGCAGCAGCGCGTCGGTGGCGCGGGCCCCGAGGAAGCCGGAGGTGTCCAGGGCGGTGTGCAGCCCGAGGTCGTTCTTCATCCGGTGCAGCAGTTCGCCCGCGAAGACCGGCTGGAGCAGCGGTTCGCCGCCGGAGATGGTGGCGCCGCCCCCGGAGGCGGAGATGAACTTGGTGTACTTGCGGGCCTCGGCGATGACGTCGTCGGCCGAGGTGCGCTTGCCATTGCGCATCCGCATGGTGTCGGGGTTGTGGCAGTACAGGCAGGTCAGCGGGCAGCCGGACAGGAAGGTCACGAACCGGGTCCCGGGGCCGTCGACCCCGGTGGACAGGTCCCAGGAGTGCACCGTGCCCTCGCTCGGCCGCTGCGTCGCGGCGGCGGCGGGCGTCTGGCCGGCGCTGAGCTGGCCGAGGCCCACGCTGATCGCGTTGGCGTGGCCGACGGGAAGGCTCGTACCGAAGAGGACGGTCATGGCAGGTGCTCCAGCTTCCAGATTCCGTGGGCTGATCTGGTGACGCGCGGTCCCGGGGCCGGATGACGGCCGGCCCCGGGCCGCGCGTGCTCGTGGGCTCTCGTAAGGGTCAGAGAGAGCCGTGGAAGGTGCGGTTCAGCACGTCGAGCTGCTGAGCGCGCGTGAGGCGGACGAAGTTCACCGCGTACCCGCTGACGCGGATGGTCAGCTGCGGGTAGTTCTCCGGGTGCTCCATGGCGTCCATGAGCGTGTCGCGGTTGAGCACGTTCACGTTCATGTGGAAGCCGTCGACCGCCATGTAGCCGTCGAGGACGCCCGCCAGGTTCTTGATCCGCTCCTCGGGGGTGCGGCCCAGGCCGTCGGGGGTGACGGTGTTGGTCAGCGAGATGCCGTCCTCGGCGTCCCCGTACGGGAGCTTCGCGACCGACAGCGCCGAGGTGACGTAGCCGTGGGTGTCGCGGCCGTTCATCGGGTTGGCGCCCGGGGAGAAGGGCTCGCCGGCGCGGCGTCCGTCCGGCGTGTTGCCGGTCTTCTTGCCGTAGACCACGTTCGAGGTGATGGTCAGCACCGACTGGGTGTGCTCGGCCTCGCGGTACGTCGGGTGCTTGCGGATCTTCTTCATGAACTCCTCGACCAGCCAGACGGCGATCGAGTCGACACGGTCGTCGTTGTTGCCGTACGCCGGGTAGTCGCCCTCGATGGTGTAGTCGGTGGCGAGGCCGGTCTCGTCGCGCACGGCCGTGACCTTGGCGTACTTGATGGCGGCCAGCGAGTCGGCGGCGACCGAGAGGCCGGCGATGCCGCAGGCCATCGTGCGGCGCACGTCGCGGTCGTGGAGCGCCATCTCGATGCGCTCGTAGGCGTACTTGTCGTGCATGTAGTGGATGACGTTCAGGGCGTGGACGTAGGTGTCGGCGAGCCATTCCATCTGCTCGTCGAACTTGGCCATGACCTGGTCGTAGTCCAGCACCTCGGAGGTGAGGGCGCCGGTGGACGGGCCGACCTGGGCTCCGGACTTCTCGTCGCGGCCGCCGTTGATCGCGTAGAGGAGGGTCTTGGCGAGGTTCACGCGGGCGCCGAAGAACTGCATCTGCTTGCCGACCGGCATGGCCGAGACGCAGCAGGCGATGGCGGTGTCGTCGCCGAAGCGCGGGCGCATCAGCTCGTCGGACTCGTACTGCACCGAGGAGGTGTCGATCGAGACCCGGGCGCAGAACTCCTTGAAGCCCTGCGGCAGCTGGGGCGACCAGAAGACGGTCATGTTCGGCTCGGGGGCCGGGCCGAGGTTGTAGAGGGTGTGGAGGTAGCGGAACGAGGTCTTGGTGACCAGCGGACGGCCGTCCTCACCCATGCCGGCGATCGACTCGGTGACCCAGGTGGGGTCGCCGGAGAAGAGCTCGTCGTACTCGGGGGTGCGCAGGAAGCGGACGATGCGGAGCTTGATGATGAAGTCGTCGACCAGCTCCTGGGCCTGCTCCTCGGTGAGGATGCCGGCCTCGATGTCGCGCTGGAGGTAGACGTCGATGAAGGTGGAGGTGCGGCCGAGCGACATGGCCGCGCCGTTCTGCTCCTTCACGGCGGCCAGGTACGCGAAGTACAGCCACTGGATGGCCTCGCGGCCGGTGGTGGCCGGGCCGGAGATGTCGCACCCGTAGGAGGCGGCCATCGCCTTGAGCTCGGCGAGGGCGCGGATCTGCTCGGAGAGCTCCTCGCGCAGGCGGATCGTCTCCTCCAGCGAGCGGTTGCCCGCGGGGAGGGAGTTGATCTCCTCCTTCTCCTCCTTCTTGACGGCGATGAGGCGGTCGACACCGTAGAGGGACACGCGGCGGTAGTCGCCGATGATGCGGCCGCGGCCGTACGCGTCCGGCAGGCCGGTCACGATGCCGGCCTTTCGGGCGGCGCGGATGTCGGGGGTGTACGCGTCGAAGACACCGGCGTTGTGGGTCTTGCGGTACTCCGTGAAGACCTTCTCCAGGTCGTCGGAGACCGGGTAGCCGTAGGTCTCCAGCGCGCCGGCGACCATGCGCCAGCCGCCGTAGGGCATGATCGCGCGCTTGAGCGGGGCGTCCGTCTGGAGGCCGACGATCAGGTCCTTGTCGCGGTCGATGTAACCGGGGGCATGCGCGGTGATCGACGACGGGATGTCGTAGGCGACGTCGTAGACGCCCTTCTCGCGCTCCTCCGGGAACTTGTCCGTGATCGCCTTCCACACGGCGGTGGTGCGCTCGGTGGGACCGGCGAGGAAGGTGTCGTCACCCTCGTACGGCGTGTAGTTCTGCTGGATGAAGTCGCGGACGTCGATGGCGTCGCGCCACAGGCCGCCCTTGAAGCCGTTCCAGGCTTCGCCGTTCTTCGTGGTTTCCGCAGGGGTGGCAGTCATCGCCCGCACCTTCCGATCGCCTCATTGCTTGCATCCATTGCACGCCTTTTGATCGATCATTTGGCGCCGCGTTGGTCCTGAGCTGGGGCCCGAAGGTCCCCTGATCCCCAGCCCCAAGGGTCTCCCATCCCGGCTGACCTGGCACTTTGAGCAGGTCAAAGGTCCATCGTGCACTTGTGAAAACTTTCACAAGATTCTCGAAAAGACGACCCTGGAGGCTTGACCGGTCAGATGATCTGAACCAGAGCGAAGCCTGTGGATACCGCGACGCACGTGGTGATCAGGCCGGGCAGCATGAAGGAGTGGTTGACGACGAAGCGGCCGACCCGGGTGGTGCCGGTCCTGTCGAAGTTGATCGCCGCGATGAAGGTGCCGTAGGTGGGGAGGAGGAAGTAGCCGTTCACGGCGGGCCACATCGCGATGAGGAGGGGGGCCGGGATACCGAGGGCGAGCCCGAGGGGCATCAGCGCCTTGGTGGTCGTGGCCTGGCTGAACAGCAGCGCGGAGAGGAGCAGCAGCATGATCGCGAAGAACCAGGGGTGGTCCTGCGCGACCCCGCCGAGCGCACCGGTGATCCGGGCCTCGTTGGCGCCGATGAAGGACAGCCCCAGCCAGGACAGTCCGAAGACGCCGATGACGGCGACGAGCCCGGACTTGGCCACGTCCGTGCCGGGTATGCGCTTGGCGTCGACCTTGCACAGCAGCAGGATCAGGGCGGCCACGGCCATCATGAGGATCTCGATGGTGGCGGGCATCGAGAGCGGGCCCTTGGCCGTCTCGGGGCGCAGCGCCGGGAAGAGACCGCTGAGGACGACCGCCACGGTCCCGCCGAGGAAGAGGTACGCGGACCAGCGCGCCCGCGGCCGCAGCGGCGGGGCGGCCTCGGCCGGGGCGGGGGCCTCGATCTCGCCGGCGGCCAGCCGGCGCAGGTACTCGGTGTCCTGCCCGAGCTCCTTGCCGATCCGGGACTGCACGGTGGCCGCCACGACCACGCCCAGCAGGGTCGACGGCACGGCGACGGCCATGATCCGGGGCAGGTTCCAGCCGTCCCCGTCGAACATCACGATCATGGCCGCCATGGCGGCGGAGACGGGTGAGGCAGTGATACCGAAGGTGGCCGCGATGGAGGAGACGGCGATGGGCCGCTCCGGGCGGACGCCTCCCTCGCGGGCCACGTCGTGGATCACGGGGAGCAGGGGGTAGAAGACGTGCGCCGTGCCGGCGCCCAGGGTGAAGGCCCAGGACACCAGGGGAGCCACGTAGACGACACGGCTGGGTTTGCGGCGGATCGCCTTCTCTGCGAGCCCGACCAGGTAGTCGATGCCGCCCGCGGCCTCCATCGCGGCGGCCGCCATGATCACCGCGAGGATGATCAGCATCACGTCCACGATGCCCGAGGTGTCGGCGGGGGTGACCCCGAAGAACGTCGCGAGCACGAACACCCCGACGGCGCCCCAGAGCCCCATGGCCACCCCGCCCTTGCGGGACCCGAGAGCGATGGCCGCCACCATGACGGCGAGTTGCAGGAACATGCCGAGCACGGGCGCGGCCTTTCAGTGTCGGTGCGGAGGCGCGGGGATCCGGGGGCCGGCCTGCGGCAACGGCGTGGCGGTCGACCGCGGGCCTGGCCGAATCCAGCCCCGCCGGCGTTTGAGGCGCCGTGTCCGGGGCGCGGGGTTTGGTGCGGAGCCCCAGGAAGCCCGGGCGCGGTCGGGTTGCCGCTCGCGCAGCGACCCCGCACCCGGGCTGACCAGCCAGGGCTCCCGGTTAGCTGGGCGCCTCCGCGCCCTTGCGGGCGTAGAACCACCAGGCCACGATGACGCAGCTGGCGTAGAAGGCGACGAAGCCCCACATCGCGCTGGTCACGGCGAAGTTGGCGAACATCGCCGGGATGAAGAAGAAGCCGTAGGCGGCGATGGCCGCGGTGAAACCGGTCACCGCGCCCGACTCGATCTCGGCCTGCTTCAGCCCCTTCGCGTACTCGGGGGTGCCCTCGGTCAGGCCCGCGAGGTGCTGGCCGCGGAAGATGACCGGGATCTGGCGGAAGGTCGAGCCGTTGCCGATGCCGGAGAAGAAGAACGCCGACAGGAAGCAGAAGAAGAAGCCGTAGAAGGAGCCCTGGTCGGAGCCCGCCGGAAGGAAGGTGATCACGCCGATGATGGAGGCGCCCATGCCCACGAAGGACAGGATCGTCACCCGCGCGCCGCCGAACTTGTCGGCGATCCAGCCGCCGGCCCAGCGGGCCAGCGCGCCGAGCGCCGGGCCCATCCAGGCGTAGGTGGCCACGGAGTACGCCGGGAAGGTCGTCTTGATCAGCAGCGGGAGGGCCGCCGCGAAGCCGATGAAGGAGCCGAAGGTGCCGACGTAGAGCCAGGTCATCAGCCAGTTGTGCTTGCGCTTGAAGATGATCTTCTGCTGGCTGAAGGGGGTGGAGGCGACCTTCAGGTCGTTCTGGCCGAACCAGGCGATGGCAGCGAGGACGATCAGGACCGGCACCCAGACGAAGGCGGCGTTCTGGAGGTAGATCTCCGAGCCGTCGGCCTTCTTCTGGCCCGAGCCGATCGCCAGCACCGAGGTGGTGATCAGGATCGGGGTGAGCAGCTGGACCACGGAGACGCCCAGGTTGCCCAGGCCTCCGTTGATGCCGGTCGCGTTGCCCTTCTCCTGCTTCGGGTAGAAGAAGCCGATGTTGGCCAGGGAGGAGGAGAAGTTGGCGCCGCCGATGCCGCAGAGCGCGGCGATGGCGACCAGCGTGGTGTACGAGGTGGTGGGGTCCTGCACCGCGAAGCCCAGCCACAGCAGCGGCACGATCAGGATGACCGTGGAGACCGCGGTGAAGCGGCGCTGGCCGATCATCGGGCCGATGAAGGTGTACAGGATGCGGGCGGTGCCGCCCGTGATGCCGGGAACCGCCGTCAGCCAGAACAGCTGCGACTGCGAGAAGCCGAAGCCGACGTCCTTGAGGTTGGTCGCCGTGATGCTCCAGACCTGCCAGACCACGAAGGCCACCAGCAGGGCGGGCACCGCGATCCACAGGTTGCGGGTGGCGACCTTCTTGCCGGTGGTCTGCCAGAAGGACGGGTCCTCCGGCGTCCACTCGGTGATGGTGCGACCGGGGCGGTACTGCGCCGGATCGGGCGCCTGCACCCGGGCGGTGGCCGCGCGCGCGTCCTGCTTGGCGGAACTCATGGGATGTCCTGAAAGTTCGAAGGGGCCTGAATGTTCGGAGGGTTGTGAAAATGAAGCTGAAAGCCCTGACCTTCTTAGGGTCCGCCTACAGGGGCGCCCCACATCAGGGGAGAACGTCGCGTGGGCGACAGGACAAGGTCCCATCGCCCACAGTGCGTTCGTACGTCGCCCGCGGAGTCCTAGGCCTTGAGCTCCACCAGCGGCAGGGACACCTCGGGGTCGTCCAGGCAGATGCCGGTCCGCAGGTCGAAGACCTGCTTGTGCATCGGCGAGGCCACGACGGGCACCCCGTCGCGCGAGCCCATGATGCCGTTTGCGATCACGTCGGCGCCCGAGAATGGGTCCCGGTTGGAGACCGCGTAGACCTCGCCCGCACGGTCCTTGAAGACCGCCGCCTCGGTACCGTCCGGCAGCACCGCGGTCCGGCCGCGGCCCGGCTCCAGCGACTGCGCCGCGCCTTCGGCGCCCTCGGCCGTCCCGAAGTCCACGGTCCCGAAGCGCTCCAGCGCCGCCGGGTCCTCCAGGACCGCGGACCACTCGTCCTCGTACGCCGACACGTGGCGCTCCATCTGCGCCTCCAGCTCCGCGCAGATGCCGAGCGAGTCCTCGATCAGGACGGCCTTCAGGTGGTCCAGGCCCGCGCCGCTGCCACCGAGCCGCTCCAGCCAGGCCGACGTCCGTTCCAGGCGCTCGCCGGTGCGGATGTAGTACATGAGGAACCGGTCGAGCAGCGCGAAGAGTTCGGCGGTGTTCAGGTCCGAGGCCAGCAGGTCGGCGTGGCGCGGGGTCGCGCCGCCGTTGCCGCTGACGTACAGGTTCCAGCCGTTGGCGGTGGCGATGACGCCGATGTCCTTGCCCCGCGCCTCCGCGCACTCGCGCAGGCAGCCCGAGACGCCGCCCTTGAACTTGTGCGGGGTGCGCAGACCCCGGTAGCGCAGCTCCAGGTCGATGGCGAGCTGGATGGAGTCGCCCTGGCCGAAGCGGCAGAAGCGGGCTCCCACGCAGGACTTCACCGCGCGCAGGGACTTCCCGTACGCCTGCCCGGACTCGAACCCGGCGCCGCCCAGGCGCCGCCAGATATCGGGCAGCTGCTCCTTCCTGACCCCGAAGAGGCCGATGCGCTGGGCTCCGGTGATCTTCGTGTAGAGGCCGTAGTCCCGGGCCACCTCGCCCAGCGCGATGACCTGCGCGGCCGTGATCTCGCCGCCGGCGACCCTCGGGATCACCGAGTAGGTGCCGTCCTTCTGGAGGTTGGCGAGGAAGAGATCGTTGGAGTCCTGCAGGGCCGCCTGCTCGCCCGCGAGGATGTGTCCGATGCCGAGGTCGGGGGCAAGGGTGCCGAGCACGTTCGCGACCACCGGCTTGCAGACGGCGCAGCCCTCGCCACCCTCGCCGTAGGACTCCAGCAGCTCGCTGAAGCTTCGGATGCGCTCGGTGCGGATCTTCTCGTAGATCTCCGCCCGGGTCAGGGTGAAGTGCTCGCACAGCCCGCGCGGCTTCTCGATCCCCGCCGCGGCCAGTTCGGCGTCCAGGACCGCCTGCAGCGTGCCGATGCAGCCGCCGCAGCCCGTGCCGGCCTTGGTGCACTTCTTGATGCCGCCGATGTCGGTGAGGGACTCCGCGACGACCGCCTCGCGCACCCGCCCCTTGGTGACGTTGTGGCAGCTGCACACGACCGCGTCATCGGGCAGCGCGTCCGCGCCGGGCAGCGCCACGCCGTCGGTCGACGGCAGGATGAAGGCCTCCGGCGGGGCCGGGAGCTGCCGGCCGGCGTGCGGCTTCAGCGAGCCGTACGCCTCCGCGTCGCCGACCAGGATGCCGCCGAGCAGCGCGCCGTCGGGGCCCAGCAGCAGCTTCTTGTAGACGCCCTCGCGGGCGTCGGAGAAGACCACGGAGACGGCCCCGTCGCGGCCCTCGGGGGCGAAGGGGTCGCCGAAGGAGGCCACGTCGGCGCCCATCAGCTTGAGCTTGGTGGATGTGTCGGCCCCGGTGAAGGTCAGCTTGCCGGCGCCCGCGAGGGCCTCCGCGACGGTCTCGGCCATCTGGTAGCCCGGCGCGACCAGCCCGTACACCTTGCCGTCGACGGTCTGCGCGCACTCGCCGATCGCGTAGACGTACGGGTCGCTGGTGCGGCAGTGGCCGTCCACGACGACCCCGCCGCGGTCGCCCACGGCCAGGCCGCACTCGCGGGCGAGGCGGTCGCGCGGCCGCACACCGGCCGAGAAGACGACGACGTCGGAGCCGATCTCCTCGCCGCTGGTCAGCCGGAGCGCCTGGGCCCGCCCGTCGGGGTGGATCTGCACGCCGGCCGCGCCGACGCCCGTGTGCACGGCGACGCCCATGGATTCGATGGTGGCCCGGAGCGCGGCCGCGCCGCCGTCGTCCACCTGCAGCGGCATCAGCCGGGGCGCGAACTCCACGACGTGCGTGGCCAGTCCGAGGGTGCGCAGGGCGCCCGCCGCCTCCAGGCCGAGGAGCCCGCCGCCGATGACGACACCGGTACGGACCCCGGGGTCCGCGGCGTACGCGGTGAGGGCCTCGACGTCGTCGAGCGTGCGGTACGTGAAGCAGCCCTCGGCGTCGGCGCCGTCGATCGGCGGTACGAAGGGGTAGGAGCCGGTCGCCAGCACGAGCGCGTCGTAGGGGAGCACGTCTCCGGAGCGGGCCGTGACCTTGCGGGCGGCGGTGTCGATCAGCTCCGCCGGGTCGCCGAGGCGCAGGTCGATGCCGTACTTCTCCAGGAAGCCGGGCTCGACCAGGGACAGCTCCTCGCCGGTGGAGCCGGTGAAGGCCGCCGACAGGTGGACGCGGTCATAGGCCGGGCGCTCCTCCTCCGCGAGGACGGTGACCTGCCAGCCGCCGCGTTCGGGGCGGGTCGGGTCGGCGAGCGCGTCACGCTCGGCGAGCACCTCCAGCAGGCGGTGACCCACCATGCCGTGGCCGATGACAACCAGCGTCTGCCCCATGGATCTCACTCCGTGTCCCTTGCCGCGCGGTCCCGGGGCGGCCAGGGCGGCCGGGCGAGGACATCACGCGTGCATGCGTTCCGACTCTTCGACGGTAGGTCGGCGGCGCGGCCCCGAACGCCCGAAAAGGACCCCTGGGGACGGGGAAACGACCCTTTCCACACAGGACCTCCGGCCCGCCCCGTGGGCCCTTGGCCAGGCTGCCCCGGGCCCGCACCGGGCCTAGCGTGGGAGGGGGACCCACGGGGTGGATCAGGGAGGCAGACCACATGCTCGTCATCGCCGTCCACGGCAGCGCGGCCCCGGAGGCGTCCGCGACCATCGACCGGCTCGTCGCCGCGGTCGAGGCCATCAGCGGGGTGCACGCCCTGGTCGGCCACCTCGACGTGCAGCGCCCCTCCCTCGCCGAGGTCGTACGGGAACACCCGCGCTCCGTGGTCGTCCCCCTGCTGCTCGGCGACGGTTTCCACCGCCGCGTGGACATCCCCGCCGTCCTTGAGGGCACCGGCTGCGTGCTCACCGAGGGCCTCAGCGGCGAGCGCGACGTCACCCGCGCCCTGCACAGCCGGCTCCGCGAGGCCGAGCGGCGCCGCGGCCCGTACACCCGGGCCGACGCGGTGGTCGTGGCCGGGGCCGGTTCCTCGCGCCCGGGCGGCAACGCCGGTACGGAAGCCTGCGCGGCCCAGCTGTCCGCCCTGCTGGAGTACGACGACGGCGCCGCGCCCGTCCCCGCGGTCCCCGCCTACCTGACCTCCGCCGGGCCGACCGTCCCCGAAGCCCTGGCCGCCTTCCAGGCCGCCGGGTACCGCCGGATCGCGGTGACCGCGCACCTGCTGGCCCCGGGCCGCTTCATGCGCGCCCTGAACGCCTCGGCCGCCTGGACGGTCTCGGAGCCGCTGGCCGACCACCCGCGCCTGGCCCGGCTGGTCCTGGCCCGCTACGAGTCCGCTCGGGGCACACGGGCCCTGAGGGCCGCGCGCCTCGCCTGCTGAGCCCCATAGGACTGCTGTCCTGGGCGGTATGGCTCTGGCTTACGTACCCATGACCGCCCGCAGCCGGGACGAGGGCCACCGCGCCGCGACCCCGCTGGAGCTGTTCTTCGACCTGTGCTTCGTCGTGGCCATCGCGCAGGCGGGCGCCCAGCTCGTGCACGCGCTGGCCGAGGGACATCCCGGCACCGGGGTGATCAGCTACGCCTTCGTCTTCTTCGGCGTGTGGTGGGCGTGGATGAACTTCACGTGGTTCGCCTCCGCCTACGACTGCGACGACGTGCCGTACCGGATCGCGACGCTCGTCCAGATCTCCGGCGTGCTGGTCTACGCGGCGGGCGTGAGCCGGGCCTTCAACGAGGACGACTGGACGGTGGCCGTCATCGGCTACCTGATCATGCGCGTCGCCCTCACCGCCCAATGGCTGCGGGCCGCCGCCGGCGAGAGCGGCGAGGCCCGCGCGGCCGCCCTGAAGTACGCGGCCGGGCTCGTCGTCTGCCAGGCCGGCTGGGTGGCGCTGCTGTTCGCCCCGGACGGGGCCAAGCGCTGGCTGTTCCTGATCCTGGTCGCCGCGGAGCTGCTGGTTCCGGTGGTGGCCGAGCGGGGCCACCAGACTCCGTGGCACGCCCACCACATCGTGGAGCGCTACGGCCTGTTCACGATCATCGTGCTCGGCGAGACGATCGCGGCGAGCACCGTGGCCGTGAAGTCGGCGCTCGACGAGCACGAGGCCCTGGGCGAACTGCTGCCGATCGCGGCCGGCGGGCTGCTCATCGTCTTCGCCGCCTGGTGGATCTACTTCGCGGTACCGATGCACGAGCACCTGACCTCCAACCGGGAGGCCATCCCGTGGGGGTACGGGCACCTGCTGATCTTCGCCTCGGGCGCGGCGATCGGCACGGGCATCGAGGTGGCGGTCGAGCACGCGGTCGGCAAGGCCCACATCTCGCAGCTCGCCGCGAACGCGGCCGTCACCGTCCCGACCGCGGTCTTCCTGCTGATGGTCTGGCTGCTGCACTCCCGCCACTTCAAGCGGGGCCTCGCCCAGCAACTGACCCTCCCGGTCTCCGCCCTCGCGACACTGGCCTGCTCGTGGACGGGCACGTACGCCGTCCTGTACGCGGGCCTGGTGGCGGTGGCGACGGTGGTGATCGGGATGTCCCTGGCCACCCGATCCGGCCCCGCCGGCGTTTGAGGCGCGGGGGTCCGGGGGCAGAGCCCCCGGCAACGGCGCCGCGCCCGGACCCGTCACCCCCGTGCCCCCGGCACCGTTTTCAGCCCATGACGCTCCCCGCACAACGCCCCGGCCCAGCCCCCGGTCAAGCCCCCGGCAGGGCTGCTGACTCTGCAGAGCTGGCCGACCCCGCCTTCTGGCAGGCGCCCCCCACCCACCGGCTGGCCGTCTTCGCCCGCCTGCGGGCCCTGGACTCCCCCGTGTTCGTCCCCGAAGGCGCCGGGCACTGGGCCCTCGTACGCCACGCCGACGTGCAGGAGGCGAGCCGGCTGCCCAAGGTGTTCGCCAGCGCGCCCGGGGTGACGACGCCCGAGCCGGCCCGCTGGGTAAGGGCGCTGTTCGGGGACTCGATGGTCAACCTGGACGGTGCCGAGCACGCGCAGCTGCGCAAGATCGTGCAACGGGCCTTCACCCCGAGGCTGCTGGCGACGGCCGAGGAGGACATCCACGCGGTGGCGGCACGCATCGTGGACGACGTACTGGACCGGCGGCCGGACGAGTTCGTCGAGGCGGTGGCCTCGAAGCTGCCCCTGGAGGTCATCTGCAACATGATGGGCATCCCGGAGCGCTACCGCGCCGAGATCGCCGACCGCGTCAACCACGCCTCCGAGAACATCGGCGTCGAACGGGGCCTGACGGCCCGGCTGCGGATGCCCGGACGCGGACTGCGGGCCCTGGCCCGGATGCAGCGGATGGTGGCGGGGATCGGGCGGGAGCGGCGCGAGAATCCGACCGACGACCTGATCTCGGCCCTGGTCTGCGCCAACGTGGACGGCGAGGCGCTCGGCGCCCGTCAACTCGGCTCCTTCTTCTCCCTGTTGATGGTGGCCGGGGTGGAGACCACCCGCAACGCCATCACCCACGGCCTGACCCTACTGACCGATCACCCGGACCAACGCGACCTGTTGGTAGGAGACTTCGAGGCGCACGCGGACGGCGCGGTGGACGAGATGATCCGCCACTCCACGCCGATCATTCAGTTCCGCCGCACGGTCGTCGCCGAACACACCCTGAGCGGACACGCGTTCGTCCCCGGCGACAAGGTGGTGCTGTACTACACCTCCGCCAACCGCGACGAGGCCGTCTTCCCCGACCCCGACGCCTTCGACATCACCCGCTCCCCCAACCCGCACCTGGGGTTCGGCGGCGGCGGGCCGCACTTCTGCCTGGGCGCCCACCTGGCGCGGGTGGAGATGAAGGCGCTCTTCCGCGAGCTGCTGACCCGCCCGGTCGGACTGCGCGCGGTGGGCCTGCCGGATCTGGCCGGCTCCAGCTTCGACAACCGGGTCCGCTCCCTGCGCTTCGCCTTCGAACGGCCCTAGGCCGGCCCGCGGGACGGCACCACCGCACCAGGGCACCACCGCACCAGGCGTACCGGCCACCGAGCGGGCTGGGAGCCCGGCGGCCGGAGCGGGGTCCGGCGCGCGGCGCGCCTTCCGGCCGCGCCCGCGCGCGCGGAGGCGCGGGATGCCTAGCGCTGCAGGCGCCGCACCGCGAGGACGGCGTGGGCGCTGTGGTTGAGCACCTCGGTGTCGCCCGCGAACGCCTGCAGCGTCTCGGCCTCGACCGGCTGCCCGGGAACCGCCTCGGGCCAGGCGCGGGTGGCGAAGAGGAAGTACGCCTGCCCGCTGTCGTCCGCCGCCTTGACCCACTCCGGCGGGGCGATGCACTTCGCGTTCATGCCCGGCAGGGTCAGCGCGATCTGGTTGCCCTCCAGGAGGATCTGCACCGGGAAGGAGGCCGGGTTGCGGACTCCGTCCATCACCACGTCGCCGATGGGCAGGCCGATCTCCTCCAGCAGCCCGCGGGCGGCCGCCTCGCTCGCCGCCGGACCGTCGGGACCGTCCCCGAGGATGTAGGCGAGGAGATAGGGAATGTCGTGGGCCTCTTCGGGGTCGCCGATCCACGCGAGCACCGAAAGGGTGCCGAGCTTGGAGCGGTCGAGTTCGGCCTGGGTAGAAGTCATGCGCCGCACCTTAGTGGTCGACGGCCCGGCCCTTTGACGCCGTTTCACCCGGGCGGGCTAGACCGCCCAGAATCCACCTCCGGAATTCGCCACCATGTTCGCGTCCTGGTACTGGAGCCGCACGATGCGCGCGGTTTCCGGAATTTCGAACACCACCCACCCTTCGGCCCGCTCACCGACCGAGAGCGAATCGAAGACGAGTGGTTTGCCGGTCGTGAGCTCGCCCGTGGGCACCACCGGGTGCCGCTGCCCCGCGCCGTCGAGCGCCCACATGCGCCCGAGAGCCCCGTACGAGGCTCCGCCGACGTTGACGAAGGACATCGAGGCGGCCACCCAGCGCTTGCCCGCCGCCGGGGCGAAGTTCTTCTCGACGCTGACCGCCGGATCGACGTAGGCGCCGAGGACCACCTGAAGGTGGCGGCCGACCTCCCGGCCCCTGACCCGTACGGAGTCACCCACATGGGCGTCCTTCGAGGCCGCCCGCGCCACTCCGTCCCGCTCGGCGGCGGGATCGTCCCCGACACCCGGCGCACCGTCGTCCACGGGCACGGCGGGTACCGCGGCCGGGGCGAGCGCGGCCCCTTCCGGGGCGCCGGAGCAGGCCGTGGCACCGAAGAGCAGGAGCGGGAGGAGGGCGGCCGTGGCAAGAGCGGACTGACGCATGCGGGATCCCTTCGGGGATCTTCGGGAACGTATTCCGGTCAGTCTCACGCGCCCGAGCGGGCAATTGCACACACCGACACGATCCCGCGGAACGCATTGACCTCCATATGCCAGCACAATGCGTTCCGGCGGAATTCCGCAACCCCTTGCACACCTCGTCCAACAGGAGGAACGATGGCCACGACCGGCCCCCGCATGGCCTTGGCCGCACTCGCCGCATTGGGCGCCACGGCGGTATTCACCGCCCCGGCGAATGCCGCGACCCCCGGCGGCGGCATTCACGGAAATGACATTTACGTATCTTCGGAAGCGCACATCGCCCCCGACGGCACGATCCACCTTTTCGGTGAGTACCACTGCACCGCCCCGTCACCCTCGGGGACGGTTCAGATCAAGGCGACCGTCGAGCAGGACGACGTCCGGCTCAGCATCGGCGGCGGCGACGCCCAGTGCGACGGCGAGGTGCACGACTGGTCGGCCCACGGCACGCTCCGGCTCACCCCGGGCGTGCACGAGGGCCAGGCGCTGGCTAGGGCCGAGCTGCAGGAGATCCGCTTCGGCGGCGGCCTGCTGCCCCGGTCGATCGACACGGTCGCGCAGGACGTCCACCCGGTCCGGGTGATCGACCACCGGTAGTCACCGCCCCGCTGGTCACCGCCCGCTGGCCACGGCCCGCCGGTCACCGCCCGCGGTGCGCGCGTACGCCCCTCCGGTAGCCGCCGCTACCGGAGCCCGGGCGCGAGCGCCCCCGTCACCGGCACGCGGGCGCCTCGCCCGTCATCGACATGAAGGCCACCGTCTGGCACCCGGGGTCCGTGTCCGGACGCCCGGTCGACCAGTCCACCGCCGTCGCCGCCCCGGCCGCGCACAGCAGCAGCGCCAGGACTCCCGTCACCGCGCGCTTGCTCAGCCGGCGCACGGCAGGTTCCACAGAAACCGTTCCATGGCGGCATCATCACCCCGTCCCCGTCGGCCCACAACTCGACGTGAAGGCGCGGTCACGGCGCGTTCACGGCGCGTTCCGCACCGCGCTGCCCGCCGCGGAGAACTCGCACCACACCGCCTTGCCGTCGCCCCGGGACTCCACGCCCCAGTGCGTGGCCAGCGCGTCCACCAGCAGCAGCCCGCGCCCCGTGGTCGCCGACTCCCCCGGCGTGCGCCGCCGCGGCCATACGCTGGAGCGGTCCTTGACCCACAGCCGGATCCGCCGGACCGGCTCGGGCAGCACCTCCATCGTCAGCACCGCTCCGCCGTCGGTGTGCAGCAGGGCGTTGACCAGCAGCTCTCCCGCCGCCAGCTCCACGTCGTCGGCGAGCTCCGGCATGCCCCAGTCGCGCAGCGCCTGCCGCAGGGCGTAGCGGGCCTCCGAGAGCCCCTCCGGGTCCGCCTGGTGGACGTACTGGTGGATCCGCGGCGCCCGGTGCGTGCCCGGGTCGGGCGCCCGGCGCAGCACCAGCAGGGCCACGTCGTCGCCGGAGCCCCAGCGCTCCCACAGCCGGTCCGAGAGGTGGTCGGCGAGTGCGCCGGCCTCCTGCGGGCCGCTGCGGACCGCGTGGGCCAGGGCGTCCATTCCCTGGGTGATGGCGGTGCCGGGTTCCTCGACGAGCCCGTCGGTGCACAGCACCAGCGTCTCCCCGGGGACCAGGTCGAGCCGGGTCTCGGGGAACTCCTCCTGCTCGAAGACGGTGGCCAGCCCCAGCGGCAGGCCGCCGCGCACGTTGGGCCAGCCCGTTCGCCCGTCCGTGTGCCGGATCAGCGGTCCGAGGTGGCCCGCGCGGACCGCCCGTACGCCTCCGGTCTCCAGGTCCACCTGCGCGTACATGCAGGTCGCGAAGCGTTCCGTGTCCAGCTCGGCCAGGAAGCGGGAGGCGCGCGCCAGCACGGTGGAGGGCGGATGGCCCTCGCCCGCGTAGGCCCGCAGCGCGATGCGCAGCTGGCCCATGATGGCGGCGGCGTGCGTGTCGTGGCCCTGTACGTCGCCCACGACGATGCCGACGCGGTCGCGGGGCAGGGCGATGACGTCGTACCAGTCCCCGCCGACCTCGCGGCCGCTCCAGGCCGAGTGGTAGCGCACCGCGATCTCCCCGCCGGTGATCTCGGGGATCCGCCGCGGCAGCATGGCGGCCTGGAGCATGGTGGCGAACTCCCGCTCCTGGTCGAAGAGGAGCGCCCGCTGGAGCGACTGGGCGACGATGCCCGCCAGGCCCAGGCAGAGGTTCTGCTCCTCGGGGCTGAATTCCGTGCGCCGCCGGTAGAAGAGCACCAGCCCGCCGATGGCCTCGGCCTGGGCGATGAGCGGGAGGTAGGCGGCCGCGTCGTACTGGATGCGGTTCAGGTAGTCGGCGAGCAGCGGGAACTCGACCGCGAGCTCCGTCAGCGAGGTGGCGAAACGTGCCTTCCTGCTGAGCACCGCCTGCGCCAGCGGCAGCGAGCCGTCCAGCCGGGTGAACTTGCGCTCGCTGAGGATCTCCAGGGACTCCCCGCTGAGCGCGATGATCTTGATGTGGCCGCCCTCGACCAGCCCCAGCGCCATCCCGTCGACGCCGAGCCGTTCCAGCGCCCCGGCGCCCGTCAGCATGGCCGTCACGTCATCGACGGTCACCGCCCGCGACAGGGCCTCCGTGGTCCGCTGCACGATGGTCGCCTGCTGGGCGCGGGCCGACTCGAGCTTGCGCAGCACCGTGAGGTGGGTGAGCTCGGCCGTCGCGTCCCGGACGATGCCGACGATGCGCACCGGGTGCCCCTGCGCGTCCCGCAGGACCCGGCCCTGGGTGTGCGTCCACTGGTCGCGGCCGTCGCGCCGCTGCACCGTGAAGTACTGGCCGTACGTCTCCTCCCCGCCGTCCAGGACGCCCTGGACGGTGTCCCGCAGCCGCGCGGAGTCGTCGATCGGGATCCGCAGCCCCAGGCTGTCGGGGGTGTGGTCGAAGTCCTCCGGGTCCAGGTCGAAGACCGCCCTACCGGCCTCGTCCATGTCCAGGGTCCCCGCACCGAGGTCCCACTCGAAGCTGCCCATGCCGTTGAGCGCGAGCCGCTCGCCCGGGCCGATGAGGGGACTCCCGGCGGCCCCCGTGCTCCCGGGGACCTCCGGTCTCTTGTCGCGTCGCTCCGCCGCTGCCACGAGACTCACACCACCTAACGGCCGGGCCAGCACGGCTGGGAAATGAGCCGCTCCCACTCCTCGTCAGGATGCCCCGGAAGGGTGCGTCCGGCCTCCTGCCAGCGCTTGACGAGGGAGAGGTAGATCATCGAGGGGTCGTACGGGGCCTGCGCGTACGGGGCCTGAGCATGCTGCCCGCGCGGGTGCTGGAGATGCGCGTACGGGTCCTGCGGGTACGGGCCCTGCGGTGCGGAGTCCCGCGCGTACGGCGACGGCCCGTAGGGCTGCGCGGGCGCCGCCCTCGTCGTGCCGGGCTGCTCCGCACGGCTGGCCGGAATCCTCACCCAGCCCCGGCCCTGTGCGCGCTCCTCGCTCATCGCGACACCTCTCACGTCGTGTGACCGGCTCTCACGCTCTATGCCCGGCAGCCGGAGCCCGGTCGTTCCGGGGCGTGCCGGTGGATCCCGTCAGCGGGCTCCGGGCCCCCAGACGCTTGCGGACTCCTGACACCAGTCTCCCCGCCGTGAAGCCGGCACCGTGCACGAATCGCATGGAAGGGCCGAATGAGGGAGCGGTCAGCAGCCCCGCGAAGAACAGTCCGGGCCACGAGGACTCGAAACCGGGACTCAGCTCCGGCGTCCCGCTCTCCCCTACGGTGGCCAGCGCGGCCCGCAGCCCCGCGTCGAGCAGCTCCAGCCGGGCCAGGTCCGGGGTGAAGCCGGTCGCCGCGATCACGTGCGAGGTGTCCAGGACGACGGACTCCCCGGCGGGGCCGGCCAGCCCGAGCCGGGTCCGCCCGCCCGCCGGGACGGCCCGCCGCAGCCGGTGCCCGAGCAGGACCGGGACCCGCCGCTCGAAGCGCTCCCGCAGCCACCAGGCTCCGGCCGGGCCCAGCGCGGTCGCCGCGATCCGCTCCCGGGTGGGCGCGGGCAGCCGGCGCACCGCCCAGGGCAGCTCCGACCAGGCCCAGCTGCGCCAGCCGGTGCCCAGGCCGCTGTGCGGATCGCGCAGGGCGCGCAGCGGGGGCCGCCGCAGCGGCTGCGGGACGGTGTTCCAGTTCAGCCGGGGGCGCCGGGCCACGAGGCACGGCCGGGCCCCGCTCTCCGCGAGCAGGGCCGCGGTCTCCAGGGCCGCCTGCCCGGCGCCGAGCACGGCGACCTCGCGGCCGGCGAAGCGGGTCAGGTCGCGGTGGTCGCTGCTGTGCGAGTAGTGCGCCGCGGGCAGCCCCCGCAGCGCCTCGGGGTACCGGACGAAGGGCATCACGCCCACGGCCAGCGCGACCGTCCGCGCGAGCAGCGGCGGCCCCTCGGCCGTGCGGATCAGGAAACCCCCGCCCTGCGGGGTGACTTCGGTGACGGTCGCCTCCTCCACCGGGGGTGCTGCGTGCCGGGCGAACCAGAGCCCGTACGCGCTGAACGTCCCGATGGGCAGCGGAGTTCCGTGCTCGGCGGCGATCCCGCGGCCCGCGCAGTACTCGGCCAGCGTGTAACGCCCCCCGGGCGCCGAGAGGTTGGAGGACCACGGCTCCGACTTGAGGTACATGCCCTCGGGCATGTGGTCCCGCCAGGAGGCCATGGGCCGCCCGAGGATCCGCACCCCGAGCCCCGCACCGGCCGCGTGCGCCGCGATCGACAGCCCGTAGGGCCCCGCCCCGACCACCACGAGGTCATCCATCCGTGTCACCGCAGTCCCTCCACCCTCATGCTTCGTCCCCTGTCACCCGCGCCGCGCGACGCCCTGCGTGCTGCGCCCTCTGCTCCTGCGCCCCGTACCCCTGCGCCCCATCGGGTCACCGGTTCACCGCGCCGCCGGTTCACCGCGTCACCGCGTCACCGCGTCACCGCGTCACCGCGTCACCGCGTCACCGCGTCACCGCGTCACCGCGTCACCAGCTCGTCCGGCTCCGCCGGGGCCTCCGGCGGGGCGGACCGGGGGCCGGGCCCCGCGGCGGCCGGGGGCACCTCCCGGCCCCGCTGGCGCGGGGCGCGGACCACCGCCCGGGCCGTCCGGCGGCCCTGCTCGGGGACCCCGCGCAGCATCCGCAGGCCCTTGAAGGCGCCCCGCCCCAGGAAGGCGGCGAGCATCGCCAGGAAGGGCAGCGGGTCGTCGGCCGCGAACCACGCCGCCTCCACCTCGCTGCGCTCCCGGCTCCGCCGCGCGGGGGCCGTCGCGGCTCCCGCCGCGGCGGGCGGAGCCGGGGGGCGGCGCGGGAGCGAGCGGCCCCGTACCGCCGCGAGCAGCGCGTAGTTCTCCGCCACGAAGACCCGGCCCGGTCCGCCGGACGGCTCCGGGACCCGCTGGCCCGTCAGGTCCAGGTACATCGCCTGGACCACGTCCAGGCCGCCCGCGTCCGTGAAGAGCCGGAACTGCGCCCCGGGACGCGGGTTGAAGTCCACCAGGCGGAAGACGCCCTGCTCGTCCCGGCGGAAGTCCAGGTCCAGGATCCCCTGGTAGCCGAGCCGCTCGGCGAGCCGCAGCCCCGCCTCCTCCACCGCCGGATCCGGCAGCCACCGCCCGACCGCCGTCAGTCCCGTACGCACCGGCCAGGACATCTCCTTGCGCCCGGACCCGGTGATCAGCGGCCGCCCGCCCCGGCCGAACGCGCCGTGGAAGAACCAGTCGGTGTCCGGCCCGGCCGGCAGGTACCGCTGGAGCAGCAGCCGGCTCCCCGCCTCCTCCGCCCGCTCGTACAGCCGCCGTGCCTCGGCGGCCGCGTGGAGCAGGGTGGTGCTGCGCAGGCCGGTGCCCTGGGGCAGCAGCCACGGCCGGCTCCACTTGGCGATCACCGGGAGCCCCAGCCGCCACGCGGCCTCCGCCGCCTCCGCCGCGCTCGCCGGGATCACGGTCTCCGGGTGCGGTACGTCCCACCGGGCGCAGAGCCGCGACAGCTCCGCCTTGTCCGCCACCCGCGCCGGCAGGTCGTCGGGCTGATGGGGGATCCGGAAACGGTCCGTCAGCATCGGTGCGACCCGCGACACCGCGATCGCGCTGAGGTCGTCCATGGCGATGAGCACCGCCGGACGGCCGATCACCTCGGAGACCCCGGTCAGGCACTCCAGCAACGCCTCGGGCGCCTCGGGGTCGAGCCCGCCGGAGGGTCCGGGATGCACGGCACGCAGGTAGCGCGAACGCCCCATGGGACCTCCCCCAGCCTCGACGACGGCATGGACCTGCACACCCGCGCGCCCAAGGGATCTGACGGCGCCGAGGGTTCCGTGGTGGAACGGATTCCGATCGAGTCTGAGCAGAACTGCGGGCACTTGGCTGGGATGCGCGTGCATGGGAACGGTGTCTTTCACCTAGTCGGACCAAGCTGGGAGGGTGCGCAGGTGCGAATGGCCTAGGCGGACGTCACCGGACAGGCCATTCGTCAGATGTGATGCCTAACGTCTTTGGTAAGCACACCGATTCAGGAAAGCTCGGGAGACGCCATGCCCAGACCACGCCGCCGACTGGCGAGCACCTGCATCGGAACGGTGACGGCCGGGCTGCTCGCCACCGGGGCCGCCCTCGCGGCCCCCGAGGAGCAGAGCACCGGTTCCGACATCGCCATGGGCGCCTACCTCGACTACGGGCCTCCCGGAGTGGCCCGCATCCCGTTCCTGTCGAACTGGCTGGGCGGCAAGGAGATCCGGGTCGGGCACACCTATCTGCCCGGTGACCAGTGGGCCGGCATCGAGGGCAACGTCAGCTTCCTCGACGACTGGGCGCAGTGGCGGCGCCAGCGGGACGACCGGATGTTCGTCCTCAACGTGCCCATGCAGGAGCGGAACGAGGCCCGGGTCCCCGACTACCAGGTGACCCAGCTGATCCGGGCGGGCGCCGACGGCCAGTACGACCGGCACTTCAAGAAGCTCGCCGAACGGCTGGTGGCGCTGGGCGTCCCGGACACGGTGATCGTGCTCGGCTGGGAGATGAACGGCACCACGTACACCCACCGCTGCGGACCCGACCCGGAGAACTGGAAGGCGTACTGGAAGCGCGTGGTCAACACGATGCGCTCCGTGCCCGGCCAGAAGTTCAAGTTCGATTTCACCCCGAACCGCGGCACGGACGCGATCGGCTGGACCAAGTGCTACCCGGGCGACGACGTGGTCGACATCGTCGGGATGGATTCGTACGACCAGGCTCCCGGCCGGACCTTCGACGACCAGATCAGCCAGCCGTACGGGCTCCAGCAGCACGTGGACTTCGCCCGCGCACACGGCAAAGAGATCTCGTACCCGGAGTGGGGGCTGTTCCGCAACGGGGACAACCCGGAGTACGTGCGGCGCATGCTGCAGTGGATCGAGAAGCAGAAGCCGCTCTACCACACCATCACCGACTACTGCCCGCACGGCGTCTGGCAGTGCAAGCAGAACCCGGCCTCGACGAAGGTCTTCCGCGAGGCGCTGACCCCGCAGCGGCCCGATCCGGTCATCCCGACCCCGGTCGTCCCCACCCCCGTGGTGCCCACGCCGGTCATCCCGACCCCGCAGGTCCCCACGCCCGAGATCCCGACACCGGTGGTCACCCCGCCGGTCGTGCTCCCCAGCCCGGAGGTCCCGAGCCCGGTCGCCCCGAGCCCGGTCGAGCCCAGCCCGGTCGAGCCCAGCCCGGCGGAGCCCAGCCCGGTCGCCCCGAGCCCGGTGGAGCCGAGCCCGGCCGTCCCGAGTCCCGCCGTCCCGAGCCCGGTCGTCCCCAGCCCGGTCGAGCCCAGCCCGGTCGAGCCCAGCCCGGTCGAGCCCAGCCCGGTCGAGCCCAGCCCGGTCGTCCCGACGCCCTCGCCCGTGGTCCCGAGCCCCCAGGTCCCGGTCGAGCCGAGCCCGGCCGTCCCCAGCCCGGTGGAGCCCAGCCCCGTCGAGCCCAGCCCGGTCGTCCCGGCGAGCCCGAGCCCCAGCCCGGTCGTACCCAAGCCGAGCCCCGAGGTCCCGTCCCCGGTGCCCTCGCCCGAGCCGTCCCAGCCGCCCAAGCCGACGACCCCGACCCCGCCCGTCAACAGCACGGAGTGGTGCGTGCCGATCAACTTCGGCGAGTGGCTCTCCAAGCTGGTCGGCAAGCAGTCGGTCTGCGTCAAGGTCGACTGGGGCAAGGAGTCCGGCTTCTGGCCCTTCTAGGCGGAACGACCGGGTCATCGGACCCGCAGTTCGTTGAGCCGCGCCCGCCAGTCCCTGGCGGCCGGCAACGCCTCCCGCAGGACGTCCACCGCCCGCTCGCGCCCCGTCACCTGCGACTCGTGCAGTCGCAGCAGGGGCGCGAGCGCGGCCGTGGCCAGCAGGAAGCGCTGGTTGACCACCGTCCGCGGCCGCCAGTGGTTCTTGTACGGCTCGTTGCCCCGCAGGAAGCTCACCACCGGGCGTCCCTCGGCGAGCGCGCGGGTGGCCTCGTAGCGCAGGAGCAGCGTGGCCACGTCCACCTTCCGGTCCCGCAGATCGGGATCGGCGCCGTAGAGGTAGCCGCCGCTGAGCGCGCCCGAGAGCAGGGTGAGGTTGGCGGCCACCACCTTGCCGTCGAGCCGGAACTCGGCCAGCCGGCCCTCCCCGGCGCGCACCATCCGCCGCGTGGCCCGGGTCAGGTGTTCGGCGAAGCGGGGCTTGAGGTGTTCGGGGGTCACCCCGCGGCCGCGCCACTGCTTCTCGTGCAGCCGCAGCAGGGTCCGTACCGCTCGCGGCACTTCCTGCTCGGTGACCTCGTGCTCCTCGATCCCGGCCGCGTCGGTCTTGCGGAGCTTGGCCCGCACCCGCTGGGCGCCGGAGGCCGGCATCCGCTTGACCAGCTCGTCGAAGGGCATGGCCGGCAGCTCCATGCAGGTGGAATCGGTGAGCTTGCTGGCGATCCCCGGCCAGGCCGCGTACACGGCTTCGGCGGCGGCACCCGGCCGCACCTCGCGCAGGTCGACGACCGCGCCCCGGGCGGCCCGGTGCAGACCGTTGGCCAGGGCCGGGACGACCTGGTCGGCGTACCGCGCGGCGACGAGCACGTCGAAGTAGTCGGTGATGCCCCCGCCGAGGGGCACCAGCAGCGGCATCGGCCGGTGTACGAGCATCAGCGCGGCCGCGCCGACCAGTTCCTCCCCGCGCCGCACCAGGACGATGCGGAGCCGGCCGTCCTTGCCGTAGGACAGCCACCAGGAGTGCAGCCAGGCGTGGCTCTGGAAGGGAGTGGCGGTGGGACAGCCGCGGACGAGCCGGTTCCACGGCTCCTCCAGCGCGGCGAACTGCCGGGGATCGCGGCACAGCGTCACCGACAGGGCCCCGGCGGAGCCGGAGGTCATCGCACCGACTCCTTCTCCTTGGCCGCGGCCGGCTCGCCCTGCGCGGGCAGCGAGGCGTACTCCTCGACGCTCTCCACGGGCGACTCCGTCAGCCCCTCCTCGACGGAGCCCTCGCCGCGCCGCCGGGCGGCCGTCGGCCGGGCCAGCAGCCACAGCCCGCCCAGCAGCCCGCCCGCACACAGCCCGACCGCCCCGCTCAGGGCGGGGGACGCGGTCGCGGGGTCGCTGGGCGCGACGGCCTGGTTGAAGAGGAGCAGCTGCACGCCGGTGTTCTTGGCGGCCTGGTTGCTGCTCAGCGACAGGGCGTCGGCCACGGCATTGGCGATGTCGGCCGCCTCGCCGGCGCTCTTCGCGGTCCCGGTGATGGCGATCATCGGGGACTCGGGGGAGGTCTCGGCACGGACCTGGGTCCGCAGCTGCGCCACGCCGATGCCCGCGCGGGGCTGGGCGTACGCGAGGGTCGAACTGCTGGTGGCGATGCGGGCGTAGGCCTGGGCGAAGCCGAGGGCGGTGGCCGGCTCGGTGGTGTCGTCGGGGACCGCGACGACGTAACTGGTGGCGGCGTACTCGGGCGCCTTGAGCACCCCGTACGCCCCGCCCGCGGCGAGCCCCAGCAGCGCGGCGGCGGGCAGCGGCCACCACGCGGGCGGCGACAGCAGCCGAACCCGGCGCCGGTGGGTGGACTTCTTCTGGTCGGCGGTGTCCGCCATGTGCGTACCTCTTTCCTTGACGGGTGGTGCGGTTCGGGTCCTTCTCCGCGGACCCCTACGGATGACGGATCAGCCGGCCTCTCCACCCAGGGCGGCCCGTGGCAGCGACGCCGCACCTTCCGGACGGCCCGAGCCCGAATCCAGCCCTTCCGGCGAATCCGGGCCCTCCGGCAAATCCGGGCCCTCCGGCATTTGAGGAGCAGGGGTCCGGGGACGGGTCCCCGGCAACGGCACCGCACTCTCCGGACCCGCCGGGTCAGCACCCCGGGGCCCCCGGCCGGGACCGGGCAGCGCCACCGCCCTCCGGGCCCCGGCCGCCGAGGCGGCCATCGCGTGGTCGTACACGTGGAGCAGCTGCGCCGCCGACCGCCCGATGTCGTACCGCCGCACCACCCCCGGCGGCGGCAGCCGCATCGCGCCGGCCTCCATGTGCCCCCGCAGCGCGGCGACGAGTTCCTCCGTGCCGGTGCCGATCCGCCGCGCCCCGGGCGCCTGCGCCGCGGGCAGGTCGTCGATCGCCGGGCAGGTGACGTGCAGCACCGGCAGCCCCGCCGCCAGCGCCTCGATCACCGCCAGCCCGAAGGCCTCCTCCCGCGAGGCGGACACGAACACGTCCATCGCGGCGAGCAGCGCCGGGATCCCCGGGGTCCGCCCGTCGGCGGAATCGCCCAGCGGATCCCGCTCCCCCAGCAGGTGGATCCGGCTCTGCGCCCCCAGCTCGGCGGCGAGCCGGCGCAGGGCCGCCCGCTCCGGCCCGTCCCCGGCGAGCAGCAGGTGCGCGCCGGGCAGCGCCGCCACCGCCCGGACCAGGACGTCGAACCGCTTGCCCGGCACCAGCCGGCCGACGCCGCCGACGACGAAGGCCCGCTCGGGCAGCCCGGTCCGGGTCCGGGTGGCCCGCCGTACGCCCTCGTCGAAGCGGAACCGCACGGCTTCGATCCCGTTCGGCACTACGTGCACCCGTCCGGCCGGCACTCCCCAGGCCTCCAGGCGGGCCGCGACCGTGTCCGACACGGCCACGGTCGCGGCTCCCAGCCGCTCGCTCGCCAGGTACAGGGCGCGGACCCCGCCCGAGAGCGGCCGGCCCTCGATCTCGCCCGCCCCGAGGGAGTGTTCGGTCGCCACGCTCACCCGTACGCCCGCGAGCCGGGCCGCGAGGCGCCCGTACACGCAGGCCCGGTACAGGTGCGTGTGGACCAGGTCGTAACGGCCCCGCCGGATGAACCTGACCAGCTTGGGCATCGCCCCCAGGTCGCGGTTGCCGCGCATCCCGAGGTGGACGACCCGGACCCCGTCGGCGCGCAGCCCCTCCGCGACCGGGCCGGGGTTGGTCAGCGTCAGGACGTCGCAGTGCATCGGCATGTGCCGCAGCAGTAGCCGCAGTTGCTGCTCGGCGCCGCCGACACCGAGTCCGGTGATGACGTGCAGCACCTTCCCGGGGGTCACAGGTGCACCGCCCGGCGCAGTTCCCGCACCTGGTGGCGCACCTGCTTGATCCGCAGCCGCGGTCCGCCGTCGGCCTGGCTGATGTGCGTACGGGGCATCGCGTGGGGTCCGGCGAGGCGGCCCGGGTCGATGGCGCAGGCGTAGCCGTAGCCGGCGGCCCGGGTCGCGGCGACGACCCGGGCGTCGAGGTGCCCGTACGGGTAGCAGAATCCGGCGGGCAGCGTCCCGGTCAGCTCCCGGATCAGCTCGCGGCTGCCGCGCAGTTCCTGCTGCAGTACGTCGTCGGGGGCCGCGGTGAGGTCCTGGTGGAGCAGCCCGTGCGAGCCGATCTCCTGTCCGGCGGCGGCGACTTCGCGGATGCCCTCGGCGGTGAGCAGGGGCTTGCGGGGGCCCAGCGGGTCCCAGACGTTGTCCACGCCGAGCCGCCCGGGCAGGACGAAGAGGGTGGCGGTGCAGTCGTAGCGGCGCAGCAGCGGCAGCGCGCGGGTCAGGAAGTCGGTGTACCCGTCGTCGAAGGTCAGCCCGACCAGTCCGGCGTCCCTCCCGGCGACGCGGGCCCGCAGCAGCTCTCCGACGGACACCCCGCGCAGCCCGCGGGAGCGCAGCCACAGCAGCTGGGCCTCCAGCGCGTGTGGGGTGACGGTGATGCCGTACGGGTCCTCCGCGGGATCGGTGAACTCGGCGACGGAGTGGTACATCAGGACCCACGGCGAGCCGGTGCGGCGGGCGGGGGCCGCGGCGGCGGGGCGCGCCGTGTCGGTGTCAGCGGACATTGCGGAACCTCTGGGTGAGCTGGGAGGTGAGGTGAGCGGTGAGCTGGGCGAGCTGGCCCGGCAGGGCGGTGACCTCCAGGGCCCGTATGGCCATGCCGGTGGCGCCGAACATGGCCGGGACCAGCAGGCAGCCGAGGGCGGCGCTGACCAGCGGATCGGGGATCATCGGTCCGGCGATCCAGCCGGTGGCGCAGGCGGCGAGGGCCGCGACGGAGAGCCGGCCGATGCTGATGGCGACGCGGCGGACCTGGATGGCGATGATCCGCGAGCCGAGTCCGGTGAGCAGCAGGACGGCGGTGGTGGAGATGCCGGCGGCGTTGGCGGCGGCGATCCCGTAGGTGCCCCACCAGCCGACGGCGAAGGCTCCGGCGACGATGTTGACGAGGAGTCCGGAGCCCATGGCGAGGGCCGGGAACCAGGTGGGCCGGTCGGTGGAGAAGAAGGGCCGCGAGAGCGCCCCGACGAGGCAGTGGCCGAGCAGGCCGAGGCCGTAGACCCGCATGACGGAGGCGGTGGCCTCGGTGTCGGCGTGGGTGAACGCCCCGCGTTCGAAGAGGACCTGGATGATCTGGGGGGCGTACCCGATGACGAGCGCGGTGCCCATGAGGACGGCGAGCGAGGCGAGCGCGAGGTCCCGCTCGACCCGCCTGCGGGCCTTGTCCCGTTCCCCGCCGGCCATGGCCTGGGCGACGACGGGGAAGGTGACGGTGCAGATCATCAGGGAGAGCACCATCGGCATCTGCGCGACTTTTTGCGCGTAGTTGAGGTGTGAGATGGCGCCGGACGGCAGCGAGGCGGCGAGGAACCGCTCGACGAGGACCTGGGACTGCCGGAAGACGGCGAAGAAGATGACCGGGGCGATCACCCCGAAGGCGATCAGGGTGGGCCGGTCGCGGTCGCGCTGGCAGCGGGGGGCACCCTTGGCACGGGGCGGTCCGAAGCCGACGTTCCGGATGAAGGCGGGGAGTTGGACCAGGGCCATCAGCATCCCGCCGACGGCGACCCCGGCAGCGGCCGCGCGCACCCCCCACAGGGCGTGCAGGGCGACCATGGTCCCGATGATGCCGACGTTGTACGACACGTAGATGGCGGCGGGCGGCACGAAGGAGCGGTGCGCCCTGAGGGCGGCGCTGAAGTAGCCGGCGATCCCGAAGGACAGCACGGTCAGGGCGGTCATCCGGGTGCATTCGACGGCGAGCCCGGGGTCGGGCAGCCCCGGCGCGAGCACGCCCACGACGAGCGGCGCGGCGACGATGAGCACGGAGGCCACGGCGGCCAGGAGCACCAGCAGCCGGGGCAGCGTGGCCCCCACGAGCAGCCGTACGGGATCCTGCGCGCGGGCCTCCTGCCGGGTGAGCCCGGCCCTGCTGGCGGCCCGGCGGGCCAGGGCGTGGCTGAAGGCGGGCACCATCAGCAGGGCCATGGCGTCCTCGATGAGCAGCGTCGAGGCCATCTCGGGGACGGTCCAGGCGATGAGGAAGGCGTCGCTGTCGTGCCCGGCTCCGAAGAGGTGCGCGATGGTCTGGTCGCGGACCAGCCCGAACACCGCCCCGGCGGCGGTCAGCCCGGCGGTCACGGCGGCCGCCTTGGCGAGCGCCCCGCCGATCCCCGTACGGGGCTCGTCGCCCGTCACCCCGGGGCCACCCGGCGTCCGGCGCAGGCCGCCCCGCCGCGGCTCGGCGCCCGGATCCCGGCCCGTCGCGGCGCCCAGTACGGACCTGCGCGCTCCCTTCGCGGTGCCCGGCGAGGCGGTCCCGACGGCCCCGGACCCGGCAGGCCCCGTACCGGCGGCGGCAGCGTCCCGGTCGCGTCCCGGGCCCGGCCGGCCGGTGGCCACCACCCGGCCCGCCGCGGCGTCGCCGGCGGGGACGGGGATGCCCACGTGCGCGGCGCCGCGTCCGGCGGACAGCGGTCCGCCCGAGGCGGCCACGCGGCTCGCGTTCTCGGCCGGACCCGTGGTCGGCGCGGCCGGGGGCACCGGCGGGCGCGGCGGACGGCCCGCAGCCGCGGCGACCTCGGTCGCCGCGGCTGCGGGCCGCCGCCAGGGCGTCGTATCCGTCACCGGCCGGCCGCACCCTCAGGGGCCGGGGCCCCGCCGACCGCGATCGGCCCGCGCCCGGAGGCGGCGCCACGGCCGCGTGCACCGGAGGCGGCCCGAACGGCCGGGATCCGCAGTCCCGCCGGGCCGGAGGGGGCGAGCGCACCCGCACCTCCCCCGGAGGGCAGCGCCCACCAGGCCGCCAGGCCGATGATCACTCCTGTCAGGACGGTCGACGGGCCGCCGATGTCCGCGTAGAGGAAGTCGGTGAGCTGCCAGACGAGCAGGCCGATCGCGACCAGTCCGCAGTCCCGCACTGCGGACGGCCCCGCCAGGCACCGCCGCAGGCCCGCCACCAGGAGGGCCAGCCAGCCGCCCGCCAGGGCGATCAGCCCGATCAGTCCCTGCTCGCTGAGCACCAGCAGGTACATGTTGTGCGGGGAGAGCAGCGGCTGGCGGATGTACCCCTGGCCCGCGCCCGCGGTGTCGCTGCCCGAGGACAGCGCCAGCCCGGAGTGGGAGTCCCGGTTGGCCGGGAAGCCCTTCAGCCCGACGCCCACCGCGGGCCGCTCGCGCCACATCGACCCGGCCGCCTCCCACATCGTGTAGCGGTCGGTCACCGACTGGTCGGGGGCGTCGGAGACCTGCGTGATCGAGGTCAGCCGCTCCGCGACCATCGCGGAGCCGACCCCGAACCCGCCGACGAGCACGACCCCGGCGGCGGCCAGCGCGAGCAGCACCTTCAGGGCCCGCCGGATCCCGGCCAGGGCCATCACCAGCCCGGCCGCGGCGAAGGTGGCGATCCAGGCGCCCCGGCTGAAGGAGAGCACCAGCGGGAGCACCAGGACCAGCGCCGCCGCGCCCGAGGCCCGCCGGACCCGGGCGGGCAGCCCCGGTGCGAGGGCGCCGGCCGTCGCGACGACCAGGCCGTAGGCCACGACGGTGGCCATGCCCATGACGTCCCCGGGTCCGAAGGTGCCGACGGCGCGGATGTCCTCGCCCTGGTACGAGGCCCCGGTACGGGTGGCGAACTGCACCACGCCCACCGCCCCCTGGACCAGCGCCAGCACCACGAAGCACCCCGCGGCCAGCCGGAACTCCGAGGCGTCCCGCACCAGCAGCACGATCGCCGCCGGGACCAGTACGAACACCTGGAGGTAGCGCACGAACCCGGGCAGGGCCGCGTACGGGTCCCCCGCGGTCACCGTCGCGACGGCGAGCCCGAGGGCCGGGAGGCCGAGGACGAGCACCCCCAGCGGGCTCAGCGGCCGGACCCGGCCCCGCAGGGCCTGGATCCCGCAGACGAACACGAGCAGCAGTGAGGCGGCGTCGGCCGGACCGACCTTCCCCGAGGCGCTCGCGTCACCCGCCGGGACGGGGATCAGGAGGGCCAGTACGGTCGCGGCGAGCGGCAGCAGCGGCCAGTGCCGACGCAGTAGTTCGGCGGGGTGCGGGCAGGACCACGACGTCGGTGACGTCGGTGCGGCAAGGCTCATGCTTTAGCTGCCCCCCAGCCGGAAGCGGAAGAAGGAGGCCGCGGTGCGGGCCAGGATCCACAGGTCCTGCCACAGCGACCAGGTGTCGATGTAGTGGTTGTCGAAGCGGGCCCGGTCCTCGATGGAGGTGTCACCGCGCAGCCCGTTGATCTGGGCGAGCCCGGTGATGCCGACCGGCATCCGGTGCCGTGCCTCGTACCCGGGGTGCACACTGCTGAACTTGGCCACGAAGAAAGGCCGTTCGGGACGGGGACCGACCAGGCTCATGTCACCCCGGACCACGTTCCACAGCTGCGGCAGCTCGTCCAGCGAGGACTTGCGCAGGAAGGAGCCGACCGGGCTCATCCGGCAGTCGCCGGCCACCGTCCAGCGGGTGGCGGACTCGTGCGCGTCGGCGCGCAGGGTGCGGAACTTCAGCAGGGTGAAGGGGCGTCCGTACAGGCCGACCCGCTCCTGACGGAAGATCACCCCGGGCCCGTCGGAGACCCGTACGGCCAGCGCGCAGGCCCCCATCACCGGGGCGGCGAAGAGCAGCGTGATCGCGGCGAGCGAGGAGTCGATGACCCGCTTCGCGTACCGCTCGACGGGCCGGGCCGGACGCGGCAGCAGCGGCTGGACGGCGTACCCCCACAGCTGGTCGGCGGGCTGCGCGACGCGCATCCCGGTGACCTTGGCGGTGCCCGCCGGGTCGGCGAGCCAGAGCCGGCACCCGTGGTCGTGGAAGAGGCGCACCAGGGAGGCGGTGCGTTCGTCGGCCTCGGGCGGGCGGGTGAAGACGGCGTGCCGGACGGAGTTCTGGATGACGGCCCGCCGGATGTCCTCGTGGGTGGCGAGTACGGGCACTCCCGCGGTCCCCTCCTCGGCGGGCCCGGTGTCCGCGAGCCCCACGGGGCGCAGCCCGTACTCGGGGCGCCCGTGCAGGGCGGCGGCGACCGCGCTCGCTCCGGCGCCGGGTCCGACGACCAGGGCGGAGGCGGGGCGGCGGGCGCGGGTGCGGCGGCGGAGCTGGTTGACGAGGCCGCGTCCCGCGCAGGCCAGTACGACCTGGACGCAGACGGCGCCGAGCAGCGCGCTCCAGCCCAGGGCCTCGCCCGGGGCGGTGGCGGCCAGCACGGCGGCGGCCCCGCACCACAGCGCGGCGGACCGCCCGGCGAGCGCGGGCAGTTCGAGGAGCGCGGAGGGGGCGAGCCGCGGCCGGTACAGCCCGGCCTGCGCGTGCAGGGCGACCAGGGCCAGGGCGAGGGGGGCGGCCGCCCCGAGGGGCAGCTCCGTTCCGGGCAGCGCCGCCACCGTCGCCGTGGCGGCGAACGCGTCGGCGGCCAGCAGCGGGGCGATCCCGTCCCGGCGGCGCGCCCTGCTCGGCCGTACGGTGGCCCGGGCGCGGTCGGCCTTGGGGCCGCGCGGGGGGTGGATGGCGGTCACGGAACGGCGCACGGCGGCGGTACCGGTGGCCGTGCCGGACGCCGTGCTGGTCGTGCCGGCTCCGCCGGTGGTAGTGCTGGTGGTGCCGGTGATGCCGCCGGCGGGCCCCGTACCGCCCTGCCCGGTGTGCCGGGCGGGTGCGCTGTCCATCGTCATCGGCTGATGCGCTCCTGGTTCAAGGGCCGGGGCCTGCCCAGCAGTTCGTGATACAGACCGGTGACCGCGTCCGTGGTGCGCCGCACGTCGAATTCCATCCGCGCGTGCCGCTCGGCCTGCTCCCCGAGTGCGGCGAGCAGCCGCGGCTCGGCGAGCAGCCCGCCCAGGGCCTTGGCCAGCGCCGTCGGGTCCTCCGGTTCCACCAGGCACAGCCGCCCCTGGCCGGGCGGGAGGCTCTCGCGGGCACCGCTGACGTCGGAGACCAGGACCGGGCGGCCACAGGCCATGGCTTCGAGCGGGGCGAGCGCCATGCCTTCCCACCGCGACGGAAGTACAACGAGATCGGCGGCCCGAAGCCACGGCCGGATGTCGAAGGCGGACCCCGCGAAGTGGACCGAGGGCGGGGCGCCGCGGCGCAGCCGTTCCATGTCGGGGCCGTCCCCGACGAGCACGAGCCGGGCCCCGGGAACGGCTCCGAGCAGCTCCGGCCAGGCACGCAGCAGGACGTCCTGGCCCTTCTGCTGGCAGAGCCGGCCGACGCAGACGGCGAGCGGCCCGTCGCCCTGGAAGGCGGCGGGCAGCGGGAGTTCGGCCCGCGCCCGGGCCTTGTCCTGGACGGGGTCCGGGCCGCCGGGGCGGAAGTGGCCGAGGTCGACGCCGTTGCGGATCACCGACCAGCGGGCGGTGATCCCCTCGGACTCGCCGGTGCGGCGTTCGGCTTCGCTGACGCAGAGCACCCGGTCGGCCCAACGGGCCCCGAAGCGCTCCCAGCGCAGCGCGAGCGCGGCGGTGGCCCCGCCCACGGCGTCGAAGGACCAGGCGTGCGGCTGGAAGACGGTCGGGACGGCCCCGCGCACGGCGAGCCGCCCGGCGAGCCCCGCCTTGGCGCTGTGGGCGTGCAGGAGGTCGGGCCGGACCCGCCCGATGAGGCGGCGCGCGCCGAGGACTTCGGCGGCCAGGCCGGGGCCGGGAGCCCGCCCGGCACGCCAGGTGAGCACCTCGGCCCCGGCCTCGCGGGCGGCGTCGGCAAGTTGTCCGCCGCGCGGGCAGCCGACGTAGGTCCGCAGGCCGGCCGCGGACTGGGCGCGTACGAGGTCCACGACAACGCGGGCGACCCCGCCCTCGACCGGCTGGACGAGGTGGAGGACGGCCGGAGGCCGGGAGGGGGATGGAGAGGGAGAGGAAGGCACGTGGAGTGGTCTCCTACGTTCAGCGGCGCGCGTCTGTCTGAACGAAGAGCACACCGAGGAAATGACCCTGGTTTTCACCCGTGAACCCGAAGGTCAGGCTGCGGGCACCACCGGACAGGGCGGGGCTCAGATCGAACACGTCCGCGTCATATCCGAGGTTATTCATATGTTCGGGCTGTCGCACGAACGAGTGATCGCCGAATTCCGTGATTGTGGAATTCATAACATCATTAAAAGGATTTTCTCCGTCGCTGAGACTGATCCGGCGCCCACTGTCGGCGGTCACCGTGAGTGAGTCCCCGAGCGTTCCGCGGTCCCCGTCGTACGCGACCACCCCGGCCCGCCCCTGAGCCCCGGGCGCCGCGTCCAGGCCGGTGAGCTCCACCGTCTCGCCCGCCGCCTCGCCGGCCCCCGCGGCCAGCCCTTCGAAGCCGTCCCAGATCGAGACCCTGCGCACCGGCTCCTGCGGGTGCTCGTAGGCCACCACCAGCGTCCAGCCGCCCCAGGCGCCCATGTCCGAGTGCCCCATGGCGATGTTCAGCTGGGCCACCGTCCACATCCCGGCGCCGCCCTTGCGGACCAGCGGGGTCACGTCGGCGGAGGCCTGGTAGGCATCGCCGGCCGCGTCGCTGCGGTGCCCGACGGCCGTGTCGGCCAGCACTTCCTTGTACGAGCCGCCCGGCTCGGCGACGAGCACCCGGCCGTTGTCCTCCGGCGGCTTCTGCTCGCCGACCCGCAGGTTCCCGCCCCAGTACAGCCGGGCGTACGAGACCTTCGCGCCCGCCGGGACCTTGAGCTCGGCCCGGGTGGAGTTGTAGGTGTCCGGGTCCTTGTCGACCTCGTCGTAGAACATCTCGTAGTCGCCGTTGGTCCCGGCAGCGCCCTTGTTGACCTCGGCACACGGCTCGGCCTGCGCGGACTCCTCCTTGCGGCAGCCGATGGAGGAGTTCGAGGCCCGGACCAGGCCCCCGTGCTGCACGGCCTGGTAACGCTGGGTGAAGGGAACCCGGGGCGCCTCCTTGACCAGCGGCCCCCGGGCGCCCGGCGGGGCGGCGGCGGCCCCGGATGCGGGGACGTTCACCGAAAGTGCGAGGCAGGACAGCAGACCGAGCGTGCCGAGGATTCTGCGGGAGGAACCCATGACCCTGTCTCCATTTTCGATCAAGGGGACAAAACAGGAGTGAACTTTGTCAGAAGTCCGGAGGGAAATCACGCCGGACTCGCTCATACGGCCTTTTGGGCGATAACACGCACCCTGGAGACGGGCGGGTCGTTATGGGCTGCACCATTGTTCGAACCGAAAGGAAAAGCCGAGACGAAGAAGAGGCTGGTACGCGGCACCACCCTGGCGGTCGCGAGCACCGCGCTGCCGATGGGCGCCGCGGGCCTCGCCTCCGCGCACGGCGGCGACGGCGCGACGGCGAACGGCTTCACCGGTGAGTCCCCCGGCGTCCTGAGCGGCAACCTGCTCCAGGTCCCGGTCCACGTCCCCGTGAACGTCTGCGGCAACACCGTGAACGTGATCGCCCTGCTGAGCCCCTCGTTCGGCAACACCTGCGTCAACGCCTGACGTCAACCGTGCCGCCCGAAACTTCGGCATCCGAGTGAAGAGACGCAACCCGAACCGCGGTTGCGCCGTTGATCCGGGTGCTTGAGTACCGCGCAATCCTGCAAAAAAGGGACCATCATGATCAAGAAGTTTGCGGCCGGCGCAGCGGTTGCCGCCTCGTTCGTCGGCCTGGGTGCCGCCATGGCCCCGCAGGCCATGGCCATCGGCAACGACCACGGCATCAACACCGTGAACGGCAACGGGGCCTCGCAGATCTACGGCAACCAGGCCACCTACGGCAACATGAGCCCGCAGATGGCGCTCATCCAGGGCTCGTTCAACAAGCCCTGCCTCGCCCTGCCCGCCAAGGCCAACGTCCAGTCCGTGCTGGCTCTGGTCAACGTCGGCGTCCAGGACATCCCCGTCCTGTCCAGCCCGCAGAACCAGCAGTGCACCGAGAACTCCACCCAGGCCAAGGGCGACGAGGCTCTCTCGCACATCCTCAGCAACATCCCGGTCCTGTCCGGCAACGGCTCCGCCGGCAGCTGACAGCACCGCGCCAGTGGGGCCGTCGCACCTTCGGGTCGCGGCGGCCCCGCCGCATGTCGGGACCAGAATAAGGACTCCGAAGCGGCCAGAAATCCGGCCACAATTCAGGACGCACCCGCATCTGAGTGAATAAGCTGGAGTCGCGCGAAAATCCCCGGTTTCTTTTCCCCGGCCCACTCGTTGTTATTTTTGCAGCGGATAGACCCCTGCGGGAAGGAAACGAAAACAAATGACGTACAAGAAGGCAGTGGTGCTGGCCGCCGGCGTTCTGATGGCCGCCGGTGCCGCCTCCCCCGCCATGGCCGACTCGGATGCGGACGGCACGGCCGTCGGCTCCCCGGGCGTCCTCTCCGGCAACGTGATCCAGGTCCCGGTGCACGCCCCGCTCAACGTCTGCGGCAACACCGTCAACGTGATCGCCCTGCTGAACCCCTCGTTCGGCAACACCTGCGTCAACGCCTGACGAAGCGCCTGCGCCCGCAAGGGCAGACCTCCTCGGGGTGGCCTCGGAGTGCACGGCGGTGCACTCCGAGGCCACCTTCGATTCAGCACCGGCCGCAGCGCCGGTAGACAGGGAAGGACCCATGCGACAGGTACTGAGCCGACAGGTACTGGGCAAGGGGGTGCTCACCGCGGCCGCCGCGTCCAGTCTGCTGTCGATCGCGACCGGCGCGGCCTACGCACAACCCGGGGCGATGGCCGAGGCCTCCCAGTCACCGGGCGTGCTGGCCGGCAACAGCGTCTCGGTACCGATCACCTTCACGCCGAACGTGTGCGGCAACACCGTGGACGCCGGAGCGGGCCTCAACCCCGCCATGGGCAACAACTGCGCCACCACGACCGGCTCCGACGCCGGGTACGACTACGAGCGCTACCTGAGCCCGCAGCAGGCCGAGCAGGTACGGCACTACGTCAACCAGAACGACCAGGGCGACGACCGGCACGAGGAGCGCGAGGACCGGCACGAGCAGGGCGGCTACGGAGAGCGCGGACCCGAGCAGCGGGGCGGCCACGAGGACCACGGGCCGGGCCCGCAGGGCGGCTACGGGGACTCCGGAGAGGAGGAGTGCGACGACCACCCCGCCCCGGAACGGCCCGAGCCCCGGCCGCAGCACGAGCCGCAGCCGCACGCCGAGCAGCCCCCGCCGCCGGCCCCGCACCACGCGCCGCCCGCGCCGCGGCCGCTGCCCGTGCCCGAGGCGGAGCACCCGGCGCCCGCGCCCGCACCTGCTCCCGTAGAGCAGGCACCCGCGCCGCAGCCCGAGCCCGTACCGGCACCGGCCCCGGTCGAGGAGGCCCCGCAGCCGCTTCCGGCGCCGGCCCCCGCGCCCGTAGTGGAGGAGGCTCCGCACACGCTGCCCGCTCCGGCTCCCGTCGCGGAGGAGGCTCCCGCGCCGATGCCCCCGCACGGCAGCCAGGTCGTGGAGCACCCCGCGCCGGTAGTGCCCCCGGCCGACCAGCCGCCGGCGGCCCCCGCCGGTGACCTGCCGGTCCCGCTCCCGCCGGCACCGCTGCCCGCCCCGGCACCCGCCCCGGTTCCGGCGCCCGCGCCCGGTCCCGAAGCCGTTCCCGTCGTGGCGCCCCCCTCGGCACCCACGCACCAGGAGCTCGCCGCGACCGGTGCCGGAGAGCCCAGCGCCGCGGCGGCCCTGGCCACGGCCCTGATCCTGGGCGGCGCCCTTCTGTACCGCAGGTCCCGCAACGCCGCCTGACGGCAATACCGGTAATCAGAAGAAATATCGGCCGGAGAATCCTTGTCGGATTCTCCGGCCGTTGCCGTGTTCGGTTCCGCGTTTCCGTGGCGCCGGGGAATCGTTAACCAGGTCGAAAGTGGCGCGACGGTCGCCACTGGCCACCATTGGAAAAGGATTTCGAACATGAAGCTCTCGAAGGTCGCCGCAGTCGTCGTCGGATCCGTCGCCGCCCTCGGCGCCGCCTCCCCCGCCTTCGCCGCCACCGAGGCACCCGCCGTCCCCATGAGCCTGACGAGCGGGCTGACGGCCGTCACCGACTCGGTGAACCCGGTGTCGGCGGCGCTTCCCCAGACCGTGGGCAACGGGCTGGCCGAGCAGGGCGAGAGCGTCCAGAAGGTCGTGACCACCGTCCAGAAGGTCAACGAGGTCCGCAACGACGCTCCGGCCGAGGTGATGCACCTCGCCAACGGGGCCACCCAGGCCTCCCCGCTGCTGGGCGGAGTGAAGCTCAACGGCGGCGGCTCCAAGCACTGACGGGCCCGTCCCGTTCCGCCGCCGACATGACTGTGGGCGCCCCCGGCCTCGCCGGGGGCGCCCACAGTCATGTGGTGCGTCGAACGTCAGTCGTTGACGCAGACGTTGCCGAACGCCGGGTTCAGCGCGCCGATGACGTTCACGGAGTTGCCGCAGACGTTCCCCTGAAGGTGGATCGGGACCTGGACCAGGTTGCCCGAGAGGACACCGGGGGAACCCACGGCCGCGCCCTCGGCCGACGAGTCGGCCATTGCGGAGCCGGCGGCACCGGCCGCAGCGAGACCAGCGGTGGCCAGGACCAGGGCGGCCTTCTTGGCAGTGTTCATGGGAAGTGCACCTTCTCTTCGATGTTCTGCCCCGATTCCGGGGCTCACATCGAGCGAAACGGTCCACCTTCCCAGACGACACGGTTCCGCACGCGATCAGACCTGTTCAGCCCAATAGTCGTAACCGCGTGCGGGTCCGCGTACGGGTCCCGGTGCCTACGGAAGGAACTCCGCGAACGACGGGATCTTCGGGACGAGGCCCGCCGCCGTCCCCGGCACCGCCGGCACGGCGGGCACCGCGGCCGCGGGCGGGGCGGCGGGTTCGGAGACCGGCAGCGCCGGTACCTCCGGGATCGGGACGTCCGGGATCGGGACGTCGGGAATGGGGATGTCGGGGATCTCCGGAACCGCCGGGATCGCCGGGATCGGCAGGTCGGGGAGGGCGGGGATCGCGGGGATCTGCGGCAGGGACGGGAGCGTGGGCAGTTTGATCTCGGGGATCTTGATCCCCGGCAGCAGGGTGCCCAGGCTCTTCGTCAGGTTCGCCAGGATCTCGGAGACGGCGGCGAGGGCGTCCTCGACGGGACCCGCCTTCGCCACCCTCTCGTTGATCTCCTCCTGTGCGGCCGCCACCCGGTTCGCGGCGGCACCGGCACCCTCTGCGGCGCCCGCGGGAGCTGCCGCGCCGGCGAGTATGACGACCGCCAGGGCCGACGGGACAAGGACGCGGATGCGGGAGGCTTTGGTGCGGTGCATGGATGTTCCTTCTGGTGGTCGCTCAGAAGCGGACCCGAGCGATCCGCTTCCTTACCCACCGTGCGAAGGGGTTGCACGGACCGCAACACGAGCGCGGCGCCTCCGCGCCGCTGCGGGGTGCGTACGGGCTTCGCGCAGGCGTCCGGGGACGGCTCACCCCACCCGGGGAAAACCTGCCCGTGGACAGGCCGTTTGAGTGAAGCAGCGGAACCAACCACCAAAAGAGCAGTTGATCAGGGCGCTCCACTAGCGGGCACTCGTGCGACAAAAGGATCAAGATGCTCAAGAAGATCATGACTGCTGCCGCGGTCACCGCCGCCGCCGTCGGCGCGGGCGCTGCTGCTGCCGCCCCCGCCATGGCGATCGGCAACGACAATGGGATCAACACCGTCAACGGGAACGGTGCCGTGCAGGCCTACGGCAACCAGAAGACCCACGGTGACATGAGCCCGCAGCTCGGCGTCGTCCAGGGCACCCTGAACAAGCCCTGCATCGGTCTGCCGGCCAAGGTCAACGCCCAGTCCCTGGTGGCACTGCTCAACATCGGTGTCCAGGACGTCAACGTCCTGTCCAACCCGCAGAACCAGCAGTGCGCCGAGAACTCCACCCAGGCCAAGGGCGACGAGCCGCTCTCGCACATCCTGGACAACATCCCGCTCCTCTCGGGCAACGTCTCCGCCAACAGCTGATCTCCGCTCCCGATCGACGGTCCGGGACCCCTTGGTCCACAGAACCGGCGCCCGTGGAGCGACGCGTTCGAAGAAGCGGCGTGACGTCGTGAAGTGACGAGGGCCCCGGCAGCGTCCAGCTGCCGGGGCCCTCGCATGCCGTCGACCGGTCCGGGGAGGATCAGCCGGTCCAGAAATCCCACCACCGGGTCAGGATCAGCATCCCGATCACGCCGGTGTGCAGGACGGGCGGGGCCCAGCCGAAGTCGGCGAAGAAGTTCCGTACCGGTGCGGGCGCGGGGAGGATCCCCGCGCGCACGGTGTGCGCGGTGACCGCCCAGAACATCACCAGGGTGGCCGCCCAGGTCAGGCAGCACCACAGGCAGAGCGCGTTGATCTCGTAGAGCGACTGGACCATGAGCCAGGTGCAGAATCCGACGCCGAAGAGCATTCCGGCGTCGAGTCCCAGCCAGAACCAGCCGCGGTGGCGGGCCCCGGCCAGCAGGCCGGCGCCGACGCACACGACCGCCCCGTAGGCGACCAGCCCCAGCATCGGGTTCGGGAAGCCGAAGGCCGCCGCCTGGTCGCTCTTCATCACGCTGCCGCAGGAGACCACCGGGTTGAGGCTGCACGCGGGCTTGAAGTCCGGGTTCTCCAGCAGCAGGAACTTGTCCAGGGTGATGACCCAGGCGGCCAGCACTCCGGCGGCCCCGGTGATCAGCAGCAGCCAGGCCAGCGCACGGGGGGCCGCGATCGGTTCCGCGTCCTTGCGGTTGTGGGGACGGCCCTGCTGGCGGGGGACGCCCACGGTATTTGTTGCCATACGGTCATGCTCCCGCCCTTGTGCCCGCTATCCGGCCCAACCATGCTCATCGACATGGAGGTTGACCTGAAGGGGTGGCTGGAACCCCTGGCGCTTCCCGGACGTTTTACCGAACCCCGGACGTGATGTCAGACCCAGGGGTTACGTTGAGCTTCCGCGAAGTGACGAGCTGCGACGGCCTGGAGACCCACCTTGAGCGATCCGCACGAGACAACCGAGGCGCACCTCGGCCGACTCCTGGGCCGCGCCCTCAACTCCTTCGATCTGCCGGACGAATTGGTCGAGCGGCTGGGCACCGCGCTCGCCCACAGGACCTCGCTCCACACCACCCGCCGCAGCCCCTCGGCGGGACCGTGGCGGGAGATACACCGGCACGCCTACCTGCTGTCCGACGGTGACTCCGTGGTCCTGTGGGAGCTGGCGCACCGTCAGGATCCCGACCTCTCCATACGGTACGAGGTCTTCGCCGGCAAGGCGGAGACCTGCCTCGCGGCGGCCCGGCTCTTCGGCGAGGTCCCCTCGCAGGTGGCGCGGGACCTCGTGGAGGTCACGGCCGAGGAGGAGCCGGAGAGCGACATCGCCGTGCTGAGCGCGCTGTTCACCGATCCGACCCCGGCCCCGCGGCACCGCGAGTACGAGGTGGAGGAGTCCGCGGACCACGCCCGCCGGGTACTGCGCCGCGCGGAGAACCCGGACCGGCCGGGCGAGCAGGTGGCCCTGCTGCTGCGGTCGGCCTACGCGCACCAGATCACGCAGGTGTTCGGCACCCGGCAGTGCCTGGCGGACGGGCGGGACGCCGGCTTCAGCCTGTACGAGCACTCCTTCGTCCTGCTGGACGGGAGCGAGTTCAGCCTGTGGGAGGTCGAGCACACGGTGACGCCGGACGGGCGGCACATGTGCGAGGTCTACGAGACCGAAACGGCCGCGCGCGGAGCCATGGAGCTCCGCGCGCGGGTGAGGTGACCTGGGCGGGTCGAGTCGGGTCAGGCCAGGTCGGGTCGGGTCAGGCCGCGACGGTGACCTTCGCCGGTTCCGGAGGGGGCGTCGCTTCGGCGGGCGCGGCCTGCTTGCGCATCCCCTTCAGGAGGATGACCAGGCCGGCGCTGGTGGCCGTACCGGCGGCGATGGCGATCAGGTAGAGCAGCGGGTTGCCGATCAGCGGGATCACGAAGATGCCGCCGTGCGGGGCCCGCAGGGTGCACTCGAAGGCCATCGAGAGCGCTCCGGTGACCGCGCCGCCGACCATGGAGGCCGGGATCACGCGCAGCGGGTCGGCCGCGGCGAACGGGATGGCGCCCTCGCTGATGAAGGAGGCGCCGAGGAACCAGGCGGCCTTGCCGTTCTCGCGCTCGGTCTTGGAGAAGAGCCGGCCGCGGACCGTGGTGGCCAGTGCCATCGCCAGCGGCGGCACCATGCCGGCGGCCATCACGGCGGCCATGACCTTGAGGCTGCCCTCGTTGGGGGTGGCGAGGCCGCCGATGGCGAAGGCGTAGGCCACCTTGTTGAGCGGGCCGCCGAGGTCGAAGCACATCATCAGGCCGAGGATGACGCCGAGGATGATCGCGTTGGCGCCGGAGAGGCCCGCCAGCCAGTCGGTGAGGGCCCGCTGGAGCGAGGCCACGGGCTTGCCGACGACCAGGAACATCAGGAACGCGGTGACGGCGGAGCCGATCAGCGGCAGGACGACCACCGGCATGATCCCGCGCAGGGCGGTGGGGATCTTCAGCTTCTGGACGGCGAGTACGGTGCCGCCCGCGATGAGACCGGCGATCAGGCCGCCGAGGAATCCGGCGTCGATCGTGAGGGCCACGGCGCCGCCGACGAAGCCGGGGACGAGACCGGGCCGGTCGGCCATGCCGTAGGCGATGTAGCCGGCGAGTACGGGGACCAGGAAGCCGAAGGCGAGGCCGCCGGTCTGGAAGAGCAGCGCGGCCCAGCTGGCGGCCTCGGTCCAGACGAAGTGCTCGGCGACCGAGGGGGCGTTGTTGATCTCGTAGCCGCCGATGGCGAAGGCGAGGGCGATGAGGAGGCCGCCGGCGGCGACGAAGGGGACCATGTAGCTGACGCCGGACATCAGCCAGGTACGGAGCTTCGCGCCGTAGCCGTCCTGCTCCTCGCCGGCCTCTTCCACCGGGGTGGGGGCGGTGGTGGTCTCGCCGCGTGCCGCCTTGTCGCGGGCCTCCTGGAGGAGTTCCGCGGGGCGGTTGATGCCCGCCTTGACGCCTACGTCGACGGTGGGCTTGCCGGCGAAGCGGGCCCTGTCCCTGACCGGGACGTCATGGGCGAAGACGGCCGCGTCGGCTGCGGCGATGGTTTCGGGGGTGAGCTTGGTGAAGCCGGCCGAGCCCTGGGTTTCGACCTGGAGGTCGATTCCTGCCTCGGCGGCGGCCTGTTGGAGGGACTCCGCGGCCATGTAGGTGTGCGCGATCCCGGTGGGACAGGACGTGACGGCCACCACTCGGAACGGCTGCCCTGCGAGGCTCTCCCCCACCCCGCCCCTTCCCGAAACCGGGCTCCGCCCGGCCCCTTCGGGGGCTCCGCCCCCGGACCCCCGCTCCTCAAACGCCGGAGGGGCTGGAGTGGGTGCTGGAGGGGCTGGGCTTTCGGGCTCGCCCGCGACCAGGGCTGCCGCCTCCTCCGGGGTCGCTGCCGCGCGGAGGGTGGCCACGAAGTCGGGCCGCATCAGGCGGCGGGCCAGGGTGGAGAGGATGGAGAGGTGGGCGTCGTCCGCGCCGGCGGGGGCCGCTATCAGGAAGATCAGGTCCGCCGGGCCGTCCGGGGCGCCGAAGTCGATGCCCGACGGGGAGCGGCCGAAGGCCAGGGTGGGGGTCGTCACGTGGGTGGAGCGGCAGTGGGGGATGCCTATGCCGCCCTCCAGACCGGTCGGCATCTGGGCCTCGCGGGCCGCCACGTCGGCCAGGAAGCCGTCCAGGTCGGTGACCCGGCCCAGCTCCACCATCCGTTCGGCGAGGGCACGTGCCGCCCCCTCCTTGGACTCTGCGGACAGGTCGAGGTCGACCAGTTCGGGGAGGATCATCTCGCTCATCGCTCGTCGCTCACTTCGGACAGAGGGAGGTCCAGGGGCAGGTCCTGGGTGATGTGGACCGCGTCGGGGCGCAGGTCGCAGGGGGCCGGCATGGCGCTGCCGGGAAGCTGGACCGCGGCCGCGCCGTGGGCCAGGGCGGCGGCCAGGGCCGCAGGGCCCGTACCCCCCGCGATCAGGAAGCCGGCGAGGGACGCGTCGCCCGCGCCGACGTTGCTGCGGACCGAGGAGACGGCCGCCGTGCCGTAGTACGTGCCCTCCTCGGAGACCAGGAGCTGACCGTCCGCGCCGAGGGAGGCCAGGACCGCGCCCGCGCCCAGCGAGCGCAGCTCCTCCGCGGCCTTGAGCACGTCGCCGAGGGTGGCCAGGGGCCGTCCCACGGCCGCCGCGAGCTCCGAGGCGTTCGGCTTGATCACGTCCGGGCGGGCCGGCAGCGCCGCGAGCAGCGCGGGGCCGGAGGTGTCCAGGGCGATGCGGGCGCCCGCGGCGTGGGCCCGGGTCACGATGTCGGCGTACCACTCGGGGGCGAGGCCCCTCGGGAGGCTGCCGCAGCAGGCGATCCAGGCGGCGCCGCCCGAGCAGGTGCGGACCGTCTCCAGGAGGAGCGCCGATTCCTCGGCGGTCAGCGTCGGGCCGACGGCGTTGATCTTGGTGAGGGTGCCGTCGGGTTCGGCGAGGGAGATGTTGGAGCGGGTCTGGCCGGCGATGGAGACCGCCGTGACGTCCACGCCCTGGGCGCCGAGGAGTTCGGCGATCATCGTGCCCGGTGCGCCGCCGAGCGGCAGGACCGCCGTCGTACGGACGCCCGCGGCGGCCACCGCGCGGGAGACGTTCACGCCCTTGCCCCCGGGGTCCACCCGGTCGCCGGTGGCGCGCAGTACCTCACCGCGGTCCAGCGAGGGGACTTCGTAGGTCCGGTCGAGGGACGGATTGGGGGTGACGGTGAGGATCATACGAGCACAACTTCCGTACCGGCGGCCTCGATCGCCGCCTTGTGGGCGGGGCTGAGCCCCTGGTCCGTAATGAGGAGGTCGACGTCGGCGAAGGTGCCGAAGCACGCGAAGTGCTCCTGGCCCGCCTTCGCGGAGTCGGCGAGCAGGACGACGCGGCGGGCTGCCGCCATCGCGGCCCGCTTGACGGCGGCCTCGGCGAGATCGGGGGTGGTCAGACCGCCCTCGGCCGTGAAGCCGTTCGTGGCGAGGAAGAGGACGTCCGCGCGGATCTCGGCGTAGGCGCGCAGGGCCCAAGCGTCGACCGCGGCGCGGGTGCGGTGGCGGACGCGGCCTCCGACGAGGTGGAGGTCGATGCCGGTGTGGTCGGCGAGCCGGGCGGCGACGGGCAGCGCGTGGGTGACCACGGTGAGCGCGGTGTCGACCGGAATGGCGGCCGCGAGACGGGCCACCGTACTGCCCGCGTCGAGGACGACGCTGCCGCCGTGGGGGAGTTCGGCGAGGGCCGCGGCCGCGATGCGGTCCTTCTCGTCGGCCGCGGTGGACTCGCGCTCGGTGAGGTCCGGCTCGAAGTCGAGGCGGCCGGCCGGTATGGCGCCGCCGTGCACCCGGCGCACGAGCCCGGCCCGGTCCAGGGCCTTGAGGTCGCGGCGCA